>NZ_JBHWJQ010000003.1:0-142296 GCF_042731435.1 Streptomyces sp. NPDC059861 | reverse complement strand
GGTGGGGGGCCCGGGGGTCTGGTGGTGGGGGGGGGGGGGGGGGTTAAAATGTGGGGGGTCCCGGCGGGGTCGGGGGCGCCCGGCGGCCCCGGGCGGCTCGCCTCCCGCGCGGGCCCGTTCGATGGCACCATGCTGCACAGCCGCTTCGCCGATCTGTCCGGGCAGCAGCAAAGCACACCGCAGGGAGCCGATGTGATCACGAACGTGACCGCCGTCCTGACCCCCCTTCGATCCCGTGTCCTGCTCGTCCTCGCCGTACTGCTCGCGACCGTCGCGCCTGCCGCACCGACGCTCGCCACCGCGCCCGCGCCCGCGCCCACGCCGTCCGGCACCGGCGCCGGGGCGGCCCCCTCCTCGGGACGGGGCGGCGCCGAGGTCGTCGCGGTCACCCAGGTCGCGGACCGGCAGGTCGACCTGTCGGTGCGGTCGACCGCCCTGGGCGGCCGCACCGTGAAGGTCCGCCTTCTCACCCCGGACGGCTGGAACCCCGACGACCGGCGCCGACACTGGCCGACGTTCTGGCTGCTGCACGGCTGCTGCGGCGACTACACCTCATGGACCCGCATGACCGACGTCGCGGAGGTCGACAGCCTGCGCGACGTCCTCGTCGTGATGCCGGAGGCAGGCTGGAACGGCTGGTACAGCGACTGGTGGAACCACGGCGAGGGCGGCGACCCCGGGTGGGAGACCTTCCACACCAAGGAACTCCGACGGCTCCTGGAGCGTGACTGGGGCGCCGGAAGCAACCGCGTCGTGGCGGGCCTGTCGATGGGCGGCCAGGGCGCCCTGCTCTACGCCGCCCGGCACCCGGGCATGTTCAAGGCGACCGCCGCGTACTCCGGCTCGGCGCACCCCTTGCTGAACGACGAGTCGGTCAACCGCATCATGGGCCTCTTCGCCGGCCAGGGCAACGACCCGCTGCGGGTCTGGGGCGACCCGGTGGCCCAGCGCCGCATCTGGCAGGCCCACGACCCGTTCCACCTGGCCGGGCGACTCAAGTCGCTCCCCGTGTACCTGTCGTGCGGCGACGGCACGGCGGGCCCGCTCGACCCACCGGGCGCCACCAACGCCCTGGAGGCCGACTTCAACCGCCAGAACCAGGCGCTGGCCGATGAGTTGCAGCGCGTGGGCGCCAAGCGGCTCACGACCCACTTCTACGGCCCCGGCACCCACACCTGGGCGTACTGGGAGCGCGAACTCCACGCGTCCCTGCCGATGCTGCTCGCCGCGCTCCAACCGTCCCGGTCATCTAGGTGACTGCAGCCGGGCGACGCTCACCTCGGCTGTGACGACCTTCCACCTGCCCCCTCACCCCGCCACCGGCTCCAGCACCCGCCCCGCCTGCTCCGCCTTGCGGGCCGTCTCCGGGACGTGTCGGACCCGCGCCGCCCGCCACAGCCACCCCACATCCCGCCCGAACGACCACACCAGCAGCCCCAACGCCAGCCCCACCACCGCCGCGTTGCCCGCCCACGGCAGCAGATCGGCGCCCGCCACCAGCAGGAACACTCCCTGCGCCGCGGCCACCGTCTTGCGTGCCGTGCTCGGCGGGAGCGGGGCGTTCAGCCACGGCTGGAAGCGGGCGGCGGCGACGAAGGCGTAGCGCATGCCGCCGATCAGCAGCACCCACGGCCCCAGTGACATCGACACGTACACGCTCAGGACCAGGATCAGGAACGCGTCGACCTCCATGTCGAAGCGTGCCCCGAGCGCCGACGACGTGCCGGTGCGGCGCGCGACCTTGCCGTCCACCCCGTCGAGGATCAGCGCCACCGCCGTCAGGCCGACCAGCAGCGTGACCGGCGGCGCGCTCTCGAAGGAGTCGGCGACCAGCGCGGTCACCCCGCCGACCAGGGTGGCCCGGCCGAGGGTGACCCGGTTGGCCGGGCCGAACGACCGCAGCCCCGACCGGTGCAGGGCCCGCGAGAGCACCGCCCAGCCGGCGATCGCGAAGGCGAGGCCGGTGAGCCAGCCCGCCGTTCCCAGGCCGATCGCCGATCCGAGCACGGCCAGCAGCAGGATCTGCACGCCCGCGCCCACCGCGGTCTCCTGCTGGACCAGCCTCGCGTCAAAAGTGTTGTTCAGGGCCACCGCACATCCTCCGGCCAGGTGACAGAGTCGATCACCGCCGCGTACTGTGCGCGGCCTGTGCACACCTCCGTACGTGCACCGCTTGCCGATCGTTCAGGAGGAACGCCGATGATCCGCGCCGCACGGGCGTTCTGGCTCAGCTCTCCGGGGCAGGGAGAGATCCGGGATGTCGAACTCCCGGCTCCCGCCGAGGGCGAGGTACTGGTCCGCTCACTCTTCTCCGGCGTCAGCCGCGGCACGGAGACGCTGGTCTTCCGGGGCGGGGTCCCGCAGAGCCAGCACACGGCCATGCGGGCACCGTTCCAGGAGGGCGACTTCCCCGCGCCGGTGAAGTACGGCTACCTCAACGTCGGCGTGGTGGAGGAGGGACCTCCGGAGCTGGCCGGCCGTACCGTCTTCTGCCTCTACCCGCACCAGACGCGGTACGTCGTCCCGGCAGCCGCCGTGACCCCCGTACCGGAGCGCGTGCCCGCCCACCGTGCCGTGCTCGCCGGCACCGTGGAGACCGCCGTCAACGCGCTGTGGGACGCGGCCCCCCTGGTCGGCGACCGGATCGCCGTGGTCGGCGGCGGCATGGTCGGCTGCTCGGTCGCCGCGCTGCTGGCCCGCTTCCCCGGTGTACGGGTGCAGTTGGTGGACGCCGACCCCGCCCGGGCCGAGGTCGCGAAGGCGCTCGGCGTCGGTTTCGCCGAACCCGCCGCCGCCCTCGGCGAGTGCGACCTCGTCGTGCACGCCAGCGCGAGTGAGCAGGGCCTCTCCCGGTCCCTGGAACTGCTCGCCCCCGAGGGCACGGTGATCGAGCTCAGCTGGTACGGGGACCGGCGCGTCGCCCTCCCGCTGGGCGAGGCCTTCCACTCCCGGCGCCTGACGATCCGCAGCAGCCAGGTCGGCACCGTCTCCCCGGCCCGCCCCGGCCGCACGTACGCCGACCGGCTCGGCCTCGCCCTCGACCTGCTCGCCGACCCGTCGCTCGACGCGCTCGTCACCGGTGAGAGCGCCTTCGAGGAACTCCCGGTCGTGCTGCCCCGGCTCGCCTCCGGGGAGATCCCGGCGCTCTGCCACCGGGTGCGGTACCCCGAAAGCGCCTGACCTCAGAAAAGAGGTACGAGCCGCTGAACATGGGAAGGACACGAGCCGTACTACTCGGCATCCATGCCCCGCACCTGGAGGGTCGTCCGTTGTTCAGTGTCACCGTCCGCGATCACATCATGATCGCCCACAGCTTCCGCGGCGAGGTCTTCGGCCCCGCGCAGCGCCTGCACGGAGCGACGTTCCTGGTGGACGCCACGTTCCGGCGCGAGCAGCTGGACGACGACAACATCGTCGTCGACATCGGACTGGCCACGCAGGAACTCGGCGCCGTGGTCAGCGAGCTGAACTACCGCAACCTCGACAACGAGCCCGAGTTCGCAGGAATCAACACCTCCACCGAGTTCCTGGCGAAGGTCGTCGCCGACCGGCTCGCCGAGCGCGTGCACAAGGGCGCGCTGGGGGAGGGGGCGAGGGGGCTCACGGGCATCTCGGTCACCCTGCACGAGTCGCATGTCGCCTGGGCCAGTCACGAGCGTGCCCTGTGACCGACACGACCGTGGAGAAGCTCTCCCTCGTGCCCGCCCAGGCGGCCCCCAGGAACGGCGAGATCGTCCCCATGTCCCTGCGTACCGCGCACTTCGTCATGCCGGGCGGTGTCGACGACCCGGCCATGCCCAGCGGCGGCAACGCCTACGACCGGCGGGTCTGCCTGGACCTGCCCGGGTTCGGCTGGCGGGCCCACAAGCAGCCGGTGGACGGTTCCTGGCCGCGGCCGGGCGCCGCCGCCCGCACGGAACTCGCCCGCGCGCTGCGGGACCTGCCGGACGGCGCGGTGGTGCTGCTCGACGGGCTGGTCGCCTGCGGCGTACCGGAGATCGTCGTCCCCGAGGCCGAACGG
Organism: Streptomyces sp. NPDC059861; assembly: GCF_042731435.1. Taxonomy (NCBI): domain Bacteria; kingdom Bacillati; phylum Actinomycetota; class Actinomycetes; order Kitasatosporales; family Streptomycetaceae; genus Streptomyces; species Streptomyces sp. NPDC059861. The sequence continues at coordinate 138,275 of NZ_JBHWJQ010000003.1, read as the reverse complement.
CTGCGGATCGCCGTCCTGGTGCACCTGCCGCTCGGCGACGAGACGGGACTCGCCCCCGCGGTGGCCGCCGAACTCGACGCCAAGGAACGCACGGTCCTGCGGGCCGTCGGCGCCGTGATCGCCACCAGCGACTGGGCGGTCCGCCGGCTGGTCGCCCACCACGGCCTGGCCCCCGACCGCGTCCATGTCGCCGCCCCCGGCGCCGACATCGCCCCCCTCGCCTCCGGCACCGACGGCGTCTCCCGCCTGCTCTGCGTCGCCGCCGTCACCCCGCGCAAGGGGCAGCACCGGCTGGTCGAGGCGCTCGCCCAGGTCACCGACCTGCCGTGGAGCTGCGTGTGCGTCGGTGGGCTGGGTCAGGACCCGGAGTACGTCGCGCATCTGCGGGACCTGATCGCACGGCACGGTCTGCAGGACCGCATCCAGCTGGCGGGCCCCCGGTCCGGCGCCGACCTCGACGCCAGCTACTCGGCCGCCGACCTGATGGTCCTCGCCTCCTACGCCGAGACCTACGGCATGGCGGTCACCGAGGCACTCGCGCGCGGCATCCCGGTGCTGGCCACGGACGTCGGGGGCATCCCCGAGGCGCTCGGCCGCGCCCCCGACGGCGGCGTCCCCGGCATCCTGGTCCCCCCGGAGGACCCCGCCGCGCTCGCCGCCGAACTGCGCCACTGGTTCGGCGAGGCCGACGTACGCCGCCGTCTGAAGTCCGCCGCCCGGGGCCGTCGTGCCGCGCTCGACGGCTGGGCGACGACCGCGAAGCACCTCGCCGGCGTCCTGAGCCGGCTCCCCAGCGAACCCCGGAGGGCGGCATGAACGGAACGACGACAGCTGCACAGGACACCGGGAACACCGGGGCGATCCCCGCGCAGCCCGGCGTCGGCACCGCGACGGACGCCGCGTCCGCCGACGGGCCGACGCCCGGCCCGGCCACCGTCATCCCCGGTGCCGGCCCCGCCGGCCCCCGCCCCGGGGAGCGCCCCACCCTGCGGCTGCGGGAGGCCGAGCCCGGGGAGGAGCAGCCGCGCTACGCGCCCGAGTGGCTGGAGTTGCGCGAAGGCGCCGACGCGGCCGCGCGGGCGAACGACCTGCTCGATCCGCTGCGCGTCCATCTGGCCAACCTGCCGGCGCGGGCAGGCGGTATCGTCGTGCACGACTTGGGCTGCGGCACCGGCTCGATGGGGCGCTGGCTCGCCCCCCGGCTCGACGGGGCCCAGCACTGGATCCTGCACGACCGCGACCCCTACCTCCTGCACTTCGCCGCCGTCGCCTCCCCGCGGTCCGGCGCCGACGGCAGCCGCGTCACCGTCGAGACCCGGCGCGGCGACGTCGCCCGCCTCACCCCGGAGGCACTGGCCGGCGCCTCGCTGGTCACCGCCTCCGCACTGCTCGACGTCCTCACCGGCGAGGAGATCGACACCCTCGCCGCCGCCTGCACCGGGGCCGGCTGCCCGGCGCTGCTCACGCTGTCGGTGGCCGGCCGCGTCGAACTCACCCCCCCGCACCCCCTCGACGCGCAGATCACCGAGGCGTTCAACGCGCACCAGCGCCGGGGCGGCCTGCTCGGCCCGGACGCGGTCACGGCGGCGTGCGACGCCTTCGCCGAGCACGGCGCGACCGTGCACGTACAGCCCAGCCCCTGGCGGCTCGGCCCCGACGAGGCCGAGCTGACCGCCCAGTGGCTGCGCGGTTGGGTCGGCGCGGCCGTCGAGGAGCGCCCCGAACTGGCGGCGCCGGCCGGGAAGTACCTCGCCGCCCGTCTCGCGGAGTGCGCGGCGGGCGAGTTGCGCGTCACCGTCCACCACAGCGACCTCCTGGCGCTGGCCCGGCCGGCGGGCGGGGCGTCATGAGCGCCCCGACGGTGAGCGCCCCCACACCGGCGCGGGCGGTCCACGTCCCCCCGCGCCCACGTGCCCGGCTCACCGCCCGCGCCCTGCGCACCCACCTCGGCACGCTCGCCGGTGTCGCCATCCTCGCCGTCCTGATGTGGCGCATGGGAACCGGCGTCCTCCTCGACGGGCTGCGCCGGATCGACGCCCTCACGCTGCTGGCGGCCCTCGGCATCGGCCTGCTCACCACCGCGTTCAGCGCCTGGCGCTGGCAGTTGGTGGCGCGCAGCCTGCACATCCGGCTGCCGTTGGGACCGGCGCTGGCCGACTACTACCGCGCCCTGTTCCTCAACGCGGCCCTCCCGGGCGGCATCCTCGGCGACGTGCACCGGGCGGTGCGGCACGGCCGGAGCGCCGGCGACCTCGGCCGCGGCGTCCGCTCGGTCGTCCTGGAACGGACCGCGGGCCAGGTGGTGCTGGCCGGGGCCGGGGTGGCGGTCCTGCTGACCGTCCCGTCCCCGGTGCTCGACGAGACCCGGCACATAGTCCTGCTGCTGGTGGTCGCCGCGGCCGGTGCCCTCGCGATCGGTCTGGCCGTGCGCATGAACCGGACCCCGGCCGCCCGCCGGCGCCGCGCCCTGCTCGACGAGGCCCGCGACGCCCTGCTGTCCCGCCGCAACGGGCCCGGCGTCATCGGCTCGTCCGTCGTGGTCCTCGCGGGCTACGTGGCGATGTTCCTGCTCGCCGCCCGGGTCACCGGCACCGGTGCCTCCGTCGTCGTACTGCTGCCGCTCGCGGTGCTCGCGCTGCTCGCGATGAGCCTGCCGCTCAACGTCGGCGGCTGGGGGCCGCGCGAGGGCGTCACCGCCTGGGCGTTCGGCGCCGCCGGGCTCGGCGCGGGCAACGGACTGGCCGTCGCGGTGGTGTACGGCGTGCTGAGCCTCGTGGCGAGCCTGCCCGGCGTCCTCGTCCTCGTGGCCCGCTGGTACACGGGCCCGCGCAGCCGTCCGGGCTACTCCGGGTCGCCCAGCAGCAGGGAGAAATACGCTCCGAACGATTCCGTCAGGCTCGCCAGCAGCACCTTGCCCTTTTCCGCGTCCCCCAGTGAAGGACGGCCGATGACGCCCGAATCGGTATAGGCGGACATACCCAGGCTGAGCAGATGACGCCGGTCGTCCGCCACGAAATCGGCGCTCTCATGTCCGGGCCTGACCAATTCCGGATGAGTGTGCAGAAGGATGGAGGTCTCGATTTCCCCCGCATGCATGTCGGTGAGCAGCGAGGTCCGCACCCCGGCCCGCTCCCGTGCCGTCTCCCAGTCCTCCGCGGCCGGGAACAACGCCATTCGCTCACCTCGCGCGGAGGATTCCTGAACGACGTTTCCCAGGACGTAGTTTCCACCGTGCCCGTTGACGAGGACCAGCGCCTCGACGCCCGAGCGGCGGAGCGACTCGGCTATGTCCCGTACCACCGCGTGAAGGGTCACGGAGGAGATGCTGACGGTGCCCGGCCAGGCCGCGTGCTCGTGCGAGCAGGAGATCGTCACCGGAGGAAGGAGGTGCACGGGGTACGTGTCCGCGATCTCCCGCGCGACGGCGCAGGCGACGAGCGTGTCGGTTGCCAACGGAAGGTACGGCCCGTGCTGTTCGAAACTGCCGATGGGAAGGACGGCGACCTGCCGTGAGACATCGGCGCCCCGCGTCCGTACGTCCTCCGAGGTGTCCCCGGGCAGCAGACCGTGCCGCACCGCGCCCGATCCCGCCGACCGTATTTCCGAACCACTCATTTCTTCACGGCCTTTCATCTCTGCTTAGGAAACAGATCATGACAGAAAACATCGGCGTCATAGGCAAGAAGTCAGCTCAGCGCACCGGTGTGGAACGCATCGTGAATGCGCCACTGCCCACGGTGTACGGGCAATTCCGGGCCGTCGGCTACCTCGACCACGACCGCGGCGACGAACAAGTGGCCCTGGTGTACGGCGACATCGGCACCGAGGACGTCCTCACCCGGCTGCACTCGGAGTGCCTCACCGGTGACGCCTTCGGCTCCCAGCACTGCGAGTGCGGCGACCAGCTCGCCTCCGCCCTGCGGGCCGTCGCCGCCGAAGGACGCGGCGTCGTCGTCTACTTGAGAGGGCACGAGGGCCGCGGCATCGGCCTGCTCGGCAAGCTGCGCGCGATGGCCCTCCAGGCGGAGGGCCTGGACACCGTCGAGGCCAACCTGGCGCTCGGCCTGCCGGTCGACGCCCGTGACTACGGCGTCGCCGCGGAGATCCTGCGCGACCTCGGCGTGTCCTCCGTACGGCTGATGTCCAACAACCCGCGCAAGCGGGAGGCACTGGTGCGGCACGGCATCACGGTCGCCGAGCAGGTGCCGCTGCTGATCCCGCCGTGCGAGAACAACATCACGTATCTGCGGACGAAGCGGGAGCGACTGGACCACCATCTGCCGCACCTGGACGCGGTCGCGCACTGGTCCTGACCCGGAGCGGGAAGTGTCCTGAGCGGACAGAAGGGGGATACGGGAGAGCAGCCCCGGTGAGCATGCCGGGGCAACCCCGCCCGAAGGAGCACCGCGTGGTGGAACGAGCCTCGGTCGTCGTCGTCGGCGGTGGCGTGATGGGCACCAGCGTCGCCTGCCACCTGGCCCGCGCCGGCGTCCCCGACGTGGTCCTGGTCGAGCGCGGCGAACTCGCCTGCGGCTCCACCTCGAAGGCGGCCGGCGGAGTGCGGGCGCAGTTCTCCGACGAACTCAACATCCAGCTCGGCGCGCGCAGCCTGGAGGCGTTCGGCCGCTTCGAGCAGGACACCGGCTACGACATCGGCCTGCACCGGGTCGGGTACCTCTTCCTGCTGTCGACGCCGCAGGAGGTCGCCGCGTTCGAGGCGGGCGTGCGGCTGCAGAACGACCTCGGCGTGCCCAGCCGGCTGACCGACCCGGCCGAGGCCCGCCGCCTGTCGCCGCTGATCACCACCGACGGACTGCTGGCCGCCGCCTACTCGCCCGACGACGGCCACTGCACCCCCGAGGCCGTCGTCCACGGCTACGCGGCCACCGCCCGCCGCCACGGGGCCACCGTCCTGCGGCACTGCGAGGTCACCGGCATCGAACTGCACGGCGACTCCATCACCGCCGTCATGACCAGTAGGGGCCGGATCGCCACCGACACGGTGATCTGCGCGGCCGGCGCCTGGTCGGGGCAGCTCGCCGCGACGGTCGGCGTCGACCTGCCGGTGGAGCCGCTGCGCCGCCAGATCGCGGTCACCGAACCGGTCCCCGGCCTGCCGCCGGCGCTCCCCATGACCATCGACTTCTGCACCAGCCTCTACTTCCACACCGAGGGCCCCGGCCTGCTCGTCGGCATGTCCGACCCGGACGAGACCCCGGGCTTCGCCACCGACACCCACGACCGCTGGATCCCCGGCCTGTGCGACGCCATGGCCCGGCGCGCCCCCGCCCTTCTCGACCTGCGCCGCACCGGCGGCTGGGCCGGTCTGTACGAGATCACCCCGGACCACAACGCCCTGATCGGCGAGGCGTCTTCACCGTCCCGCTTCCTGTACGCGACCGGCTTCTCCGGCCATGGCTTCCTCCAGGGCCCGGCCGTCGGCGAGGTCGTCCGCGACCTGTACCTCGGCCGCGTACCCTTCGTGGACGTCCGCCCCCTGAGCGCCGACCGCTTCGCGACCGGCGCCCCGCGCCCGGAGGCCAACCTCGTATGACCGAGCTGCACCTGTGGCTGCGCCACGAGACCCGCCGCACCGAACGCCGCACGCCGATCGTCCCCGCCGACGCGGGCCGACTGACCGGGAGCGGGGTCACCGTCACTGTCGAGGAGTCACCCCAGCGGGTGTTTCCCGTCGAGGAGTACGAGGCGGCCGGCTGCCGCGTCACGGCCCCCGGCTCCTGGGCGTCGGCGCCGCCCGACACCGTGATCCTCGGCCTGAAGGAACTCCCGGAGCAGCCGCACGCCCTGACCCACCGGCACATCTGCTTCGGCCACGCCTACAAGGGCCAGCCCGGCGCCGCCGACCTGCTGCGTCGCTTCACCACCGGTGGCGGGACCCTGCTCGACCTGGAGTACCTGGTCGACGACGACGGCCGCCGGCTGGCCGCCTTCGGCTACTGGGCCGGCTACCTGGGCGCCGCGCTCGCCGTCCTCCAGCACCGCGGGCGGCTCACCGCCCCCCTGACACCCACCGGCAAGGACGAACTGGACGAGACCCTGCGCCCCGCCGCCGGGGACGCCGGGGACACGGACCTCACGGCACTCGTCATCGGCGCCCTGGGCCGCAGCGGACGGGGCGCGCGCGTCGCCCTCCGGTCGGCCGGCGTGGAGCCCACCTGCTGGGACCTCGCCGAGACCCGCGCCCTGGACCGCCCGGCCCTGCTGGGCCACGACGTCCTGGTCAACGCGGTGCTCGCCACCACCCCGGTCCCGGCGTTCCTGCGCGAGCAGGACCTCGACGGCCCCGCCCGGCGGCTGCGCACGGTCTGCGACGTCACCTGCGACGTCGGCTCGCCGCTCAACGTCCTGCCGGTCTACGACCGCGTCACCGACTGGGCCGAGCCCGTACGGCGGCTGCGCAAGAAGCCCGAGCTCGACCTGATCGCCATCGACAACCTGCCGTCCCTGCTGCCGAAGGAGTCCAGCACCGACTTCTCGGCGGCGCTCACGCCCCAGCTTCTCGACTTCCACACGGGCGGGGCGTGGGGCCGCTGCCGCGAACGGTTCCAGGCGGCGATCAGCGAATCGGCCGTCACGAAGGGGGAGTCCCGAGGTGACTGACGGGCGTGTTCCCGCTAGCGGCACGGTCCACTGGGTCGGCGCCGGGCTGTCCACCGGCAGCGGACCGGCCATGCTGTGCGACACCGCCGAGCGGGTACGGCTGTGGCACCGCACCCGGGACCGCGCCGCCGAAGCCCTCGGCCGGCTGGGTCTCACCGGCCGCGCCGAACCCCGCGCCCACACGCTCGCCGCGCTCACCGCCGAACTGGCGCCCGGCGACGTCGTCGTGTCGATGCTCCCCGCGTCCGACCACGCCGCGCTGCTCGCGGCCTGCGTCGCGCGGAGCGCCCATTTCGCCTGCTCCAGCTATGTGTCCGAAGCGGTGCTCGAGCAGGTGCCCGCGGCCACCCGGGCCGGGCTGGTCGTCCTCACCGAGGCGGGCCTCGACCCGGGGATCGACCACCTCTTCGCGCACAGCCTCGTCGCCCGGGCGCGCGCGGCGATCGGCGACGCGGACCCGGCGTCGTACCACTTCACCTCGTACTGCGGTGGTGTCCCGGCGGTGCCGAACGACTTCCGGTACCGCTTCAGCTGGGCGCCCGCCGGGGTCCTGGGCGCGCTGCGCTCGCCCGCCCGGTACATCGAGGACGGCGAGGAAGCCGTCGCGGAGCGGCCCTGGGAGGCGACGCGGCCGCACGCCGTCGGCGGCGAGACCTTCGAGGCCTACCCCAACCGCGACAGCGTGCCCTTCATCGCCCAGTACGGGCTGCCGGCGGCCTGGACGCCGCGCACCTTCGTGCGGGGCACGCTGCGGCTCGAGGGCTGGCTGAAGGCCTGGGGCGAGGTGTTCGAGGAGCTCAGGGCCGGGGACGAGGCCCGGATCGGCGCGCTGGCACAGGAGTTGGCGCGGCGTCATCCGACCACGGACGCCGACCGGGACCGGGTCGTGCTCGCCGTCTCTTTGGAGGTGCGCGGCGCGGCGGGGCGGACCTGGTCGGGCGGTCACCTCCTCGACCTGGTGGGGGACGAGGAGGAGAGCGCGATGGCACGCTGTGTCTCGCGCCCGCTGGCCGTGGGCGTCCGGCACGTCCTGGACGGCTCGCTGCCGCCCGGTCTCAGCCGGGCCGCCGGGACGGCGGATCGGTCCGAGCAGTGGCTGGACGAACTCACGCGTGCCGGGATCCCGTTCACCCGTCCTTGACCGCCTCGTGGACCAGCTGCTTGAGGTCGCGGAACATGGTGTGCGAGGTCCGGGGCCGCACCTGCGTCATGAACTGCACCGTCACATCCCGGCTCGGGTCGACCCAGAACGTCGTGGTCGCCACCCCGGTCCAGCCGAAGGTGCCGAGCCCGGCGGGCGCAAGGGTGCGGTCCGGGGCGATGACCACGGAGACGCCGAGGCCGAAGCCGACGCCGTCGTTGCCGGGCTCGTCGTGGGCCGGGTGGCTGCCGAAGGAGCGCAGGTCGGCGCCGCCGGGGAGCTGGTTGGAGGTCATCATGTCCACCGTCCGCGCGGTGAGCAGCCGTACCCCGTCGAGTTCCCCGCGGCGGCGCAGCAGCTCCATGAAGCGGTGCATGTCGTAGGCGCCCGCCACCATGCCGCCACTGCCCGACAGGAACCGCGGCCGGCCCCGCAGCGGCAGGCCGGGGATCGGCTCGATGCCGGTGCCGTCCTCCTTCTCCCCGTACATCTCGGCCAGCCGGTCCGCCTGTCGGCCGTCGACCTCGAAGCCGGCGTCCGGCATCCCGAGCGGGCGGAAGATCCGCTCCGCCAGGTGCACGTCGAGCGGCTGCCCCGACACCACCTCGATGACCCTGCCGAGGACGTTGCTGGCGACCGAGTAGTTCCACTGCGTGCCCGGCTCGAACTGCAGCGGCAGGCTCGCGTACACGTCGATCGTCTCGGCGAGGTTCGCACCCGGCGGCACCGACGACTCCAGACCGGCCTCGCGGTAGAGGGCGTCGACGGGGTGCGAGTGGTAGAAGCCGAAGGTCAGCCCCGAGGTGTGGGTCATCAGGTGCCGGATCAGCATCGGCCCGGCGGCCGGGCGGGTCCGGGTGTCCGCGCCGGAGCCGCCCTCGTAGACCCGCGCGTCGGCGAAGGCCGGCAGGTGGCGGGCGACCGGGTCGTCCAGCGACAGCCGGCCGTCCTCCACCAGCATCAGCGCGGCGACCGCGGTGAACGGCTTGGTCATCGAGTAGATCCGCCACAGCGTGTCGGGCTCGACGGGCAGTCCGGCGGCCATGTCACGGTGGCCGTGCGCGGTGAGGTGCGCGACCCGGCCGCCGCGCGCGACGCAGACGAGGAAGCCGGGCAGTCTGCCCTCGTCCACGTAGTGGGCGAAGTACTGGTCGATGCGGTCCAGTGTCTTCCCGTCCAGCCCCACATCGCGCGGGTCCACCTCTTGTCGCAGCACTGCCATCGCCCTACCTCCGCTTTCGTTCTTCGAGGTGGGATCGGAGATACCCCGCCCGCGCACCCTCAGACCTCATCGTCGCGCAGGAATGCGCAAAGGGTCGGCAGGATGATCGCGACGTGCCCGAGTCGCGTCCTTCGTCTCGTCCCGTCCCGGCAGCAGCAGAGCCACCACCGCACCCCACGCGGCGAGACCGGCGAGGACGGGCAACGGCGCACGGCCCGCGCCCATGAGCGTCGTCGCCACCGCCACGCCGAGCACCGGCCCGACGTTCATCGCCGTCTGCTGCAGACCGCCCGCCACCCCCGCCGACGCCATGGGGGCCTGCCGTACGACGACATGGGTCCCCGCCACCATGACCGTGCCGAACCCGGCGCCGAGCAAGGCGAATCCGGCGGCCAGGGGGAGCGGGCCGGTGGCGGGGGCGAGCACCAGGACGCCCAGGGCGAGGACGGTCATCGCCGCCACGGCCGTTCGGCGCGCGCCCGCCCGGCGCAGCAGCACCGCGCACAGGGGCGCCGACGCCACCATCAGCACCGCGAGCGGCAGGGTGAGCAGGGCGCTGCGCAGCGGATCGAGGCCGAGGGCGCGCTGAAGGACGTAGGTGCCGGCGAAGAGGGTTCCCGACAGGGCCGCGGACGCCGCCGTGAGCACACCGAGCGCGGCGGCGACGGGAGATGAGCCGATGACGTCCGCGGGCACCAGGGGCTGCGCGGTACGGCGTTCATGGGCGGCGAACGCCACGGCTGCCACCGCCGCCACGACGCAGGTCGAGGGCGTCCGCGTGACCAGCGAGTGCACCAGGCAGGCCAGGGCCGTGGCGAGCAGCAGCGCGCCCGGCAGGTCCAGCCGCGTGACCGGTGGGCGACGTTCCCGGCCGCCGCCCCTGAGCGCGAGCACGCCGAGGACCAGTGCCGGGACGACGTTCAGGAGGAAAACGGACCGCCAGCCGAAGGAGTGCACGAGCGCCCCGCCGGCGACCGGGCCCGCGGCGGCGGCCAGCCCGATGGCGGCGGTCCGCACGGCGAGGGGCCCGCGCAGCCGGTCGGGCGGGAACGCGGCGCGCAGCATGCCGAGCGTGGCGGGCTGGAGCAGCGCGCCGCAGACGCCCTGCGCGACCCGCAGTCCGATCACCCAGTCGACGTCGGCCGCCGTCCCGACACCGGCCGACGTGGCGCCGAAGCCGAGCATGCCGAGGGCGTACAGCCGCCGGTGGCCGTACCGGTCGCCGAGGCGTCCCGCGAACACCAGCAGGGCGGCGACGGAGATCAGATAGCCGGTGCTGGTCCACTGGACCTGCGCGAAGGACGCGTCCAGGTCCCGTTGCAGGGTGGGCTGCGCGATGGTCAGCACCGTGTCGTCGAGGGCGACGACCATGGCACCGACCACGCTGCTCACCAGGGCGAGCCGGGGGTTCACCGCTCGCCCTCCGGACCGAGGTGGGCATCGAGGGCGGTGTGCAGGAGCGCGGCGAAGTCGTCGGCGCCGGTGGTCAGTTGGAGGCTGCCCCAGGTCCACAGCTGGGCGATGCCGTGCAGCTGAGCCCAGAGGGCTCCGGCGACGGCCCGGGCGTCGGCGTCGGGGCGGACCTGGCCGACCAGCTCCACCAGGACGCCGAACAGGGGAATGCTGGTGTCCCGCAGGCCCAGGTGGCCGCTCTCCAGCAGGTCGTGGCGGAACATCAGCTCGTACATGCCGGGGTTCTCCAGCGCGTACTCCAGGTAGGTCCGGGCCAGTCGGGCGAGCCGTGCGCGCGGGTCCCCGTCCGTCGCCGCGGGCGTCGTCGTGCGGGCGGCGAGTTCGGTGAAGCCGCGGCGGGCGATGGCCGACAGCAGCTCCAGGTGCGTGGGGAAGTAGCGGCGCGGGGCTCCGTGCGAGACGCCGGCCCGGCGGGCGATCTCGCGCAGGGTGAGCGCCTGGGCGCCCTCGCGGGTCACCAGGTCGACGCCGACGTCGACGAGCCGGGCGCGCAGGCCGGCGGGGGACTCGCTCTCATCCATAGACACTGTCTACCAAAGCCTCGTAGACAGTGTCTACTGACCGGGAATGGCGGAGTTCGGGCCGAGGTTGAGCGAGTCATGAATGAGGACGCACTGCTGAAGCTGCTCACCCAAGGCCACAGCGGGGTGCTGGTCACCCTCCGGCGGGACGGCCGACCCCAGTTGTCGAACGTGATGCACGCCTACCACCCCGGCGAGCGGACCATCCGGATCTCGGTCACCGACGACCGCGCCAAGACCCGCAACCTGCGCCGCGACCCCCGCGCCTCCTACCACGTGACCACGGGGGACCACTGGGCCTACACCGTCGCCGAGGGCACGGCAGACCTCACGCCCGTCGCGGCCGACCCGCACGACGACACGGTCGAGGAACTCGTCCGCCTCTACCGCGACATCGGTGGCGAGCACTCCGACTGGGACGACTACCGCGCCGCCATGGTCCGCGACCGCCGCCTCGTGATCCGGCTCCGGGTGGAGCGTGCGTACGGCGCTCCCCGGCGCTGAGCGGGGCGGGTGAGCCGGTCCGGACGCAGTGGGTACTCGGCGCATCGAGCCGAGGCAGCACGGCCCGGACAGCTGACGCACCGCTCGCCCGAAAAGAGGGGCACATGAACGACCAAGCGCACACGGACGGCACCGGCACGGACGGCGCCGACCTGCTGGGCATCTATCTCAACGACCACCTGGCAGGCGCCACCGCGGGCACCGACCGGGCCCGTTCACTGGCCGGAGCACTGGAGGAGTCGCCGTCGGGCCCGGTCCTGCGCACCATCGCGCAGGAGATCACCGAGGACCGGGCGAGCCTGCTCGCGATCATGGACACGCTCGGCGTGCCGGTGCGGCACTACAAGGTGTCCCTGGCCTGGGCGGCGGAGAAGGTCGGGCGGCTGAAGAGCAACGGGCGCCTGGTGGGCCGCTCGCCGCTGACCTCGCTGGTGGAGCTGGAGGGCCTGCGCCTCGGGGTGCTGGGCAAGGCGGCCGCGTGGCAGACCCTCCGCCAGGTGGCCGAGACCGACGGCCGGCTCGACGCCGGACAGCTGGACGACCTGCTGGCGCGGGCCGAACGCCAGCAGGCCACGCTGGAGGATCTGCGCCGCCGGCAGGCCACGGAGACCTTCCGGCAGTCCTGACCGGACCGCACGCACGGCGCCCAGGCCGCAGGGGCGCGGTAGGCCGACGCGCGGACCGGTGGGTCTCAGGGCTGGCAGGCGTGCGCGTGGCTGTGCGCGACCTCGTCGGGACAGCCCCGTCCGTTCCGCTGGTGGTCCCGCAGCCAGTCCCGCACGGCCAGCGCGAACGCGCCCAGTACCGGCAGGACGCCGCAGCCGACCGCGAGCGCGACGGCGGACCGGTAGTGGCCCTGACCGCCGTCGCCGAGGGCCATGTAGAAGAGGCCGGGCAGCGCCGCCGTACCCACGGCGCCGCCCAGTCGCTGTCCGGTCTGCAGGGCCCCGCCCGCCGCTCCCGCCATCCGCACCGGCACGTCCCGTAGGGTCATGGTCACGTTGGGGGAGATCACACAGCCGCTGCCGATCCCGCCGAGGAGCAGCGCCAGGGCCTGGAGCCACACCGCCGTGCCGTCGGGTGCCCACCGCAGGATCAGCGCCGTCCCTCCCAGGCCCACGACGACGGCGGCGAGTCCGCACACCGTCAGGAGTCGTCCCAGCCGCTCCACCAGCCGCCCGGCCACCGCCGCGGCCACGGCGGAACCGATGGCGAAGGGCGTCACGGCGAGCCCGGACTGCAGAGGTGAGTAGCCCAGCCCGTCCTGGAAGAACAGCGCGAACACCAGCCACACCCCGCTGAACCCCACGAAGTACAGCGTGGCGATGGCGGCACCCGTGACATACCCGCGCGTCGAGGTGGCGAGCCGGGGATCGAGGAGCGGCTGGCCGTGGCGTGCCGCGACCCGTCGTTCCCAGTGGACGAAGGCCACGAGGAACGCCGCCGCGACGGGGAACAGCCACCACAGCATGCGGACACCGCCCGACTCGGCGAGCACGAGCGGCAGCATCAACGACAGCACCCCCGCGCCCAGCAGCGCGACGCCGGGCAGGTCGAGCCGCTGACCGCCGGAGGGCGCCGTCCTGGGCAGCAGTCGGAGGCCGAGGATCAGCGCGACCACGCCGACCGGCACGTTGACGTAGAAGATCCAGCGCCAGCCCCCGGGGCCGTCCGCGAAAGTCAGGATCAGCCCGCCCACCACCGGGCCGACCGCGCTGGAGATGCCGACCGTGGCGCCGAACAGACCGAAGGCCCGGCCCCGCTCGGCGCCCCGGAACATCTGCTGGATGAGGGCGGAGTTCTGCGGTGCCAGACAACCCGCGCACACGCCCTGCGCGACGCGGGCCACGACGAGCAGCGCGATCGACGGCGCGGCCCCGGCGCAGGCGCTGCACAGCACGAAGCCGGCGAGGGCGATCAGGAAGATGCGCCGTCGGCCGATCGTGTCACCGACGCGGCCCGCCGTGACGAGGACCAGGGCGAAGGAGAGGGCGTACCCGGAGACGACCCACTGGATGGCGGGAGCCGTGGCATGCAGGTCACGCTGCATGGACGGCAGCGCCACCGCGACGATCGTGACGTCCAGCAGGCTCATGAATCCGGCCACGAGTGTGACCCACAGGGCGCTCCAGCGTTTCGGGTCGAGCTCGTCGGCCTTTCTCGCGCCCGCCCCGCCGCCCCCCTGCCTGCCCGCCTCCGCTCCCATCGTCACTCCCTACTGCGACCGTCCGCCGCCGTCGCGACACCGACGTGCGTGCGGGTTACCAGCCTGCGGCCCGGCCACACGCCACGTGCCCCACGCGTCGGCCAGGTGGCGGTAGGGCGCTCAGCCGAAGACGCGGCCGGGCGGAGGCGCCGCGAGGCGGGCGCGGGGTGCGGGGCGCCAGGTCGTGACGAGGGCCGCGGCGAGCAGGAGCTCGGCGATGTCACCGCCGTAGTACATGATCTCCGCCGCCGTCCGCACCTCGGCGGCGGGCGCGTGGACGTCGACCCAGAGGCCGCCGTAAATCAGCTGCGAGACGACTGCGTGCACGGCGATGGCGGCGCCGAGCCAGACCAGGCGGGCACGCACGCCGGGCCGGGCCGGTGCGGGATCGGGACCGGCGACGACGTGGGCGAAGAGGCAGCCGGCGACCAGGAAGTGGGCGTGCAGCAGCCAGTGCCCGGCCGGGTGCGCGGTCAGGGTGTTGTACAGAGGGGTGAAGTACAGGGCCACGAGGCTGCCCGTGGACAGCAGCCAGGCGATGGCCGGATGCGTGAGCGTCCGGGCGGGGCGGCTGTGCAGCACGGCCGACAGCTGTCTGCCGCGCGCCGGGGGAAGGGTACGCAGCAGCAGCGTGAGGGGAGCGCCCAGCACCAGGGCGAGTGGGGCGTACATGCCGACGAGCAGATGCTGGGTCATGTGGACCCGGAAGTCCGTGTGGGCATGGGCCGCCATCGGCGGCAGCAGCGCCACGGCGAGCAGGGCCAGCCCCGTCGTGAAGCCGGCCGTCCGCCACCGGCTCCAGCCCCGTGACGGGTTGCGGCGCCGGGCCCGGTGGGCCAGGTAGAGGTAGCCGCCGGCGCACAGGAGCAGGGCGAGGGCGGGCGCCGGCACCGCGAGGAGGCCGCCCGCCGTGTGGTCGCCCGCGGGGTGCGGACCGTGCTCCATCAGGCGGTTCCCGGTGCCCGCCCGGTGCCCGGGGCGCCGGGTTCGAAGGGCCGCCCGCCACGCCGGAGCAGTCGGCCACCGGCGACGAGCAGCGCGCCCAGGACCAGGAAGCCGATGTCCCACCAGGTCTGGCCGTCGCCCGCGTAGACGTGGTGGATGCCCAGGATGTGATGGTCCAGGACGCCCTCGACGAGGTTGAACAGGCCCCAGCCGGCCAGGATCCAGCCCCACAGCACGCGTGAGGTCCACACGCGGCGGCGGTCGTGGGTCACGCGGGAGTAGAGGACGGCGAGGCCGAGCAGGACGGCCAGCCAGCACACGGTGTGGAAGACGCCGTCCCAGACGGTGTTCATCTCCAGACCGGGAACCGTCTTCGGGTCGTAGTACTTCACCCCCACGTTGTCGGTGTTCGTGCTGGACAGCATGTGGTGCCACTGGAGGAGCTGGTGCAGCAGGATGCCGTCGAGGAATCCGCCGAGCCCGACCCCCAGCACGAGTCCCGGCAGCCGAAGGCTCGCCGGTGCCTGAGCGGTCCCTGCCCGACCTGCGGTCGTCGCCATCGTCGTGTCTCCGTCCGGTCCGCGGCACCGTGAGAACTCCCAGCCTGCGCTGGATTCCCGGATGCGGACGTCGTAGTCACCCGAACGCACGGGAATTGGTCCGTCGGGGCCACGGAACCGCCGGATCCGGTCAGGCCGCGAGCACGGGCCCCGGCACCGCCCGCAGGGGCCTGGCCGGAGTGCGTGCGGCACGGACGCGGTAGGTCGTCCTCGACGGGTCGACGACCGGCTCGCCGAGGGTGATCCGGCCTGCCGCGTGGAGGCTGTCGCACTCGTCGGTGGGCAGGGCGACGTAGCAGCTGCCCTGGCCCGTCACGGGGTCGTGCGGCCGCCAGTAGCCGTAGCGGCGGCGGCCGTCGGCGTGCACGGTGACGAACACCGGCGTGCTCGGGTCGGAGATGATGCGCGCGGTGTCCGGGGCGGCGGGGCGGGTACGGGAGCCCAGCCGGGCCGGACGGCGGTCGTGCGGGGTGTGCGCATGGCCGGTGGTGAGCGGCATCATCGGGACCTTTCGCGGGTGGGTGATCGAGACCGACTACCCGGCACGGCCGTTGTTGATCTCTCTTCGCGGCATTCTTCAGCACGGCACTGACAACGGCCGGAAGCCGACGCGCCGCGGCCCGTGCCCCTACGCCCAAGCCCCCGGGCGCCGGGGGCCGCGGCGGGCCGGTCAGGCGGTCACCGTCTCCGGCCGCGCGGACTCACGGGCACCCGCCACGCCGAGGTCCTCGGTCGGCACCCTGTGGGTCTCGCGGGCCGACAGCGCGGCGACGACCGGCGGGACGCACAGTGCCGCGGTGAACAGGGCCACCGAGGACCAGTCGTCGCCGCCGGGACCGGCGATCCGCGCGGCGAAGGTGACCGCGAATCCGGCCACCGTGCGGGCGCCGCCGTCGGGCACGCCACGCTCACCCTCGGCGCCGGGCGGGTCACCCTCGTCGACGCGCTGCCCGAGCGGGCCGCCGCCCTCGCCGGCTCGCTCGACCGGCACTTCGGCGCCGGCCGCGCCACCACGGCCGCCCCCGCCGAGCTTCCCGGCCTGCTCGCTCGCGCCGACGGCCTGGTCCACGCCACCCCCACCGGCATGGCCGCCCACCCCGGCCTGCCCGTCCCCGCCGAGCTGCTGCACCCGGGACTGTGGGGCGCCGACGTGGTCTACCGCCCGCTGGAGACCGAACTGCTGCGCACCGCCCGCGCGGTGGGCTGCGCCACCCTCGACGGCGGCGGTATGGCCGCCTTCCAGGCCGCGGACGCGTTCCGCCTGTTCACCGGACGGGAACCCGACAGTGCGCGGATGCTCGCGGACATCGCCGAGCTGGCGGACACCGTCCCCGCCGTCAACCAGGAGATCCCGGCATGCGGAAAACACTTCGAGCTGGTCCAGCGCGACGACGGCTACCGCGGCTACGGCGCGCCGAACGCCCCGGTCCGCCTCGCCGCCCAGCACGCCCGGAAGGCGGTCACTGGCGGCTGATCATCCGGGTCACGCCGGCGGCGACGGTCGTGGCCAGGATCCAGCCGGTGAGGACGAGGACGTACGCCAGCGCCTGGTACCAGCCCTGCGGGGCGAACGCGGGCTCCTGGCCGAAGGAAATCACCGGCAGGAGCAGGTCGAGCGTGTAGAACACCGGGTTGAAGACGGGCGCCTCGGACGGCTTCAGCGCCGGCGGGTGGTGCAGGGCGTAGACGACGGAGCCGACGCAGAGGAGTGACAGCAGCCAGCCGGCCGCCCGCATCGGCCGGTAGCCGTAGCCGACGGTGGCCTCCTGGAGATGTCCCCAGAAGCGCCCGATCATCGGCAGCGTGGCGCGGTGGCGGCGCTGTTTGGCGAGCTGGACCTCGCGGGCGGCACGGTCGTCGCCGATGCGCTGGTAGCTGGCGGTCAACTGCTCGTAGGCGTGCGGGACATAGCCGTCGCCGTCACACTCCAGCATGGGCAGCCGCCGCTCGGCGGGCTCGGGCGGGTTGAGCGAGGTGTAGGTGAGACCGTTGAGCAGGACCCGGTCCGGCAGCATCTCCGGGTCCAGAAACAGGACTTCGAGCTGGGCCCGCCGCAGATTGAGCGTGCCCTCCATGGGCGGTCCCTTGCGCATCCAGAGCTCGCCGATCGTGCTGCTGCTCACCCGCAGCGCGGCATGGCCGGGGTTCGACAGCTGGGAGTACGACAGGTCCAGGCGCCCCCCGATCCGGGCGCCGCGCAGTCCGATCCAGCCCCGTACGCGCGCGTGGCGCACCAGGACATGGCCGCCGACGCTGAGCGTCTCCCCGTCGAGGGCGGCGAGTTCGGGATGGCTGAGCCCGGCCTCGTTGAGGTTGACCGACCCGCCGACCTCGGCGCCGGTCAGCCGTATCTCACCCTCGACCCGCAGCCCGGGTGCCCACAGGTCGTCGCCCACGGTCACCTGGTTGAGCTGGAGCGCCGGTTCCGTCGCCTCGGGTGCGCTGATCTGCACGCCCTCCAGGTACAGGCTCCCGGCGATCTGGGCGCCGGCGAGCCGCACCACGCCCCGGAACCGGGAGCGGGTCATGCGCAGGATGCCCTCCACCTGTACGCCGTGGGAGACCAGGCCGGGCAACACCGACTCGCTCAGGTTGAGTTCGCGCAGCCGGCAGCCGTAGAAGCGCGGCACCTCGTCGAAGTAGCAGTGCCGCAGGCGCGTGGGGTGGTCGAAGGTGGCGTACTGGAGATCGAGCATGCCCGTGATCCGGGCGCCCGCCAGGTTGAGCGTGGCGATCTCCCCGTCCTCCTGGGGGCCGTTGAGGAGCAGCGACCTCAGCACATCCGCGCGTACGGTCCGTTCCGGTCCCCACGCGGCCCCGGCCGCCGCGTCCTCGTCCTGCCCGGTGCGGAAGTCCACCGGCTCCCCGCGCGGAAAGGCATGCCACACCCGTCGTTCGGCCGGCGTCAGGTCGTCGATCTCCATCGCGGGCGACTCTGACCCGACCGAACCACGCGTGTCAACAGGGCTTTCACGGCCGCACGTTCCACTCGGCGACGACCGGCCGGCCGTGCTCCGTCGACAGCCGGCTCACCGTCCCCGTCGCCAGCTGGAACAGCCGGCCCTCGGCGGGCGGCAGTCCGAGCCGGCGGGCCGTCAGGACGCGCAGGAAGTGGGAGTGCGCCACGAGGACCACGTCGCCGCCGGCGAGCGCCTCGCCGACCCGGGCGAGGACCCGGTCGGCGCGGGCGCCGACCTCGGCCGGCGACTCGCCCGGGTGCCCCTCCGTGCCTGGCGGCACCCCGTCCGTCCACAGCTTCCAGTCGGGCCGGGTGCGGTGGATCTCCCGGGTGGTGACCCCCTCGTAGCCGCCGTAGTCCCATTCGTGCAGGTCGGGCTCGGGTATCGCCTCGACCAGGCCCGCCAGTTCGGCGGTGCGCCGCGCGCGGCCCAGCGGGCTGGTGAGCGCGAGAGCGAAGTCCCGCCCGGTCAGGAGTGGAGCCAGGGACTTGGCCTGTTCCTCGCCGTGCCCGGTCAGGGGCAGGTCGGTCCAGCTGGTGTGCTGTCCCGTGACGCTCCACTCCGTCTCACCGTGGCGGACCAGCAGTAGATCCCCCACGGCCCGCTACTTCTCCGCCGACTCGACGGCGTGCCCGCCGAACTGGTTGCGCAGGGCGGCGACCATCTTCATCTGCGGGGAGTCGTCCTGCCGGGACGAGAACCGCGCGAAGAGGGAGGCCGTGATCGCGGGCAGCGGCACGGCGTTGTCGATCGCCGCCTCCACCGTCCAGCGGCCCTCGCCGGAGTCCTCCGCGTAGCCGCGCAGCTTCTCCAGGTGCTGGTCGTCGTCGAGGGCGTTCACCGCGAGGTCCAGCAGCCAGGAGCGGATGACGGTGCCCTCCTGCCAGGAGCGGAACACCTCGCGCACGTTGTCGACCGAGTCGACCTTCTCCAGCAGCTCCCAGCCCTCGGCGTAGGCCTGCATCATGGCGTACTCGATGCCGTTGTGGACCATCTTCGCGAAGTGTCCGGCGCCCACCTTGCCCGCGTGGACGTAGCCGTAGGGGCCGTCCGGCTTGAGCGCCTCGAAGATCGGCTTCAGCCGGTCGACGTGCTCCTTCTCGCCGCCGACCATCAGCGCGTAGCCGTTCTCCAGGCCCCACACGCCGCCCGAGACGCCCGCGTCGACGAACCGGATGCCGTGCTTGTCGAGTTCCTCGGCGTGCTTCTCGTCGTCCGTCCAGCGGGAGTTGCCGCCGTCGATGACGGTGTCGCCGGGCTTGAGCACGCTCGACAGCTGGTCGATGACGCCCTGGGTGACGGCGCCGGCCGGGACCATGACCCAGATCACGCGCGGCGCGGCGAGCCGATCGGCGAGTTCGACGAGGTTGTCGACGTCGGAGAGTTCGGGGTTGGTGTCGTACCCGACGACCTCGTGACCGGCGTTGCGCAGACGCTCGCGCATGTTGCCGCCCATCTTGCCGAGACCAACAAGACCGATCTGCATGTCAGCTCACTTCCTGAGTTCGCGGTAGGCGGCCACGAGCGCGGCCGTGGAGGGGTCGAGACCGGGCACCTGCGCGCCCTCGGTCAGGGCGGGTTCGACGCGCTTGGCGAGGACCTTGCCGAGCTCGACGCCCCACTGGTCGAAGGAGTCGATGTTCCACACGGCGCCCTGCACGAACACCTTGTGCTCGTAGAGGGCGACAAGTTGGCCGAGCACCGAGGGCGTCAGCTCGCGCGCGAGGATCGTGGTCGTCGGGTGGTTGCCCTGGAACGTGCGGTGCGGCACCTGGTCCTCGGCGACGCCCTCCGCGCGCACCTCGTCGGCCGTCTTGCCGAAGGCGAGTGCCTGCCCCTGGGCGAACATGTTGGCCATGAGCAGGTCGTGCTGGGCCTTCAGCTCGTCGCTCAGCTCGGCGACCGGACGCGCGAAGCCGATGAAGTCCGCCGGGATCAGCTTCGTGCCCTGGTGGATGAGCTGGTAGTAGGCGTGCTGCCCGTTGGTGCCGGGCGTGCCCCACACCACCGGACCGGTCTGCCACTCCACCGCCCGGCCCTCACGGTCCACCGACTTGCCGTTGGACTCCATGTCGAGCTGCTGGAGATACGCCGTGAACTTCGACAGGTAGTGCGAGTACGGCAGCACCGCGTGCGACTGGGCGTCGTGGAAGTCGCCGTACCAGATGCCGAGGAGGCCCAGCAGCAACGGTGCGTTGGACTCGGCGGGGGCGGTGCGGAAGTGCTCGTCGACGAGGTGGAAACCGTCGAGCATCTCCCGGAAGCGGTCCGGGCCGATGGCGATCATCAGCGAGAGGCCGATCGCGGAGTCGTAGGAGTAACGGCCGCCGACCCAGTCCCAGAACTCGAACATGTTGGCCGTGTCGATACCGAACTCGGCGACCTTCCCGGCGTTGGTCGACAGCGCCACGAAGTGCTTGGCGACCGCCTTCTCGTCGCCGAGGGCGGCCAGCAGCCACTGCCGCGCCGAGGTGGCGTTGGTGATCGTCTCGATGGTGGTGAAGGTCTTGGACGCGACGATGAACAGCGTCTCGGCCGGGTCCAGGTCCCGCGTCGCCTCGTGCAGGTCGGCGCCGTCCACGTTCGAGACGAAGCGCACGGTCAGCTCGCGGTCGGTGAAGGCGCGCAGCACCTCGTAGGCCATCGCCGGGCCCAGGTCGGAGCCGCCGATGCCGATGTTGACGACATTGCGGATCCGCCGGCCGGTGTGCCCGGTCCACTCGCCCGAGCGGACACGGCCGGCGAAACCGGCCATCCTGTCCAGCACGGCGTGCACGCCCGGCACCACGTTCTCGCCGTCGACCTCGACCACCGCGTCCCGGGGCGCGCGCAGCGCGGTGTGCAGCACGGCCCGGTCCTCGGTGGTGTTGATCTTCTCGCCGCGGAACATGGCGTCCCGCAGCCCGAAGACGTCCGTGGCCGCCGCCAGCTCCTGGAGCAGGGTCAGGGTCTCGTCGGTGAGCAGGTGCTTGGAGTAGTCGATCCGCAGATCACCGACCGTGACCACGTACCGCTGCGCACGGCCGGGATCGGCCGCGAACAGCTCCCGCAGGTGCGCCTTCCACTCGGCGCGGTGGTCCTCCAGCGCGGTCCACTCGGGCCGCCGCGTCAGCAACGGGGTCTCAGACATGAGAAGGCGTCTCCTTGGTGCCCTCGCCCCGCAGGGCGACGGCGTACATCTCGTCCGCGTCGAGGCGCCGCAGCTCCTCGGCGATCAGTTCGGAGGTGGCGCGCACCTTCAGCGCGAGGGTGCGCGGCGGCTGGCCCGGCAGGGACAGCGTGGCCAGTGGGCCCTCGGGCCGGTCGATGACGATCTCGCCGCTCTCCGTGCCCAGCCGTACGCCGGTCACGACCGGGCCCGCGGTCTGCACCCGGTCGACGGTGACGTGCAGCCGCGCCTCCAGCCAGCGGGCCAGCAGCTCGGCGCTGGGGTTGTCGGC
This sequence comes from Streptomyces sp. NPDC059861, assembly GCF_042731435.1. Taxonomy (NCBI): domain Bacteria; kingdom Bacillati; phylum Actinomycetota; class Actinomycetes; order Kitasatosporales; family Streptomycetaceae; genus Streptomyces; species Streptomyces sp. NPDC059861. The sequence continues at coordinate 116,682 of NZ_JBHWJQ010000003.1, read as the reverse complement.
CTCGCTCTCCACGGCCGCCGAGGTGATCTGCAGCCGGGCCTGGTCCAGGGCCGCCGCCAGCATCGAGCGCCAGGGGGTGAGGCGGGTCCAGGCGAGGTCGGTGTCGCCGGGCGCGTAGGACCGGGCGCGGGCGTCCAGCGCGGCCAGCGGCGTCTCCACGGCGTACATGTCGGTGATCCGGCGCTGGGCGAGCGCCCCGAGCGGGTCCTTGGCGGGCACCTCGGGCGCGTCCACCGGCCACCACACCACGACCGGCGCGTCCGGCAGCAGCAGCGGCAGCACCACGGAGTCGGCGTGGTCGGACACCTCGCCGTAGGTGCGCAGCACGACCGTCTCGCCGGTGCCCGCCTCGGAGCCGACGCGTACCTCGGCGTCCAGCCGGGACTGCGTGCGGTCGCGTGGGGAGCGGGCGTGCCGCTTGATCACGACCAGGGTGCGTGAGGGGTGCTCGTGGGAGGCCTCCTCGGCCGCCTTGATCGAGTCGTAGGCGTTCTCCTCGTCCGTGACGATGACCATCGTCAGGACCATGCCCACGGCCGGTGTGCCGATGGCGCGGCGACCCTGCACCAACGCCTTGTTGATCTTGCTTGCCGTGGTGTCGGTCAGGTCGATCTTCATGGCCTGCGCCAGCTCCGTCCGTCTCGTGCGAGCATCTCGTCGGCTTCCGCGGGACCCCAGCTGCCCGCGACGTACTGCGCGGGCCTGCCGTCCGCGGCCCAGTACCCCTCGATGGGGTCGAGGATCTTCCAGGACTCTTCCACTTCCTGGTGACGGGGGAACAGGTTGGCGTCACCCAGGAGGACGTCGAGGATGAGCCGCTCGTACGCCTCGGGACTCGACTCCGTGAAGGACTCGCCGTACGCGAAGTCCATCGTGACGTCCCGGATCTCCATCGACGTGCCCGGCACCTTCGAGCCGAAGCGGACCGTCATTCCCTCGTCCGGCTGCACGCGGATCACGATCGCGTTCTTGCCGAGTTCCTCGGTGGCCGTGGAGTCGAAGGGGGAGTGCGGGGCCCGCTGGAAGACCACCGCGATCTCCGTGACCCGCCGGCCGAGGCGCTTGCCGGTGCGCAGGTAGAAGGGGACGCCCGCCCAGCGGCGGTTGTCGACGTTCAGCTTGATCGCGGCGAAGGTGTCCGTGGTGGACGCCGCGTCGATGCCGTCCTCCTCCAGATAGCCGCGCACCTTCTCGCCGCCCTGCCAGGCCCCCGTGTACTGGGCGCGCACGGTGTGCAGACCGAGGTCCTCGGGCAGCTTCACCGCCTTCAGGACCTTCAGCTTCTCCATCAGCAGCGAGGACGCGTCGAAGGAGGCGGGTTCCTCCATCGCGGTGAGGGCCATCAGCTGAAGGAGGTGGTTCTGGATGACGTCGCGCGCCGAGCCGATGCCGTCGTAGTAGCCGGCGCGGCCGCCGATGCCGATGTCCTCGGCCATCGTGATCTGCACATGGTCGACGAAGGACCGGTTCCAGATCGGTTCGAACATCTGGTTGGCGAAGCGCAGCGCCAGGATGTTCTGGACGGTCTCCTTGCCCAGGTAGTGGTCGATCCGGAACACCTGCTCCGGGTCGAACACGTCGTGCACGATCGTGTTGAGCTCCTGGGCCGACCTCAGGTCGTGGCCGAACGGCTTCTCGATCACCGCTCGCCGCCAGGAGCCCCGCGGCGCGTCGGCCAGCCCGTGCTTCTTCAGCTGCTGGACGACCTTCGGGAAGAACTTCGGTGGCACCGAGAGGTAGAAGGCGTAGTTGCCGCTGGTGCCCCGGGAGGCGTCCAGTTCGTCGACGGCCGAGCGCAGCTGCTTGAACGCGTCGTCGTCGTCGAAGTCGCCTGGGACGAACCGCATGCCCTCGGCGAGCTGCTGCCAGACCTCCTCGCGGAACGGCGTGCGCGCGTACTCGCGCACCGCGTCGTGCACGACCTCCGCGAAGTCCTGGTCCGCCCAGTCCCGGCGGGCGAACCCGACGAGCGAGAAGCCCGGCGGCAGCAGGCCCCGGTTGGCCAGGTCGTAGACGGCAGGCATCAGCTTCTTGCGGGACAGGTCACCCGTGACGCCGAAGATGACCAGCCCCGAGGGGCCGGCGATCCGGGGCAGGCGACGGTCCCGGGCGTCGCGCAGCGGGTTGCTCCAGTCAGGGGAGGGCCCGGCCGGCCCCGACGCCTCCCCGGCGACCTGCGCCCCTGTGGTCGGTTCGGTGCTCATTCCCCGTCAACTCCCTTGCCCGTCAGCGACTTCGTCACGGCGTCCAGCAGCTCCTGCCAGGCCGCCTCGAACTTGGCGACCCCCTCGTCCTCCAGCTGCCGCACCACCTCGTCGTAGGAGATCCCCAGCCGCTCCACCGCGGCCAGATCGGCCCGCGCCTGCGCGTAGCCGCCGCTCACGGTGTCGCCGTTGATCTGACCGTGGTCGGCGGTGGCGTTCAGCGTGGCCTCCGGCATGGTGTTGACCGTGCCGGGCGCGACCAGGTCCTCCACGTACAGGGTGTCCTTGTACGCGGGGTCCTTCACGCCGGTCGAGGCCCAGAGCGGGCGCTGCTTGTTCGCCCGCGACCCGGCCAGCACGGTCCAGCGGTCACTCGCCGGTGTCGCGTGGCCGGCGAAGCCGAACACCTCTTCGTACGCCGCGTAGGCGAGCCGCGCGTTGGCGAGCGCCGCCCGGCCCTTCAGGGCCAGCGCCTCGGGCGTGCCCATGACCGTCAGCCGCTTGTCGATCTCGCTGTCGACGCGGGAGACGAAGAAGGACGCCACGGAGTGGATGCCGGCCGGCTCGATCCCGGCCGCCTGCGCCTTCTCCAGACCGGCGAGATAGGCGTCCATGACCTCGCGGTAGCGCTCCAGCGAGAAGATCAGCGTGACGTTGACGCTGATACCGGCGCCGATCACCTCGGTGATGGCCGGCAGGCCCGCCTTCGTCGCCGGGATCTTGATCATGACGTTGGGCCGGTCGACGAGCCAGGCGAGCTGCCGGGCCTCGGCGACGGTGGCGCGGGTGTCGTGCGCGAGACGCGGGTCGACCTCGATGGAGACCCGGCCGTCCCGGCCGCCGGTGGCCTCGTACACCGGCCGCAGGACGTCTGCGGCGGCCCGGACGTCGGCGGTGGTCATCATGCGCACGGCCTCGTCGACCGTGACGCCCCGCTCGGCGAGGTCGGCGAGCTGCTCCTCGTACCCCTCGCCGGAGCCGATGGCGGCCTGGAAGATGGACGGGTTGGTGGTGACGCCCACGACGTGCCTGGTCGCGACGAGTTCGGCGAGGTTGCCGGATGTGATCCGGCGGCGCGACAGGTCGTCCAGCCAGATCGACACACCCTCGTCGGACAGGCGCTTGAGTGCTCCCGCGGTGGCGGATGCTTCGGTCACAGTGATCATCTTCTTTCTTGCGATCGGATCAACCACGCGCGGCAGCGAGCGATTCCTTGGCCGCTGCGACGACGTTCTCGGCGGTGAAGCCGAACTCGGCGAACAGGGTCGTGGCGTCGGCCGAGGCGCCGAAGTGTTCGAGGGAGACGATGCGTCCTGCGTCACCTACGAAGCGGTACCACGTCAGACCCACCCCCGCCTCGACAGCGACACGCGCCTTCACGGACGGCGGAAGCACCCGCTCGCGGTACTCGCGCGGCTGCTCCTCGAACCACTCCACGGACGGCATCGACACCACCCGGGTCGGCACACCGGCCTCCTGGAGCCGCTCGCGCGCCTCGACGGCCAGCCGCACCTCGGAGCCGGTGGCGATGAGGACGACCTGGGGCCTGCCGCCCTCGGCCTCGAACAGCACGTAACCGCCCCGCGCCGCGTCCTCGTTCGGCTCGTACGTCGGTACGCCCTGGCGGGTGAGGGCGAGGCCGTGCGGGGCCGGGTTCGTCGTGTGCCGGCGCAGGATCTCGGCCCAGGCGACGGCGGTCTCGTTGGCGTCGGCCGGACGGACGACGTTCAGCCCCGGGATCGCGCGCAGGGCGGCGAGGTGCTCGACGGGCTGGTGCGTCGGCCCGTCCTCACCGAGGCCGATGGAGTCGTGCGTCCAGACGTACGTCACGGGCAGCTGCATCAGCGCCGACATGCGCACGGCGTTGCGCATGTAGTCGGAGAAGACCAGGAAGGTGCCGCCGTAGACGCGGGTGTTGCCGTGCAGGGCGATGCCGTTCATCGCCGCGGCCATCGAGAACTCGCGGATGCCGAAGTGGATCGTACGGCCGTACGGGTCGGCCTCCGGCAGCGGATTGCCCTTCGGCAGGAAGGACGAGGCCTTGTCGATGGTGGTGTTGTTCGAGCCGGCCAGGTCGGCGGAGCCGCCCCACAGCTCGGGGATCACCGGTCCGAGCGCCTGGAGCACCTTACCGGAGGCGGCGCGCGTCGCGATCGACTGGCCGGCCTCGAAGACCGGGAGCTTCTGCGCCCAGCCCACGGGCAGCTCGCCCCTGCTGACACGGTCGAACTCGGCGGCCCGCTCCGGGTCGGCCTCCCGCCAGGCGGCGATCCGCCGGTCCCAGGCGGCGTGCGCCTCGGCGCCCCGGTCGAGGGCCCGGCGGGTGTGGGCGAGCACCTCCTCGGTGACCTCGAAGGTCTTCTCCGGGTCGAAGCCCAGCACCCGCTTGGTGGCCGCGATCTCGGCCGCCCCCAGTGCCGAGCCGTGCGAGGCCTCGGTGTTCTGCGCGTTCGGCGCCGGCCAGGCGATGATCGTGCGCATCGCGACGAGGGACGGGCGCTCCGTCTCGGCCTGGGCCGCCCGCAGCGCCGCGTACAGCGCGTGGACGTCGATGTCGCCGTTCTCGGCGGGCTCGACGCGCTGGGTGTGCCAGCCGTAGGCCTCGTAGCGCTTCAACACGTCCTCGGAGAAGGCGGTCGCGGTGTCGCCCTCGATGGAGATGTGGTTGTCGTCGTAGAGGAAGACGAGGTTGCCGAGCTTCTGATGGCCCGCCAGGGAGGAGGCCTCGGCGGACACGCCCTCCTCCAGGTCGCCGTCGGAGACGATCGCCCAGACGGTGTGGTCGAAGGGCGAGGTGCCCTCGGGGGCGTCCGGGTCGAACAGACCGCGCTCGTAGCGGGCCGCCATCGCCATGCCCACGGCGTTGGCGGCGCCCTGCCCGAGCGGCCCGGTGGTGGTCTCGACGCCGGCGGTGTGGCCGTACTCCGGGTGACCCGGGGTCTTCGAGCCGTGCGTGCGGAAGGCCTTCAGATCGTCCAGGCCCAATTCGTACCCGGCGAGGAAGAGCTGGGTGTAGAGGGTGAGCGAGGTGTGGCCGGGGGAGAGGACGAAGCGGTCACGGCCGGTCCACTCCGGGTCCGCCGGGTCATGCCGCATCACCTTCTGAAAGATCGTGTACGCCGCCGGGGCCAGGCTCATCGCGGTGCCGGGGTGGCCGTTCCCGACCTGCTGTACGGCGTCGGCCGCCAGCAGGCGGGCGGTGTCGACGGCACGCCGGTCGAGATCGGTCCACTCGAAGTCGCCGGGCCCGTCGGGTGTCTGCGTGCTCATCTGTAGGCAGTCCTCTTCAGAAGGTCATTGAAACCAGTGTTCTGGCTGGTCGGACGCGTTCGACCTTAAAAGTCTGACTTTTTTGCGGGAAGGTTCGGGTGTGCCAGCCTGTGGTGAAAGTGGGACACTCCCGCGGACGTCGAGGTGGCACGAGAAGGACATGGCGGACAGAACTATCCAAGGTGGTGGCAAGGGGGACGGCATCCGGACGTTCGCCTTCCCGGTCGAGCAGAGCGTCTGCGGCGTCGGTATGCAGGTCGGCGTGATGGACCCCGGCATCGACTGGCACTCCCACGCTCCGCTGGACCGCATTCACCGCATCGATTTCCATATCGTGATGGTCTTCGGCGGCGGACCCGTACGGCACATGGTCGACTTCACCGAGTACGAGGCGAAGGCCGGCGACGTGCTGTGGATCCGCCCGGGGCAGGTGCACCGCTTCACGGCCCCGGGCGAGTACCGCGGAACGGTCCTGACCATGCAGCCCGGCTTCCTCCCGAGGGCCACGGTCGAGGCCACGGGCCTGTACCGTTACGACCTCCCGCCCCTGCTCCACCCCGACGCCACCCAGCTCGCGTCCCTGTACGCCTCGCTGGCGCATCTGCGACGTGAGTACGAGGACACGGCGACGCTCCCCCTGAGCCTGCACACCGCGGTGCTGCGCCACTCCCTCAGCGCGTTCCTGCTCCGCCTGTCCCATCTGGCGGCCAGCTCGGCGACGGCGGCGGAGCAGCAGGCGGGCACCACCTTCACGCTCTTCCGGGAGGCGGTCGAGCGGGACTTCGCCACCAACCACAGCGTCAGCGCCTACGCCGACGCCCTCGGCTACTCCCGCCGCACCCTCGTCCGCACGGTCCGCGCCGCCACCGGCGACACCCCCAAGGCGTTCATCGACAAACGCGTCGTCCTGGAGGCCAAGCGCCTCCTCGCCCACACCGACCTGCCCATCGGCCGCGTCGGCGTGGCGGTCGGCTTCCCCGACGCGGCGAACTTCTCGAAGTTCTTCCACCAGCACACGGAGATGACGCCGGCGGCGTTCCGCGCGGAGCTGCGGTGACGGCAAGCGGACACGGCAAGCAGAGACGGCAAGCCGACACGGCAAGCCGGCACGGCAACGGGGCCCACGCGCCCGTGGGCCCCGCCCGGGATGGAACGGCCGCTCAGCGGCCGAAGGTGAACCAGTTCACGTTCACGAAGTCGGCCGGCTGGCCGCTGGTGAAGGTCAGGTAGACGTCGTGGGTGCCCGTCACCGACGAGATGTTGGCGGGGATCGTGCGCCACGACTGCCAGCCGCCGGTGTTGCCGACCGCGAAGCTTCCGACGGGCGCGCTGGTACGGCTGTCCAGGCGCACCTCGACCAGCCCGCTCACGCCCGGTCCGGCGCCGCTCGCGACCCGGGCGCTGAACTGCCTCGCCGGTGAGGAGCCGAAGTTGACGCCCCGGTACAGCGCCCAGTCACCGCCTGCCAGCGCGCCGATGTTCTGGCCGCCGCCTGTGTCGGAGGTCCCCTCGGTCATCGTGCCGGACTGCCCGTCGTGTGACTCGGCCTGGATGGTGCCGTAGGCGTCCCGGTTACCGGTCGGAGGGGGCGTGGTACCGCCCCCCTGGGACGACAGCACCTGTACGTAGTCGACGACCATCGGGTGCCCCGGCACCGTGGCCGCGTCCGGGCCGCCGCCGAACGCGTCCACGAAGCCGCCGCCCATCGCCACGTTGAGGATGATGAAGAAGCCGTGGTCCGTGGCGTTCGTCCAGGTGGTCGCGTCGACCTGGTTCTCCCGCACGGTGTGGAAGTGTGTGCTGTCGACGTAGAAGCGGATCTCCTCGACGCTGTTCGAGCGGTCCCACTCCATGCGGTACGTGTGGAAGCCGGACTGGCAGGTGGAGCCGGGGCAGGGCGCCGAACCGCCGATGCCCGTGGTCTCGTTGCACGGGCCGCCGGGTGAGGTGCCGCAGTGCATCGTCGACCAGACGGTGTTGAGGCCCTGGACGTTCTCCAGGATGTCCAGCTCGCCGACGCCCGGCCAGTTCCAGTAGTTGCCGCGGAACGGCGCGCCCAGCATCCAGAAGGCGGGCCAGTAGCCGCGGGCGGCGGCGCCGGTCACGTTGGGCATCTGGATGCGCGCCTCGACGCGCAGGGTGCCGCCGGCCGGAGGCTGGAAGTCGGTGCGGTTGGTCTCGATGCGGCCCGACGTCCAGTTGCCGGCGGCGTCGCGGCGCGGGGTGATACGGAGGTTGCCGCTGCCGTCCAGGGAGACGTTGCTGGTGCTGGACGTCATCGTCTCGATCTCGCCGGTGCCCCAGTTGGTGGGGCCGCCCGGGTAGCCCTTCCCGGTCGCGTACTGCCAGTTGGCGGTGTTGACGCCGGAGCCGGAGGCCCCGTCGAAGTCGTCGACGAAGACCCGCGTCCAGCCCGACGGGGGCGGCGGCGCGGCGGCGGTCGCGCTCGGCGTCACCGCCGTGGCGGCGAGCGCGGCGAGGCCCAGCGTGCTCAGGACGGCGAGCAGGGCCCGCCGGTAGGGCCCGCGTCTGCGGGGGGTGCCGGAGGTTTCGCTCATGGGGTGCCTCTCGGTACGGGAGTGGGTATGCGCGCACGCCCTGCCCGAGAGCACCCGTGGGGGGTGTTTGAGAGCGCTCTCAGACAAGGGGTGCGCGGACAATGTGCTCCCGGGCACCGCGGCCGTCAAGAGGTGCAACCGAGAAAGTGGTTGCGGGGCAAGGGAGTTCAAGTGATGAAGGCGGACCGCTCGGGCGTCCGCCGACGATTTCCGCGGCGGGATCGAGTCGACGAAGTCGGAGGGGTGGCCGGGCGCCCCGCCGGGCGGCACGGGCCGGCACTGGGGCGGCATGGCCTGCTCAGCACGGCGATTGACAGGGCGAACGCGGCACGTCGAAGTCCCGGCGTGAGTGAGACCAACGACCTGACGCCGGAAGAGGACGGCTGGATCCTGGCGACGGCGGTCGTTGCAGCGAACCGTCCGCCCGGGAGGCGAGCCCCTGGCCGCCGCCCATCGGGTCCGTGGACGTCGCGCCGGTCTCCGCCCAGCTCGGTGCGCCCGGTGCGCCCGCGGTGGAAGCGCCGGCCGTGAAGGCGGTCAAGCGGTCAACGAGGCGGTGAGGGGCATCAGTTGACGCTTCGAGATCCTGTCACATCGACGAAGACAGGGTTCGAATAGAACCACGTGTCCGCCCACGGGTCACCGTCGCCCGGCGCGTGCGTGACCGGCCCGTGCGGGTCGACGGACGCCCCGAGGTACCCGGCGCCGTGCCGTTTGCCGTCGCTGCCGCGCAGCCTGACGTAGAACGACTCGTCCCCCGCGGTGAGCGGAATGCGCAGGGTGTACGTCCCCTTGCGGCCGCCCACCTCCGTGCTGTGCACGACCCGGGTGTCGGGCGCACGCCAGCTGTCCCGGTCGGCGGCCGGGCCGCGCACGGTGCCCCGGACGACGTCGACGTGCGCCAATCGGGGCAGGATCCCGGCCGGGTTGTGGCGCGAGGCCGTGGTCACCGTGACGTACAGGGTGAGCCGCTCGCCCTTGCCGACCCGCAGCCGGCCGCCCAGCGTGACGCCCCGGGAGTGGTCGCGGTCCCGCCTCAGACGCACCTCCAGGCCGTCGAGCAGATGCCCGTGGTCGAGCCAGACCCGGCCGGTGCGCAGGCCTTCCATCACCGCGCGGTAGCCGTACCGCGTGACGCCGACGTGGGTGCGGCTGAACTGGTTGGGCCAGAAGTCGCTGCCGGGCTGCGGGGTGCCGGTGTTCACCGGGTCGGGCAGCCGGCCGGTGTTGTCGAAGGTCTGACCGGGCTGCCAGTCGCCGTTCTTCCAGGTGTCGAAGACGATCCGGTGGGCGTCGGAGTTGCTGGTGACCGAGAACAGCTTGCCCTCGGAGAGCAGGGCGTCCCACAGGCCGCCGACCGTCGCGGTCGCCCAGTCGAAGCCGCCGTAGGTGAGGTAGGCGTCCGCCGGGTAGCCGGGCCAGGACTGGGCGGACGGCTTGTTCTCGTACTCGCCGCGGATCGAGGTCGTACCCCGCAGGCCGGGGATCGCGGCACCCTGGGCGCCCGGCGCGCCCTCCATGCCGATCATGACTTCCGGAGCCGCGTCCCGCCAGGCGCGCATCTCGTGCGGGGAGTCGATGCCGAGGCGCATCGGGTGGTTGGCGAGCACCAGCACGTCGTCGACGTAGCCGGTGCGGCGCTGCTCGGCCAGCCACTGGATGGCCTCGACCGCGTGCGCCTCGTTGCGGGCCGTGTCCGCGTGGCCCGGCGCGCCCTCGGTCCACCCGAGCAGCTTGCCGTCGAAGGCGCGCTCGAAGCGGGTGAGCAGGTCGACCTCATGGGGGCCGGGCGCCGTGAGGACCGTGCAGTGCTCGGCGGCCGGGATGTACCACTCCAGGCCCTGGAAGATCAGCCGTCGCGGGTTCTCGGCACGGGCCCTGCGGATCTCCTCGTGCTCCAGCGCGGCGCCGAGGTCGGCGTGCCCGACGTTGGAGTGCTCGGTGAACACCATCCAGTCCAGGCCGTACCCGGCGCCCGCCTTGGCCAGCTGGGAGAAGGTGTGCTTCGCGTCGTGGCTGTAGACGGAGTGGATGTGGTGGTCGCCCACGAGGTAGGCCAGGCGCGGGTCGCCGCCGCCCGGGGGGCGCCCGCCGGCGGCCGCCGGGGAGGCGGTCCCCAGGGCGAACGTCGTGCCGAACAGGCCCGCCGTGGCGAGGAGCTGGCGCCGGGACACACCCTGCGGGTCGAGGTCGGCGGGCGGGACGGTGGGGTCGGCCCACTCGGGCAGCTGCTGCTCGGTCATGACGTTCCTCGAAGGGTCGGCGTAGGGCTCAGTGGTTCATGAACTGGGGGACGGGCAGGGCGCGGTCGACGATCCGGACGTCGCCGAGCCACCCGTGGTGGATCTGGTCGATGCGGCCCCCGTACTCGTAGCCGCCGAGCAGCCAGGGCAGCCCGAGCGAGGTCAGCCCGACCGAGCGGGCCGTGGGGTTGCGCACCACGGGGCAGCCCTCGACGTACATCGTGGTGTGCCGCCCGTCGTTGACGACGGCCACGTGCCACCAGGTCCCCCGGCCCGTCTCGTGGCCCCAGTTCGTGGCGATGCCCTGCTGGTCGACCGGCCGCACGGCCCACTGCGGGCCGGGCCCGTCGGAGAGCGACAGCGTGGCGAGCGGCTCGTCGGGGTCGCCCTCGGTCTTGCCCGCGGCGCCGCCCGTGCCGGTCCGGCTCACCAGCCCGCCCCAGGCGTTGCGGGAACCGCTCCAGGTGTCCGGCACCTTGTAGAAGGCCTCGACGGTGTAACCCCGCACGAAGGTCGCCGAGTTGAGCGGCGCGCCGTCCACCGTGCGCAGGTAGGCGCCGCGCAGCGGCGACTTGTCGCCGTGGAACCGCAGGCTGCCGTGTCCCGGCTGGTCCGGGTGGTGGCCGGCCGACCAGGTGAGGGCGCCGTCGCCCACCCGCACGACGGTGAGGTCGTTGCCCCGCCCCGACAGATCACGGACGGTGCCGGCGACGGCCGCGCCCTCGTCATGGCCGTCGAAGCGCCAGTACGCGACCGTGCCCCGCACCAGCATCGCGGCGGCCGGCCGCGCGGGCCGGGCGGGCACCGGGGCGAAGCCCGCGAACCGCCGCTCGAAGTCGATCTCCACGGAGAACCGGTCCTGCGGGCCGGTCAGTTCGCTCTCCCGCCGCTCCAGCGCGTTGAGCCCCTTGGCGGCCCGGCCCAGGATCCAGGGGGAGATCGTCTCGACGTCGATGGTGTTCCGGTCGAGGTCGAAGCGGTAGAGGCGGATCATCGCCGCGCCGCCGTAGTAACGGTTCTGGTAGTTCGTCAGATGCAGGTGGACGTCGTTCCCGGCGGCGTTGCGGCGCACCGCGCGGGCGGCGGGCCAGTAGTGACCGTTGAGGGTGAGGAAGATCTGGTCGTGTTCCGCGATCAACTGGTCCCAGAGCGTCTGCCCGTACGCGGAGAGCGCGTCGTCGCCGTACACCAGTTCGTGCGTGGTGAGCATGACGGGGGCCTGCGGGTGCCGGGCGATGACCTCCTTCGCCCAGGCGAATCCCTTCGCGGACAGCCGCCAGTCCAGACAGAGCACCAGCCACTCGCGCCCGGCCGCCTCGAAGAGGTGGAAGGTGTTGTAGCCGTCGGGCGAGGCGCCGCCGAAGGTGTCCTTGCCCTGGTGGCGCCCGGGCCCGAAGGCGTCCAGGAACGGGGTCGGCCCGCGCTGGTCGTCGGTGGACGACCGGACGTCGTGGTTGCCCGCGGGCACGCTGTAGCCGACGCCGTGCCGGTCGAGGATCCGGAAGGCCCGGCTCGCCGCCTCGACCTCGGCCGCGGTGCCGTTCTCCGTGACGTCGCCCAGGTGGGACAGGAAGACGATGTTCTCCTCGCGGCCCTGCTCCAGCAGGAAACGCAGGGAGGCCTCGATCGGCTCGGGGTCGATGCTGGGCCCGTCGAACAGGTACTGCGTGTCCGGCATCACGGCGAACGTGAAGCGCCGGCTCTGCGGATCCGGTCGCCACCGCTCCTGCCCGGCCGCCTCGGCGGCGGTGGCGGGCAGCGCGACCCCGGCGGTGGCGGCGGCGCCGATCAGTGCGGTGGCCCGCAGGAAGTTGCGTCTGCCGGCGTCGGCCTGCGGGGATTCCCCCTGCTGCTGGTCATGCGAAGTACACACGTCTGCTCCGTGGGCGGCGAGGTGGAAGCGAAGTGGGAAGCGAGGTGAGAGGCGAGTCGGAAAGGCGACCGGGTCAGAGCACGCGCAGGGTCCAGCCCCAGCGGTGGGTGCCGGTAGGGACGAGGTACTCCGGCGCGGTGTCGGGCCCGCACGAGGCGGTGCCCAGGCCGCGGTGGGCGGCGTCGATGTGCACGACGCAGCCGTCCCGCGGGACGAGTTCGTCGTGGTGGGAGGCCGCGGCGAGGTCCGCGGCACGGTGGCGGGTGACGGAGATCTGGCTGGGCCGCCCCAGCTCCACCGCGAGTCCGGTGGCGTCCGGCGCCGACAGCCTGAACTGCCGTACGCCGTGCCGGCCGCCGCTCTCCTGCGGTCGCAGATACGGGGTGAACAACTCGTCCACGGGGAGTGCGTGATGGCCGACCGGCGCGCCCGCGCTGCGGTCCGGATACGACTCCCAGGGCCCCTGCCCGAACCATTCCAGCAGGTTCAGCCCGGCCACCGTCTCGAACACCGACCCGACCCGGGCCACGTCGTCCAGCGTCGCGGGCAGCTCCGCCGACTCCTCGACGTGGATCCCGCCCTCGACGGCCGTGAACACCTGCTCGTGCCGGACGACGCCGGCCTCGCAGACGTACTCCACGAGCACGCCGACGCTCGCGCCCGCCCGGCGTACGGCGATCAGCCTGCGGGCAGGCGCGGCGAGCCCCCACTCCCGCCAGCGGTCCGCCATGCCGCCCAGCTCGTCGTTGTCGGTGGGCGCCCGCCACAGCGACAGCGTGGGGGCGGCGATCAGCAGGGGGTGGACCAGCAGCCCGTCCGTGTCGACCTCGACGGTCCGGTCGGCCACCGGAAGGTTCCGCCGCACGGGGGCCGCCCGGAGCCGTACCTGGGGCAGGCACACGACGGTGCCGCGCGGCGCCCACGGCTCGTCCCGCGCGGTCGTCACCCGCAGCGTCAGCCAGGCCTCGTCCGCGTCCTCGGGCAGCTCGAACGGCAAGGGCACCGCCGCCGTCTCACCCGGCCGCAGCTCGGGGAGCTCGGCCGGTGCGCTCAGCGTCCGGCCGTCCGCGAGGGACAGCTGCCACTCGGCGGCCAGCCAGTCCAGGCCACGGAAGTGCTGGTGGTTGCGGATCACGGGCCCCTCGTGCCGGAGGCACTCCAGCCGCACCGGTGCCGCGATCTCCCGGTGCTCGTACAGCACCGGCTTGGGCGTCCGGTCCGGGAAGACCACGCCGTCCGCGATGAAGGCGCCGTCGTGGGGCACCTCGCCGAAGTCGCCGCCGTACGCCCAGCGGTGGCCGGGCGCGGCGACACCACGCTCGTAGAGCCCGGCGCCCGCGCGCCCGGCCGGTCTTCCGTCGCTCACGTCCTGGAGAATGCCGTGGTCCCAGAACTCCCAGATGAAGCCGCCCTGAAGACCCGGGGTGGCCTCGATGGCGGCCCAGTGGTCGGCCAGGGTGCCGTTGCTGTTGCCCATGGCGTGCGAGTACTCGCACTGGATGAGCGGCTTCGTCTGCCGCCCGGACAGCGCGTGCGCGACACACTCCTCGATCGGCGCGTACATCGGGCAGGCGATGTCGGACGCCACGTCCGGGTCCGCCCAGCCGCGCTTGGCGGCGCCCTCGTACTGCAGCGGCCGGGTGGGGTCGTGCCGCCGCACCCACCCGGCCGCCGCGTCGTGGTTCGCGCCGTAGTCGGACTCGTTGCCCAGCGACCAGATGATGACCGACGGGTGGTTCTTGTCCCGCAGCACCATCCGCGAGACGCGGTCCACGAAGGCGGCCAGATAACGCGGGTCGTCGGCGATCTCGTGGGCGTGGTCGTGCGACTCGACGTCCGCCTCGTCGACGACGTAGAGGCCCAGCTCGTCGGCCAGGTCGTACAGGGCCGGGTCGTTCGGGTAGTGGGCGGTGCGGATCGCGTTGAACCCGAAGCGCTTCAGCAGCACGAGGTCCGCGCGCATGTCGTCGTACGACACCGTGCGGCCGGTCAGCGGATGGAAGTCGTGCCGGTTCACCCCCCGGACGAACACCCGCTCCCCGTTGATCAGCAGGTCCCGGCCGGCGATCTCGACGTCCCGGAAGCCGACGCGGTGGTACGAGGAGTCGGCGACCGTCCCGTCGGCGCGGCGCAGCCGGACGGTCAGGCCGTACAGCTCGGGCGTCTCGGCGGTCCAGGCGCGCACGTCGGGCACCGTGGCGCGCAGACGCGCCTCGCCGAGGAAGCCGGAGACCCGCTCGTCCTCGGCGTTGGCCCGGTCGAACTCCGCGTCCCGCGTGAGCGGCCGGCCGTCCAGCTCCCCGTCGACGTACCACCCCGCGGGCAGCCCGCCGCCCGCGTCCCGCACCTGGCAGTCCACCCGCAGGTCACCGTCGCGCCGTGCCCGCACGGTCACGTCCGCCAGGTACAGCGGGTCCGTGGCGTACAGCAGCACCGGCCGGGTGATCCCGCCGTGCCACCACTGGTCCTGGTCCTCGATGTGCGAGGCGTCCGACCACTTCACGACGGTCAGCCGGACCACGGCGGACGAGCCGGGGCGCACGATATGCGTCAGGTCGAACTCCGCCGCCAGGTGCGAGTCCTTGGAGATCCCCACCGGCCGCCCGTCCACCTGCACGAGCAGCACGCTCTCGGCCGCCCCCACCTGGAGCACGATCCGCCGCCCGGCCCAGCCGCCCGGCACCTCGACCGCACGCTCGTACACGCCGGTGGGGTTGGCGGCGGGCGCGTGCGGCGGGAACTGCGCGAACGGCATCCGCACGTTGGTGTACTGCGGCAGATCGTCCGTGCCCTGGAGGGTCCAGGCGCCCGGCACCCGCGCCGAGCCCCATGCGTCGCCCACCGGTGAGTCCGGCGCGGGCAGCAGCTGGAAGCGCCATTCGCCGTCCAGCGGGACGGCCTGGTGACGCCGGTCGACGGCACACATCGGCAGCCGCCCCCAGGAGGTCACCTCGGGTGCCTCCCAGGGGCGGAGCCAGGAGAACGGCGCGGTCATTCGCGGACTGCCCCTTGGCGAGGTCGCCGATGATCTGCCGGGCGCCGATGGCGAAGACGATCAGCAGCGGGATCAGCGCGAGCAGGGCGCCGGTCATCACCATGCCGTAGTCGGTGGTGCCGTGGTTGCCGTTGAGCTGGGAGAGGGCGACCTGGAGGGTGACGTTGTCGGGGTTGGTGAGGGCGATCAGGGGCCAGGCGTAGTCGTTCCACTGGGCCATGAACGTGAAGATGCCGAGGAAGGCCAAACCCGGCCGCACCACCGGCAGCGCCACGTGCCAGTACTGGCGCAGGAACCCGGCGCCGTCCAGCTTCGAGGCGTCCAGCAGCTCGTCGTGGATCGCGCCCTTCATGTACTGGCGCATCCAGAAGATGCCGAACGCGTTGGCCGCGGCCGGGACGATCAGCGCGGTCACGGAACCGATCCAGCCGATCTTCGCCATGATCACGAACTGCGGGATGGCCGCCAGCTGCGCCGGCACCATGAAGATGAACATCAGCAGCCCGAACAGCAGGCCCCTGCCGGGGAACCTGAACTTCGCGAAGACGAAGGCCGCCAGCGAGTCGAAGAAGAGCACCAGCACCGTCACCGACACGGCGACCAGCAGGGAGTTGAGCATCGAGCCGAAGAAGTCGATGTTGTCGAAGAGGTGGCTGACGTTCTCGCCGAAGTGCGAGCCCGGCAGCAGCTTGGGCGGGTAGGAGAAGATCTCGGTCGACGTGCGGGTCGACATGATCACGGCCCAGTAGAAGGGGAAGGCCGACAGCAGCAGCCCGAGGACCAGCACCACGTGGAGTGCGATGCCCCGGCGCCGGGAGCCCTTGATGGTGGATGCCATGGTGAGGGGGCCTCCCTAGTCTTCGCCCCGGCGCTGCACCAGCCGCCAGTTGATGATCGAGAAGAGCACGACGACGAGGAAGATGCCCCACGCCACGGCGGCGCCGTAGCCGAAGTCGTTGTTGTCGAAGGTCTGCTGGAAGAAGTAGAGGACCATGGTCCGCCCGGCGTGGTCGGGGCCGCCGGAGAAGGTCGACTCGTTCGCCGTCGTCTGCAGCAGCACCTGCGGTTCGGCGAAGCTCTGGAGTCCGGTGACCGTCGAGACGACCAGCACGAACAGCAGCACCGGCCGCATCAGCGGCAGCGTGATCCGGAAGAACGTCTGCACGGGACCGGCGCCGTCGATCCGGGCCGCCTCGTACAGATCGCCCGGGATGGTCTGGAGCCCGGCGAGGAAGATGATCGCGTTGTAGCCGGTCCACTGCCAGGTCATCAGCGTGGCGATGGCGACCTTGATGCCCCACGGCGTGTTCAGCCATGCCACCTGGTCCAGGCCGACGGCCTGCAACAGGGCGTTCACCAGGCCGAAGTTGGTGGAGAAGACGGAACCGAAGATGATCGCGACCGCGACGATCGAGGTGACGTTCGGCAGGAAGTAGGCGAACCGGTAGACGTTCTTGAGCCGCACCGCCGAGTTGAGCATCACGGCCGTCACCATGGCGATGAAGAGCATGGGGATGGTGGCCAGCGCCCAGATGACGACCGTGTTCCCGATCGACTGCCAGAAGTCGCTGTCGGTCAGCAGGTACTGGTACTGCGCCAGGCCCGCCCACTCCATCGAGCCCAGGCCGTCCCAGCGGTGGAAGGAGAGGAAGAGCGAGAAGCCGACGGGGACCAGGCCGAAGGCGAGGAAGAGGATGTAGAAGGGGGAGATCGCGGCGTAGAGGTGCCAGTACTTGCGGATGCCGGTGCGGGGCCGCGCGGCGGGCGGGTCCGCCACGGCCGCCGGGGGCTTGTCCACCGCGGGGAGCGTCGCCATCAGTAGCTCACCCCCAGGTGGTCCGCGATCCGCCGGCACTTGCTCATGGCGTCCCTCCAGGCTGTGCGGGGGTCCTTGCCGAGGACACCGACGTTCTTGATCTCGTCCCGGATCGGCTGCCCGAGCGCGATGTCGTACGGGCTGTTGAAGGCGACCGGGATCTGCTCCGCGGCCGGACCGAAGACGTCCATCGTGATCTGGTCGCCGAAGAACGGGTCGGGCTCGCGCAGCTTCGCCATCCCGTACGAGGCCGGGGTGGACGGGAAGAGGCCGGCCTCGACGAAGCCCTGAGCCTGGTTGTCCGCGCCGAGCATCCAGGTGATGATCTCGAAGGCCCGCTCGGGCTCCCGGCACGCCTTGGTGATCGCGAGGAACGAGCCGCCGACGTTCGAGGGGCCGCCCGGGCAGTCGGCGACCCGCCATCTGCCCTCGGTCTTCGGGTACTGGAGCTTGAGGTCGCCCGCCGCCCAGGAGGCGTTGAGCTGGCTGGGCAGTTGCCCCTTCTCGGTGGCCGAGATCGAGTCCGGCGTGCCTGTCACGATGTCGGAGACGATCCCGCGCCGCTTGGCCTCCACGGCCCGGTCCCAGCAGGCACGGACGTGCTCGCCGTCGCCGATGAAGACGCGGTCCCGGTCGACGAACCGTGTGGTCCCCTGGCCGATCGACATCTCGAAGACGCTGCCGACGTCGGTCAGGATGTATGTGCCCGGCACCCGCTTCCTCAGCTGCTCGCCGGCCGCGAAGAACTTGTCCCAGGTGTCCATCTCCCGCGAGACGTCCTCGGGCTCGGACGGCAGCCCTGCCTTGTCGTAGACGGCGGGCTGGTAGTACTGCACCACCGGACCCACGTCGATCGGGAACCCGATCAGACTGCCGTCCGGTGCGACTGCCTGCTGCCACTTCCAGTCCAGGTACCGGCTCTTGAGCTTCTCCGCGCCGAGCGTGCGCAGGTCCACGAACTGGTCGGCGTTCGGCAGGTACGACGCCATGTCCTCGCCCTTGAGCCCGGCTATGTCGGGTATGTGGGCGCGGCCGGCCATCGTGGTGATCAGCTTGGAGCGGTAGTAGCCGCCGATCTGCTGGGCCTTGAGGCTGACGACGTTGTCATAACGCGCCTTGGCCTCCTTGACGACGGTGTCGCTCAGACCGCCGCTCCAGTACCACAGGACCATGTTCCGGCCGGTCGAACCGGTCGGGACGGCGCAGCCGGACGTCAGGCCGCCGAGCGCCGCGGCGGCCGTACCGGCCAGGCCCGCGCGCAGCAGGCCTCTTCGTGAGAGCCGCACAGCTCCCACCGCCTTTCGGATCTGTTCGGGACTTCGCATGAGACGGGCAAGTGGGGGGAGTCAGTGCTGTCGTGCGGGCGGGGTGACGGGGGCGTGGGCGACGGGCGGCCCGGGATCCGCCGGCAGCCGGTCCGCCAGGAAGCCGTACGCCCGCCGCAGGCCGGGGTCGGTCAGCGAGCGCCACCACCGGTCGACGCCGTACCAGCCGGGCGCGGCCAGGGCGCCGCCGTGGTGGCCCACGGACAGGCCGGCGGCCAGGACGGCGAAGCGCAGCCGCTCCTCCAGCGGCCAGCCGCCGAGCGAGGCCGCGACGAAGCTCGCGCCGAAGACGTCCCCGGCGCCGGTGGCGTCCAGGACGTCGACGTCGAGGGCGGGGACGTCCGCGTACTCGCCCGTCGTCTGGTCGACGGCCATCGCGCCGTCGCCGCCGCGCGTGATGACCGCGACCGGCACGAGTTCGCCGAGCCTGGCGAGCGCGGCCGTGGCGCTGTCGGCGCGGGTGTAGGCCATCGCCTCGGTCTCGTTGGGGAGGAAGGCGTGGCACAGGGCGAGCTGGCCGAGCAGGTCGCGGGACCACTCCCGCGTGGGGTCCCAGCCGACGTCGGCGTAGATCCGCGTGCCGTTCGCGGCCGCCTTCGCCAGCCACTCGCGCGGTTCCGCCTCCAGGTGCACGAGCGCGGTGCGCGCCTGCGGCGGGTCGCCCATCAAAGCGTCCTGCGAGTACGGCGGCACCTGGCCGTGAGTGACGAGGGCCCGGTCGTGACCGGTGGCCAGGGAGACGGTGACCGGGGTGTGCCAGCCCTCCGCGGTGCGGGACCGGGAGAGGCCGACGCCCTCCTGGCCGGCGAGGACCTCTTGGCAGTACGCGCCGTAGAAGTCGTCGCCGAACACCGTGGCCAGGGAGGTGCGCAGACCGAACCGGGCGGCGGCCACCGCCAGGTTGGCGATCCCGCCGGGGCCGCAGCCCATGCCGGCCGTCCAGATCTCCTCGCCCGGCGTGGGGGGCCTGCCCAGACCCGTGAGGACGAGGTCGTAGAAGAGCAGCCCGGTCAGCAGCACATCGGGCCGGTCGTCGTCCACGGAAACGTCCTCTCGTCAAAACTCTTCAATTCGGTGACCGGAATCGTGCGCCCCTCGCGGAGTTTGGTCAATACCCGAGCAGAAATGAGCATGGCGATGATTGAAGATGACGAGTACTGTGCATCGCGTGCTGGCAGAACGACGACACCAACTCATCCTGCGGGCCCTGCGGTCCGGCGGCCCCGCGGCCGTGACCGACCTCTCCGAGCAACTGGGGGTGAGCCCCGCCACCGTCCGCCGTGACCTGGTGAAGCTGGAGGAGGACGGCCTGCTCACGCGGGTCCACGGCGGCGCCGTGGCCGAGGAGGGCGACCAGCCCTTCGCCGAGGTCGCCGAAGTGCGCGTGCCCGCGAAGGACGCCATAGCCGTGCACGCGGCCGCGATGATCGAGGACGGTCAGTCGGTGCTGCTCGACATCGGCACCACCGCCTACCGGCTGGCCCGGCAGCTGCACGGCCGCCGGCTCACGGTGATCACCAGCAACCTCGTGGTCTACGAGGAGCTCGCCGACGACGAGGGCATCGAACTGGTGCTGCTCGGCGGCATGCTCCGCCGCGAGTACCGCTCCCTGGTGGGCTTCCTCACCGAGGACAACCTCCGCCAGCTGCACGCCGACTGGCTCTTCCTCGGCACCAGCGGGGTGCGGCCCGGGGGACAGGTGATGGACACGACGGTCGTCGAGGTGCCGGTCAAACGCGCCATGATCAAGGCCGGTGACCAGGTCGTCCTGCTCGCCGACGCCGCGAAGTTCCCGGGTACGGGCATGGCGAAGGTGTGCGGTCCCGAGGACCTGGACGTGGTGGTGACGAACGCGCCGGTGAACCCGGCGACCCGGTCCTCCCTGGAGGAGGCCGGAGTGGACGTGGTCGTGGCAGGAGAGGTGCAAGCGTGAGGCTGACGATTCTGGGCGGCGGCGGATTCCGGGTGCCGCTCGTGTACGGGGCGCTCCTCGGCGACCACGCCGAGGGCCGGGTCACGCACGTCGTGCTCCACGACCTGGACGCCGGCCGGCTGCACGCGGTCACCCGCGTCCTGGCCGAACAGGCCGCCGGGGTGCCCGGCGCGCCCGAGGTCACCGCGACCACCGATCTGGACGAGGCCCTGCGCGGCGCCGACTTCGTGTTCTCCGCGATCCGCGTCGGCGGTCTGGAGGGCCGCGCCCACGACGAGCGGGTGGCGCTCGCGGAGGGCGTCCTCGGCCAGGAGACGGTCGGCGCGGGCGGCATCGCCTACGGTCTGCGGACCGTGCCGGTGGCGGTCGACATCGCGCGGCGCGTCGCGCGCCTCGCCCCCGACGCCTGGGTCATCAACTTCACCAACCCGGCCGGACTGGTCACCGAGGCCATGTCCCGCCACCTCGGCGACCGCGTCATCGGCATCTGCGACTCGCCGGTCGGCCTCGGCCGCCGGATCGCCCGCGTGCTCGGCGTGACGAACCCCGCCGAGGCGTGGATCGACTACGTCGGCCTCAACCACCTCGGCTGGGTGCGCGGTCTGCGCGTCGCCGGCCGCGACGAACTGCCGCGCCTGCTCGCCGATCCCGAATTGCTCGGCTCCTTCGAGGAGGGCAAGCTCTTCGGCACCGACTGGCTGCGCTCGCTGGGCGCGATCCCCAACGAGTACCTGCACTACTACTACTTCAACCGGGAAGCCGTCCGCGCCTACCAGGAGGCCGAACAGACCCGCGGCGCCTTCCTCCGCGACCAGCAGGCCCGCTTCTACGAGCAGACGCGCGACCCGGACGCCTCCGCGCTGCGGGCCTGGGACCGCACCCGCGCCGAGCGCGAGGCCACCTACATGGCGGAGAACCGTGAGACGGCGGGCGCCGGCGAGCGCGACGCCGACGACCTCTCCGGCGGCTACGAGAAGGTGGCCCTCGCGCTGATGCGGGCCATCGCCCGGGACGAGCGCACGACGCTGATCCTCAACGTCCGCAACCGCGGCACGCTCTCGGTGCTCGACACCGAGGCGGTGATCGAGGTGCCGTGCCTGGTCGACGCCAACGGCGCGCACCCGGTGGCCGCGGACCCGCTGCCGGACCACGCCACCGGCCTGGTCTGCGCGGTGAAGGCGGTCGAGCGCGAGGTGCTGTCGGCCGCCGGTTCCGGCTCCCGCACGACGGCCGTGAAGGCCTTCGCGCTGCATCCGCTGGTCGACTCGGTGGGCGTGGCCCGGCGGCTCGTCGACGGCTACAGGGCCGTCCACCCCGGCCTGTCGTACCTCAAGTAGAGCGCTCCGGTCTTCCGGCAGAGCCCTCAGGTCCTCAAGCAGAGCCCTCAGGAGGGGTTGTCCCATGCACGACGAACGCCGCCGGATCGAGGAGCGCGTCGAGCGCGTCCACAACCAGCGCATCAGGCCCGCGATCTACGCGGCCACCGTTCCGCTCACGGTCGAGTCCTGGCAGGCGCCGGGCGAGCCGGTGCCGTTCACGGAGGCCGCCGCCGCCCAATACGCGCCCTTCGCCATGGACACCCCCTGGGGCCCGCCGTGGGGCACCACCTGGTTCCGGATGCGCGGGCAGGTGCCGGCCGACTGGGCGGGCCGGCGCGTCGAGGTGGTCATCGACCTCGGCTTCGTCGGCGACTGGCCGGGCAACCAGGCCGAGGCCCTGGTCCACCGCGCGGACGGCACCCCGCTGAAAGCGGTCAACCCGCAGAACCAGTACGTGCCGGTCGCGCACCCGGCGGTGGGCGGGGAATCGGTCGACTATCTGGTCGAGGCGGCGTCCAACCCCGACATCCTGGCGAACGACTTCGCGGCGCCGACCCCCCTCGGCGACGTCCTCACCTCCGGGGACAAGCCCCTCTACATCTTCCGCCGCGCCGACCTCGCGATCCTCGACGAGGAGGTCTGGCACCTCTTCCTCGACGTCCAGGTACTGCGCGAACTGATGCTGGAGCTGGGCGAGCACGACCCGCGCCGGCACGAGATCGCGCACGCGCTTGACCGCGCGATGGACGCCCTCGACCTCGACGACGTCGCGGGCACGGCGGCGGACGCCCGCGACGTGCTGCGCCCCGTCCTCGCCAAGCCCGCGCACGCCAGCGCGCACACCCTCTCCGCCGTCGGCCACGCGCACATCGACTCGGCATGGCTGTGGCCGATCCGGGAGACCAAGCGCAAGACCTCGCGCACCTTCTCCAACGTCACCGCGCTCGCCGAGGAGTACGAGGAGTTCGTCTTCGCCTGCTCGCAGGCCCAGCAGTACGAATGGGTGCGCGACAACTACCCGCAGGTCTGGGAGCGGATCAAGAAGGCCGTCGCCGAGGGCAGCTGGGCGCCGGTCGGTGGCATGTGGGTGGAGGCCGACGGCAACCTGCCCGGCGGCGAGGCCATGGCACGCCAGCTGATCCACGGCAAGCGCTTCTTCATGGAGCAGTTCGGCATCGAGACCAAGGGTGTGTGGCTGCCGGACTCCTTCGGCTACACCGCCGCCTACCCGCAACTCGCCCGGCTCGCCGGCAACGACTGGTTCCTCACCCAGAAGATCTCCTGGAACCAGACCAACAAGTTCCCGCACCACACCTTCTGGTGGGAGGGCATCGACGGCACCCGCGTCTTCACCCACTTCCCGCCGGTCGACACCTACAACGTCGAGTTCTCCGGCAAGGAGATGGCCCACGCGGTCCGCAACTACCAGGACAAGGGCCGCGGTACGACGTCCCTGGCGCCCTTCGGCCACGGCGACGGCGGCGGCGGGCCCACCCGCGAGATGCTGGAGCGCGCCCGGCGCCTGGCCGACCTGGAGGGCTCCGCGAAGGTCCGCGTCGAGCACCCGGACGCCTTCTTCGCCGCCGCCCGCGAGGAGTACCCGGACGCCCCGGTGTGGGCCGGCGAGCTGTACCTGGAGCTGCACCGCGCCACGTACACCACCCAGGCCCGCACCAAGCAGGGCAACCGCCGCAGCGAACACCGGTTGCGGGAGGCGGAGTTGTGGGCGACGACGGCGGCCCTGCACGCGCCGGGCCACGCCTACCCGTACGAGCGGCTCGACCGCCTCTGGAAGACGGTCCTGCTCCACCAGTTCCACGACATCCTGCCGGGCTCGTCCATCGCGTGGGTGCACCGGGAGGCGGAGGCGGAGTACGCGCGCGTCGCCGAGGAGCTGGAGACGCTGACGCGGGACGCGCTGGCGGCGCTGGGCACCGGCGAGGCACGGGTGTTCAACACCAGCCCGTTCGACCGGGACGAGGTGGTCCGCGCGGCCGACGGCCGGCTCGGCGTGGCGCGGGTGCCGGCGGGCGGCAGCGCGCCGCTGGACGACACCTCCACCCACGACACGGTGACCGTCACCGACCGCACCCTCGACAACGGCCTCGTCCGCGTCGAGCTCGCCGACGACGGCACCCTCGCCTCCGTCCGCGACCTCCGCGCCGGCCGCGAGGTCCTCGCCGGGCCGGGCAACCTGCTGCGCCTGCACACGGACCTGCCCAACCACTGGGACGCCTGGGACATCGACAAGCACTACAAGAACCGCTACACCGACCTGCTGGACGCCGAGTCGATCACCGTCGTGGAGCGGGACCCCCTGCTCGGCGCCCTGAAGGTCGAGCGCTCCTTCGGCCGGGGTTCGCGGATCACCCAGACGATCACCCTCCGCTCCGGCAGTCCCCGCGTCGACATCGAGACCGAGATCGACTGGCACGAAGCCGAGAAGATCCTCAAGGCGGCCTTCCCGGTGGACGTCCGCGCCCCCCACTCCTCCGCCGAGATCCAGTTCGGCCACGTCCAGCGCCCCACGCACACCAACACCAGCTGGGAGTCGGCCCGCTTCGAGGTCTCCGGCCACCGCTGGGTGCACATCGCCGAACCCGGCTACGGCGTCGCGGTCCTCAACGACTCGACGTACGGCCATGACGTCTCCCGCACGGTCCGCGAGGACGGCGGTACGACCACCACCGTCGCCCTCAGCCTGGTCCGCGCCCCGCGCGTCCCCGACCCGCAGGCCGACCAGGGCCGCCACCGCTTCACCTACGCGCTGCTGCCCGGAGCCGGCGTCGAGGACGCGGTCGCCGAGGGCTACGCCCTCAACCTCCCCCTGCGCGTCGCGGACTCGGCCGGGGCCCCGCGGCCCGTCGTCTCCGTGACCGGCGAGGGCGTGACCGTCGAGGCCGTGAAGCTCGCCGACGACCGCTCCGGCGACGTCGTCGTACGGCTCTACGAATGCCGCGGCGGCCGGGCCGCCGGCGTCCTGCGCACCGGCTTCCCGCTCGCGGGGGCCCAGGTGACCGACCTGCTGGAGCGGCCGCTCAAGGACGCGGACATCGACGGCGACGAAGTCGCCGTCACGCTGCGGCCCTTCCAGATCCTCACGCTGCGCCTGCGGAGGGGCTGACCCGTGCCGATGCAGCAGTGGTTCACCGACGCCAAGCTGGGGATCTTCGTCCACTGGGGGATCTACGCCGTGGACGGCGTCCAGGAGTCCTGGTCGTTCTACGACGACATCGTGCCGTACGACAGGTACATGTCCCAGCTGTACCGCTTCACGGCCTCCCGCTACGACCCGCGGGCCTGGGCGAAGCTCTTCGCGAGCGCCGGCGCCCGGTACGCCGTGCTGACCAGCCGTCACCACGACGGCGTCGCCCTGTGGGACAGCGCCCACGGCGAGCTGAACGTGGGCCGCGACCTGGTGGCCGGATATGCCGGCGCCCTGCGCGAGCAGGGACTCAAGGTCGGCCTGTACTACTCCCACTCGGACTGGAGCCATCCCGACTACGCCTCCACCCGCAAACCGGGCCGGCCGCCGGAGCTGGAGGACAACCGCTACTCCGAGGTCGCCGCCGAGCGCGAGGACCTGGCCGCCTGGGAACGCTTCCTCGCCTACCGCGACGGCCAGATCCGCGAACTCACCTCCCGCTACCGGCCCGACCTCATGTGGTTCGACGGCGAGTGGGACCGCAGCGAGGAGCAGTGGCGCATCCCGGAACTGGCCGGCCTGATCCGCTCCGAGGTGCCCGACGTCGTCTTCAACGCCCGGATGCTCGGCGAGGGCGACTACGCCACACCCGAACAGGGAGCCCCGGTGGTCCCGCCCGACGGCCCCTGGGAGCTGTGCCTGACCATCAACGACTCCTGGGGGCACCAGCACCACGACCAACACCACAAGTCGGTCGGCCAGCTGGTCCGCTACTTCACCGAGACGATCGGCGGCGGCGGCAATCTGCTGCTGAGCATCGGCCCACGGGAGGACGGCACCATCCCCCGGGAGCAGGCCGAACGGCTGGAGGGGCTCGGCGCCTGGATCCACCGGCACGCCGAGGCCGTGTACGGGACCGTGCGCGGACTTCCCGCCGGGCATCACTACGGCCCGAGCACCCTCGCCCCGGACCGCCGCACGCTCTACCTGATCCTCTTCGACGCCCCGCGCGGCGAGATCAACGTACGCGGACTGCTCGGCGGGGTGCGCCGGGTGACGGTGCTCGGCGCCGGGACCGAGCTGTCCCACCACGTCACGGGCGGCCTGCACGAGACCCCCGGCGTGCTCTGGATCGAGCCGCCCGCCGCCGCCGACCTCGACCCGCACGCCACGGTCCTCGCCGTGGAACTGGAGGGGGAACTCCAGCTGTACCGCGGATCGGGCCGGTTCTGACCGCCGTGCGCGGGGCAGGCGGACGGTAACTCCCAGAAATTTTCAAGGAAGCGGTGAAGCGCCAGGCCACCGGCGGAATGACGCCGTCCGTGGCTCCCGCGCTTCGCCCCTTGGACACCTGGAGTTCGTCTGACACCCGTGACATTCGGAGGCACGGCGCAACAGAGAGGTGGCACGGTGCGAGACCCGCGTATGTCGTCGATCGGCAAGGGACTGAGGCGTCGAGGGAGGCTGATGATCCAGGCGGTGAGCCCACCGCGCCGTGCCCTGAACGCGATTCCCGCGCCCCGTGCGGGCACGCCGAAGCCCGCGTTCACCGCGCCGCGCGCTCCCCGGCTGGTGGAGTCGCCGGTCTTCGTGCTGTCCTCGGTGCGCTCCGGCTCGACCCTGCTGCGGGTCCTGCTCAACAGCCACAGCCGCGTCCGCGCCCCGCACGAGATGCATCTGCGCACCGTCCATGTGCAGCTGACCCGCGGCTTCACCGCGGCCGCCATGCAGGAACTCCAGCTCGACAGGGAGGAGCTGGAGCATGTCCTGTGGGACCGCATCCTCCACCTGGAACTGGCCCGCAGCGGCAAGGACGTCATCGTGGACAAGACGCCGCCCAACACCCTCATCTGGCCTCGGCTGGAGCGATGTTGGCCGGGCGCCCGCTACATCCTGCTGCTCCGCCACCCGGGCGCGATCGTCGCCTCGCTGACGGACCGTCGCGAGGAGCCCGACCTGGCGGCCATCCACGCCGAGGTCCTGGACTACGCGGAGAAGCTGGAGGAGGCGCGCCAGAACCTCGACGCCCATGTGATCACGTACGAGGACCTGACCGCCGAGCCGGAGCGGGCGACGCGCGGCGTGTGCGAGTACCTCGGCGTCGAGTGGGAGAGCGGCATGCTCGACTACGGCAGCCGCGACCACGGCCGGTTCCGCCCTCAGCTCGGTGACTGGAGCAGCACGATCAAGTCAGGCCGCATCCAGCCCGCCCGCGAAGCCGATCCCTCGACCCGACTCCCGCCCAGGCTCGCGGAGTTGGCGAATGCGTGGGGGTACCCGGTCTAGCCGTCGGACCCGACCGGCGGGAACGCCGGGGAAGGGGCGCGGGGAACTGCGCGACGAGCCCCCACGACCCGCACCCGGCGCACCACCTACAGTGGCAGAACCGGCGCCCCGGACCCGACAGGCGCCGGTGCGGGAACGGCCGGCAGCACCGGAGCCGCCTCCTCCCGGCGCTGCGCCGGGACGGAGACCGGCCGCAGCTGCCGAGGAGCGGACACGACCGTGTAGTCCTGGCCGAGGAACGGCGGCACGATCTCACCGGGGTCGTCGCCCAGCGCCATCCGTACGGCGGCCCAGGGGGCGTTGACCCCGCACAGCGACAGCTGGTGCAGCCCGCCGGCCGGACGGGTGTTCACATCCATCAGCACCGGCTGGTCGCCGAACATCCGGAACTGGATGTTGGAGAGATGGTGCAGCCCGAACCCCTCGGCGATCCGCCGCGCCGGCTCCAGGAACTGCTCGTGCAGCGTGAACCCGCGACGGCGCCCGCTCTTCGTCCGCCCGACGGCCAGCCGGACCACGTTGTCGCGCCCGGTGAGGCAGTCGACGGACACCTCCGGCTGCTCCAGCCGGGGCATCACCAGCCAGTCCACCGGCTCGTCGGCCTGCCGCAGCGCCTCCAGCACCAGGTCGAGCTGGACGTAGGGCGTGGGGAACCCGCCGAGGTGCAGCAGCGAGAAGGGAGCGCGTGTGATCACCCGAAAGCCCACCCCGCCCGCACCGGACGCCGGCTTGAAGCAGGCCTTGTGCCCGCCCGCCTCCAGCTCCTCGACGGCCGCGAGGAGTTCGTCGGCGCTGCGGACCCGCCACCACGGCGGCACCGGCACCCCGATCGCCTGGACGGCCTCGTAGGCGATCACCTTGTCGTGGAAGACGGCCACGGCCTCCGGCGGCGGCGCCAGCAGCGCCGTGCCGACCGCCTCGAACTCGGCGCGGTGCGCCACGACGGCCGCCTGGTGCAGACGCGGCACGAACACGTCGATCGAGCGCCTGGCGCACACGTTCAGGGCGAATTCGACGTACGCGGCGGGGGACAGTCCCTCCGGCTCCAGGTCGGCGGTGTCGGCGGCGGCGAGGACGGGGGAGTCGGGGTCGCTGTGGGTGGCATGGATCTCGACGGCCCGGTCGCTGGGATTTCTCCGCAGCTGATCCATGAAGAACACGTTCTCCGCGTACGTGCGGTTGAGCCAGACGCGTACGCGAGAGACCATGCAGGCCGCCTTTCACGGTTCGCGGGCACGGCGGAGCGGGGCCGGCCCGGCCTGGGGGTGTTGGGAGGAACACCGAATCGCCCTTGCGTGAAGGGGGGTTCGTGGGCGCTGGTGTTGGGGCGATCATACGGCTTCGCGAGCCCGCCGCGTGCAACATGCGGGTTACGGAATCGCCGATCCCGCCCACCCGTCGTGGGGGTTCCTGATAACCCCCAATACACTCCGGTGGCCCTTGCCGACCGGGGCGCGCATGTGTTGTCGTGGTGCCTCCGTGTGATCGTGAGGGGGCGGACAGGTGACATCGACGGCCGGTGGTGCCGGACAGCTGCTGGCCATCAGCGACCTGCACATCGGGTACGCGGAGAACCGCGAGCTGGTGGAGAAGATGCGCCCCGACACCGACGACGACTGGCTGCTGGTGGCCGGCGACGTGGCGGAGAGCGTGTCCCGCATCCACTGGGCCCTGGAGCTCCTCGCCGGCCGCTTCGCCAAGGTGATCTGGGTCCCGGGCAACCACGAGCTGTGGACCCACCCCTCCGACTCCGTCACCCTGCGTGGCGTCGCCCGCTACGAGCACCTGGTCCAGATGTGCCGCGAGCTGGGCGTGACGACCCCCGAGGACCCGTACCCCGTCTGGGACGGCCCCGGCGGGCCGGTGGCCGTGGCGCCGCTGTTCCTGCTGTACGACTACTCCTTCCTGCCCGCCGGCTGCACGACGAAGGACGAGGGCCTGGCCTACGCGCACTCGACCGGCATCGTCTGCAACGACGAGCATCTGCTGCATCCCGACCCCTACCCCACGCGCGAGGAGTGGTGCCGGGCACGGGTCGCGCAGACCGAGCGGCGGCTCGCCGAGATCCCCGAAGACCTGCCGACCGTGCTGGTCAACCACTACCCGCTGGACCGTCACCCGACCGAGGTCCTGTGGTACCCCGAGTTCGCCATGTGGTGCGGTACGCGGCTGACGGCCGACTGGCACCGCCGGTTCCGAGTGGAGACGATGGTCTACGGGCACCTCCACATCCCCCGGACCACCTGGCACGACGGCGTCCGCTTCGAGGAGGTGTCGGTGGGCTATCCGCGTGAGTGGCGGGGGCGCGAGGAGCCGCCGGGCCGGCTGCGCCGCATCCTGCCGAAGGAGGACACGACGCCGTGATCGAGGAGCTGCTGCCCGACTCGGTCGTGTCCGTGGAGGTGCACGGCGACGACGGGAGCGAGCCCGCGCCGCTGTACCCGCAGGAGGCGGCGATCGTCGCGCAGGCCGTCGTCAAACGGCGGCGCGAGTTCGCCGTCGTACGCGCCTGTGCCCGCCGTGCCATGGAGAAGCTCGGGGTGCCCCCGCAGGCCGTCCTGCCCGGCGAGCGCGGCGCCCCCGGCTGGCCGGCCGGGCTCGTCGGCAGCATGACCCACTGCGAGGGCTACGGCGCAGCGGCGCTGGTCCGTGAGACCGATATGGCCTCCCTCGGCATAGACGCCGAGCCGCACGCGCCGCTGCCGGCGGGTGTGCTGGAGGCCGTCGCGCTCCCGGGCGAGCGGGAGCGGCTGAGCCTGCTGACCGCGCGCCACCCGGGCGTCCACTGGGAGCGTCTGCTCTTCAGCGCCAAGGAGTCCGTGTACAAGGCGTGGTTCCCGCTCACCGGGAGGTGGCTGGACTTCTCGGAGGCCGACATCGAGATCGCCGTCGGCCCCGAAGGGGCGCGGCACGGCCGTTTCCACGCCGAGCTCCTCGTGCCCGGCCCCGTGGTCGACGGCCGTCGGCTCGGCGCCTTCGACGGCCGGTGGACGATCCAGCGGGGTCTGGTGGCCACCTCGGTGACGGTGCCGCACGCCTGACGGCGTGCGGCCCCTGCTTCCCGCTCCCCGTTCGCCGGGCTCAGTGGTCAGTGCTCCGGGCACCAGCTCTGCAGCAGCCGGAAGAACTCCTCCTCGTTGCCCGTCAGGCCGGCCTCCGCCAGCGCCTGTTCCGCCTCGGCGAGAACGGCGGGCGGGACGAGGGATGGCCGGCGGGCGTCCGGCGGCCCGGCCGCGGTGTCGAACGCCGCTCGTACGGTGTGCAGCAGACGCAGATAGGCCTGCACGGCGGTGCGTTCCCGGTCGGTCAGTACGGCAGTGGGCATCGGTCGGCTCTCCCCGCCTCGTCGTCGCAACACGTGCCGGAACGGCACGTACGCCCCCACACTCGACGGCGCACTCCCAGCTTGCCGTCCGCCACTGACAATCCGGCCCGGCGGCACCCCGGTTCGCCCGCTCAGCGGAGGCGCGACGCACCGCGGCGCGGCGCGAATGCGCTGCTCCGCGCCGGTGTGAAGGTGTTTCGGCCGAGACTCGGCGGGCGGGGCGCCGCCGCTTCTAGTGCTGCGGACCGACGTAGCCCAGCGACGCCTCGATCCGCCCCGCCAGGCGGTCGCGCTGCACCGGCCCGCGGAGCGCCGAACCCGCCAGCCAGGTGCGGCACTTGCTGGCGAGCAGCAGCCCGAAGCTCTCCGCCTCCTTCTCGTCGGCGAGGTCGAAGCGGGTGCGGGCGGCCACCTTCAGGACGGTCGCCTGGAGGTCGGCGTTGTCGTCCAGTAAACGGGCCGCGACCGCGGCGCCCTCGACGTGATGGCTGCAGTGCCCGGCCTTCATGTGCCACAGCTCGTGGCCGAGGATCACCAACTGGTGGTCGGGGGCGGTGCGTTCCTCGATGACCACGAGGTCCTGGTCGGCCATGTCGAGCCACAGCCCGCTGGCCGTGCCGATCGGGAAGGCGGCCGTACGGAAGTGGACGGGGCGGCCGCGGCGTCTGCTCATCGCGTCGCACAGCGCGGCGTACAGGTCGGCCGGGCGTGCCGGCGCGGGCAGGTCCAGCTCCGCGACCAGCTCGCCGCACAGACGACGCATTTCCTTACCGATGCCCACAGATTCTCTCCCGGATCACGACTCGGGCCGCTTGACGCTCTCCAAGAGCATGTCCAGCCATTCGGCGACCTTGTCGCGGTGCTGGTCGGTGGGCAGTTGGGCGGCCCGCCAGGCGATTCCGCGCACTCCGTGGTCCTGGAGCAGCCGTTCCAGCGGGTCGTCGGCCGCCGCGGCCGCCTCCCGCTCCCGGTCGGCGAGCTTCTGAAGCAGCTCCTGCTCGGTGCGCTGGAGGACGTCCGTGAGCGCCTCGGGGTCCTCGGCCGTGAGGAAACCGGCGTGCACCCGGAAGAAGCGCTGGATGGCGTCGCAGTGCTCCATGGTGGGGCGCCGGTCGCCGTTGATGAGGGCGCCCGCCTGCTGCCGCGACATCCCGGCGCCGTCGGCGATCTCCTGCTGGGTGTACTTGCGCCCGTTGCCTTTCAGCCGGGTGCGCCGCAGCAGATCCAGGCGTTGCAGGAAGCGCGCCTGCACATCGGGCTCGCCCGCATGGCGGCCGTGCAGCAGCTCCCTGACGACGGACTCGGGGACGCCGCAGGCCACGGAGAGCCGGGCGGTGTCGAAGACCTCCGCGTGCGGTACGCCCAGCCGGTCGGCGAGCGCGGTGACGCGGACGATCACGGCCGGCAGGGTGGCCGTCGCCGTGGCGCCCGGAACCTCGTAGCCATCCGTCACCGACAGGTCTCCTACGTCTCTCACACACTTCTCGCGAGTGGTTGCCGTGAACTTCCCGGAGAGTAGCGGGTGGTTCGAACTTACATCCAGGTCTCGCCACAACTGTGGCCAATTTCAGCCGTCAACCGGCCCTGAATGCCACGATAGTTGACATGGCAAGCTTCGGGGCAGCAGGATCGGGTCGCCGCGTGAAGGCCGCATAGGCAAGAGGGGTGACCTCCCGATGGCACACCAGGCAGGAGGGCAGCGGTCCGCGTTGCGGTCCGTCCCCGAGGATTCCGAGGCGCAGTCGTATCTGCAGGACTACGCCGCCTTCATGGAGGCGGTGCCCTTTCCGTCCGTGGTCGTCGACCACCGTTGGGACGTCGTCCTGGCCAACAGCGCGTTCGCGTCGCTCTTCCGTGAGGTCGCGCCCCATCCGACGGCCATGCCGGGTGAGAACTTCCTGAGGTTCGTGCTGTTCCACCCGGACGCCGCCGGTGTGCTCGGGGACCACGAGTCGCGCTGGTGCCTGCCGATGCTGGCGCACTTCGCCGACACCGTGGAGCGGCACGGCCAGGACCACGGGCTGCAGGCCATCCGGCGGGAGATCGCGCAGGACCCCATCATGGAGGCCGCCTACCGGCAGGGGCTGCCGCACTGGGTGCGCGCCGTCGGTGAGGCCGCCGTCGAGCACGACGGGGCGGTGCGCCCGCTGCTGCACCCCGACCCCCGCTGGGGCGCCACCGACTGCCGGATCGTCGCCGAGACGCCCAGGACCCTGCGGGACATGGGCTGCACCCGGCTCACCATGGTGCTGCGCGAGCCGCGCCGGCCCGCCCCCGCCCCCCGTCGCCGGTCTCGCGACCGTCGCTGCGAGAGCCATCTCACGGTGGTACCCACCCCCGAGGCCTGACCGGGCACCGCCGGCGTTCAGGTCGCCGACGGCGCCACGGTCGGGCCGGGGTGACGGCGTGACAGCTTCGGCGCTTCCCTCCCGTCCCCCGGCCATCCGGTGGCGATTTGTCATGTGACGTCCGCGATAGTCGGGACACTCCCTGAAGAACCGCCGCGTACTCGCGACTTTCACAGCGACGCCATCACACCCTTCCCTGACGTTCGGTGCTCTTGGAACACTCCTTCCGCGCGCATTTCGTCAGTATCCGGCCCGGTCGAACTCCTTCAGGACGAGAGGTCCCTCAGCCATGCCCGAAGTCAACCGGCGCAAGTTCCTCCAGATCGCGGGGGCCACCACGGCCTTCACCGCCCTGGCGAGCAGCATCGAGCGGGCCGCCGCACTGCCGGCCAACCACCGCAAGGGGACGATCGAGGATGTCGAGCACATCGTCGTCCTGATGCAGGAGAACCGTTCCTTCGATCACTACTTCGGCAAGCTGCGTGGCGTCCGCGGCTTCGGCGACCCGCGGCCGGTGAAGCTCGACAACGGCAAGTCGGTCTGGCACCAGGCGAACGCCGGCAAGGAGGTGCTGCCCTTCCACCCGGACGCCGACGACCTCGGCATGCAGTTCCTGGAGGGCCTGCCGCACGGCTGGAACGACGGCCAGCAGGCCTACAACGGCGGCAAGTACGACAAGTGGCTGCCCGCCAAGGGCACCACGACCATGGCGTACCTGACCCGTGAGGACATCCCGTTCCACTACGCCCTCGCCGACACCTTCACCGTCTGCGACGCCTACCACTGCTCGTTCATCGGCTCCACCGACCCGAACCGCTACTACATGTGGTCCGGCCACACGGGCAACGACGGCAAGGGCGGCGGCCCGGTCCTCGGCAACGACGAGCTGGGCTACGACTGGACGACGTACCCCGAGCGCCTGGAGCAGGCCGGGATCTCCTGGAAGATCTACCAGGACATCGGCGACGGCCTGGACGCGGCCGGCTCCTGGGGCTGGATCGAGGACGCCTACCGGGGCAACTACGGCGACAACTCGCTGCTGTACTTCAACAGGTACCGCGACGCCCAGCCCGGCGACCCCTGGTACGACAAGGCCCGCACCGGCACCGACGTCAAGAACGGCGACGGCTACTTCGACCAGCTCCAGGCCGACGTCGTGGCCGACCGGCTGCCGCAGATCTCCTGGATCGCCGCCCCCGAGGCCTTCACCGAGCACTCCAACTGGCCGACCAACTACGGCGCCTGGTACATCGCCAAGGTCCTGGACGCGCTCACCTCCAACCCGGCGGTGTGGGCGAAGACGGCCCTGTTCATCACCTACGACGAGAACGACGGCTTCTTCGATCACGTGGTGCCGCCGTTGCCGCCGAAGTCCGCCGCGCAGGGCCTGTCCACGGTCGACGTCTCGCTGGACGTCTACCCGGGCGACAGCAAGCGCCCGGCCGGCGCCTACGGTCTCGGCCCGCGGGTGCCGATGCTGGTCGTCTCGCCGTGGAGCAAGGGCGGCTACGTCTGCTCCGAGACCCTCGACCACACCTCGAT
Organism: Streptomyces sp. NPDC059861; assembly: GCF_042731435.1. Lineage (NCBI taxonomy): Bacteria > Bacillati > Actinomycetota > Actinomycetes > Kitasatosporales > Streptomycetaceae > Streptomyces > Streptomyces sp. NPDC059861. Next base: position 82,500 of record NZ_JBHWJQ010000003.1, on the reverse strand, counting down.
CGTCCGCTTCATGGAGCGCCGCTTCGGCGTCAGGGAGCCGAACATCTCGCCCTGGCGGCGTGCCGTCTGCGGTGACCTGACGTCGGCCTTCGACTTCTCCCGCAAGGACACCAAGCCGGCCCGCCTGCCGGACACCGACGCCTACGAGCCGCCGGACCGCGAGCGTCACCCGGACTACCGTCCGACGCCGCCGGCCGACCCGGACATGCCGAAGCAGGAGCGCGGTCTGCGTCCGGCCCGCCCGCTGAGGTACGCCCCGCTGGTGGACGGCGCGGTGGACGCGGCCGCCGGGAAGTTCACGCTCGGCTTCGCCTCCGGCGAGAAGGCCGGTGCCGCGTTCCTCGTCACCTCCGGAAACCGCACCGACGGGCCGTGGCAGTACACCACCGAGGCCGGCAAGAGCCTCTCCGACACCTGGAACTCGGTGTACTCCAAGGGCTTCTACGACCTGTCCGTGCACGGCCCCAACGGGTTCGTGCGCGTCTTCAAGGGCCCGAACAAGGTGGCCGGCCCGGAGGTCACCGCGCGCCACTTCGGTGACGACATCGTGCTGACCTTCACCAACCAGGGCTCCGGCACGGCTCAGCTGAAGCTGGTCGACGGCTACACCGGCCGGACGAAGACCCTGAAGGTGCGGCCCGGCTCGACGGTGAAGCACGTCGCCGACCTGTCGAAGAGCCGGCGCTGGTACGACCTGACGGTCACGTCCGACGCCGACCCGGCGTACCTGCGGCGCTTCGCGGGGCACGTCGACAACGGGCGCCCGGGTGTCAGCGACCCGGCGATCGTCACGGAGTAGTCAGGATCCGCCGCGCCGCTCAAAGCGGCGTGAGGTGCCCCGGCCGTGACGGCCGGGGCACCCGCGTCTCCGGCTCGGACGACAGCACGATGCGGTCGCCGGACGGCGTCCGGGACAGCAGCACCACGCCCCAGGACGCCAGCAGCGCCCCCGCGACGGCCAGCAGCACGCCCGCCGCCCCGCCCTGTAGCCGTTCGCCCAGCAGGGACAGGCCGATCACCGCAGCCGCCAACGGATTGCTGAGGGTCACCACCGCGAGCGGGGCGCCGAGTCCGCCACGGTAGGCGGTCTGCGACAGCAGCACGCCGCCGCTCGCGAACACCGCGACGAGCAGGGCCACACCCACCACCTGGGCGCTGAGCAGAGAGCCGGACGAGTCCGTGGCGGCCACCGTCACCGTCTGGGTGAGGGCGGAGCCCACCCCGGAGGCGATCCCGGACGCGCCGGCGTGCCGCAGGCCGGGCCGGGTCCCGGGCCGGGCCAGCAGGCAGATCAGCACGGACGCCGACCCCGCGACCGTCAGCGCCTCGGTCACGCTGAGCACGTCGTCGGGCGCGGGCCCGGACGCCGTCACGAGCAGCGCGGCCAGACCGGCCAGTGTGAAGGATGTGCCCCGCCACTCCACCGCGCTGACCCGCTTTCCCGCGAGCCAGGCTCCCATCGGCACCGCGGCGACCAGCGTCAGCGCCCCGAGCGGCTGCACCACCGTCAGCGGTCCGTAGTTCAGGGCGACGACGTGCAGCACCGCGCCGGAGACGTTCAGCGCCACCGACACCCACCACGCCGCGCTGCCCAGCAGGCGCAGCACGCCCGAGCCGGCGGAGCGGGCGGCGAGCCGCTCCTGGGCCACGGCGGCGGCCGCGTAGGCGACCGCCGAGAACAGCGACAGGACGACGGCGAGCACGGTGGCGCTCATCGGCCCGCCTCCACGAGCGCCGGCTCCTGCACCGGTTGTGCCGGTCGCCGCGCCGAGGCCTGGGCCGCCCGTCGTGCCGTCCGCCGTGCCGGTACGACGACCCGGGTGGCCGGGGCGGCCGTGCGGACCGCCGGCCGGACCAGCGTGAGCGCCCCGGCCAGCAGCGCGGCCGCGATGATCGCGTCGAGCCAGTAGTGGTTGGCGGTGCCCACGATCACCAGCAGTGTCAGCAGCGGGTGCAGCAGCCACAGCCAGCGCAGCCGCGAGCGGGTCGCCACGATCAGGCCGACGGCCAGCATCAGCGCCCAGCCGAAGTGCAGCGAGGGCATGGCCGCGAACTGGTTCGACAACTGGTCGGTCTCGGGGGAGCCGTACACGGAGGGTCCGTACACCTGCCCGGTGTCCGTCAGCCCCGTCGCCGCGAGCATCCGCGGCGGCGCGAGCGGGAACGTCAGATGCGCCACCAGTGCGGCGGCGGTGAGGGCGGCCAGGACCCGGCGGGCCCAGACGTAGTGCTCGGGGCGCCGCAGGTACAGCCAGACCAGGAAGGCCGCGGTCGCGGGGAAGTGGACGGTGGCGTAGTAGGTGTTCGCCGACCGCACCAGCGTGTCGCCGTGCAGCAGCAGGGACTGCACCCAGCCCTCGGCCGGGAGGTGGACGGCCCGTTCCAGGTCCCAGACCCGATGTGCGTTGCGGAAGGCCTCTTGGATGTGGCCGGTCGCTAGCAGCCGGACGGACTTGTAGACGAGGAAGAGTCCCGCGACCAGCAGGAACTCGCGGACAAGAGGCGGGCGCGGTATCGCGGCGTCGTCCTCGGCAGGCTCGGTGCGGGCATTCATCCCCCGGCCCCTTCACTGACGGTGGTGCTGAAAGCTCATCGATACGGTGACGTACCGGTACGCCAGTGTACCGATACGCCTGAGTACCGGTACACTGGCGTATCGATTGCGTACGACACACTGGACCACGGGCCCCTGGCCGCAGGACCGGAAGTGACCGGAGCGAGGAGACGGACCCATGACGTCGCAGGCCGCGGACCGACCGGAGACGGTCGGCGCCTCGAGCCGCTCCAAGCTGACGCGGGAGCGTGAGCAGGAGTTCTTCGACGCGGTGATCGAGCAGATCCGCGAGTGCGGATACGACGCCGTGACCATGGACGGTGTCGCCACCAGCACGCGGTGCAGCAAGTCCACGCTGTACCGGCAGTGGAAGACCAAACCCCAGTTCGTGGCGGCGGCGCTGCGCTCCCGGCGCCGGGTGTGCTTCGCGGGGATCGACAGCGGCTCACTGGCCGAGGACCTGCGGCAGGTCGCGCGGGTGCTGGGGGAGTGGTCCGGCCGGGACCACCGGCTCGTCCAGGCGCTCGGCCACGCGGTCCTGGAGGACCAGGAGTTGGCGCGGGCGCTGCGCGAGACGCTCGTCGAGCCGGAGATCGCCGCGGTCGAGAGGATCCTGCGGCGCGGGGTGGAACGCGGGGAGATCGCCGCCGACCATCCGGCGCTGCCGTACGTGGCCGCGCAGATCTTCGGCGTGCTGCGGGTGCGGCCCATGCTGGAGGGCCGGGACGCCGACCCGGACTTCCTGCTGGAGTTCGTGGAGTCCGCCGTGCTGCCGGCGCTCGGACTCACCTGAAGACCCAGGCCGCGTCGTCCCAGGGATGACGGGACGATCGGCCTGCTCGCGCCGCACCGTGGGGACGGGGGCGGCGCGCACCCCGGCCGGGTGGGATACCTCTGGAGCGGAGAGGTACCCCGCCCGGCCGAACAGGGCGGGGCGGGCCTCAGACGCTCTGCCCGTCGCCTCCGCCGGACGACACCTTGATCCCCTTGGTGATCTCGTCGATCAGGGACACCTTCTGGTCGGCGTCGATGCCGAAGCGGACCACGACGAGCTGCCCGGAGTCGCCGGGCGAGGGGAACACCAGTGACTCGACCAGACCGTCGGCGCCCTTGCTGGTGACCGCCTTCCAGCGGACCAGATAGCCCTTCTGCCCGGCCACGGTCACCGCCTCGGACGCCAGCACCTGGTGCGAGGTGATCTTCCCGTAGCTGTCGCCGCCGTACGACTCCTCGGCGTTCGCCGCGATGTCCGCCTTCGCGACCTGCTCCGGCGTACTGCCCTTGGTGCCGAGCACCTCGGCGGGCGCCGAGTACGCGCCGCCCTTCGTGCACGACTTGGACGTGTCGCCGGGGCACTTGTAGCTGTCGTCGGACGTCATCTGCGCGCCCACGGTGAAGGCCTGGCCGGTCCAGCCCTCCGGCACCGGCATGCTGATCCCGTTCACGGGGTCGGACAGCGTGCCGCCGCCCTCCACCTCCGGCGCCTGCGGCTGCCCGGGCTCGGGGGACTCCCCGTCCCGCCCTTCCGGTCCCTGTCGCTGCGAATCGGCGCGGCTCCCACCACCGCCGCCGCCGTCCGTAGTCAGCGCGTACACGCCGATACCGATGCAGGCGAGGACCGCGGCCGCCGCCGCGACGGCTATCCCGGTCCGCAGACCACGCCGCCGCCCGCCCGGCGGCCGGACCGGATACCCGGGATACCCCGGGTGCCCGGGATACCCCGGATACCCCGGATACGCCTGGTGCGCCGGATGGCCGGGCGCCTCGGCACCCCCCGGATACGCCGGAAACGCCGGATGGGTCTGCTGCGCGTGAGCGGCCGGAGCAGGCCCCGCCGGGGGACCCCAGGCCGCGGCCGACCCCACCGGACGGGTCTGGTCCGTCCATGCCTTGCCGTCCCACCAGCGCTCGGTGGCGGGACCGTCACTTGTCTGCCCGGGGTCGGGGTACCACCCGGGAGGAGTCAACTGCGTCATGCCCCCACCGTATGAGGCCTCGGTGAAAGAGCGATGAGAGGGATCCCCGCCGGCCGATGAAGGGGGCACCGGCTCACATCACAGGAACCCCACGGACCGCTGCCCGGTCATTCCAGCACCAGGCGCACCGGGCCTTCCCCAGCGGCCGGGGGCAGGCGCAGTCCGTCCCGCCCCGGCGTCACCGACCCCAGCACGCTCGGATGCCGGGCCCCCGTGCTCGCCGGGACCGTGCCGGGCAGGCCGTGCACCGTCAGGAACCCCAGGACCGCGAACGCGTACGCCTCCTTCGCGTCCGACGGGAGCCCGAGCTCGTCGGAGCGGCGCACCGCCACACCCGGCAGCAACTCCCCGAGCATCCGCATCAGCACCGGATTCCGGGTGCCGCCGCCGGACGCGATCACCTCCGTGGCGCCCACCGACCGCACGGCGTCGGCGACCGTGCGCGCGGTGAGGTGGGTGAGCGTCGCGATCACGTCCTCGGCGGGCAGCCTGCCGACCCCGGCCAGCGCCTCGTGCAGATACCCGACGTGGAACAGTTCCTTGCCGGTGGTCTTGGGCGCGGGCAGCGCGTAGTACGGCTCCTCCAGCAGCCGCTCCAGCAGCACCGGCTGGATCCGGCCGCGGGCGGCGAGGGCGCCGTCCACGTCGCACGCCAGCCGTCCGCCGCTGAAGCCGTGCGCCGCCGCGTCGATCAGCGCACACGCCGGCCCGGTGTCGAAGGCGGTCCCGTCGGGCGCGGTGAGATTGGCGATCCCGCCGAGGTTGAGGGCGGTAGGTGTGCCCGGGCGGCCGCGCAGCCACAGCAGGTCGACCAGGCTGACCAGCGGTGCGCCCTGGCCGCCGGCGGCGATGTCCCGGGGCCGGAAGTCGGCGGCGACGGGCAGCCCGGTCGCCTCGGCGATCCACGCGGGCTGCCCGAGCTGGAGGGTGCCGCGCACCCGGCCCCCGTCGACCCAGTGGTACACCGTCTGTCCGTGCGAGGCCACCAACTCGGCCCGTCCGTCGCACAGTTCACGGTCGGCCCGGACGGCCGCCGCCGCGAACGCCTGCCCGATCAGGGTGTCGAGCCGGCACACCTCCGCCATGGTCGTGGTCCCGGGCGGCAGCGCCGCCGCGAGCGCCGCCCGCAACTCGTCGTCGTAGGGCTCGCTCACCAGTCCGAGCGGCTTCAGCACGAGGCTGTCACCGACGAGGCCCAGCTCGGCCGCCGCCGCGTCGATGGCGTCGTACGACGTGCCGGACATCAGCCCGATCACCCGCATCCGTTCAACTCGCCTCCTTCGAAGCACCCCTCGCCGGGAGTGTGGCGAGGGCCAGCACACTGACCGCGCAGGTGGCCGCCGCGTAGTACGCGGGGATGTCCACGTCACCGGTCCGCTCGATCGTCTCCGTGATGATGAGCCCGGCACAGCCCGAGAACACCGCATTGGACAGGGCGTAGGCGAGTCCCAGGCCGGTGTAGCGGACGGTGGTCGGAAACATCTCCGACAGCATCGCCGGGCCCGGCCCCGCCATCAGCCCCACCACCGCGCCCGCGATGAACACCGCCAGGCCCTTGACGGCCTCGGAGGCCCCCGGGTTCTGGAGCAGGTTCAGCAGCGGCACCGCGAGGACCACCACCAGCAGCGCCCCGGAGAGCATCACCGGCCGCCGCCCCACCCGGTCGCTGAGCAGCCCCGCCGGGATGATCGTCGCCGCGAAGCCGAGGTTGGCCAGCACGGTGGCGATCAGCGCCTGCTGGAAGCTCGCGTCCAGGCTGCTCTGGAGGTAGGACGGCAGCACGACGAGGAAGGTGTACCCGGCCGCGGCCCAGCCCATGATCCGCCCGGCGCCCAGCGCGATGGCCCGCACCACCTCGCGCGGGGACGGGCGGCGCAGCTCGCGCTGCTCGCTGAACGCCGGTGTCTCCTCCAGCCGCAGCCTCAGCCACAGCGCGCCCAGCCCCATCGGCAGCGTCAGCAGGAACGGCAGCCGCCAGCCCCAGTCCCCGAGCTGGGTCTCCGTCAGCACGGTGGCCAGCAACGCCGCCGCGCCCGCCCCGCCGAGCAGGCCCAGCGCGACGGTGAACGACTGCCACGAGCCGTACAGCCCGCGCCTGCCCGGCGGCGCGAACTCCGTCATCACCGCCACCGCTCCACCGAACTCGCCCCCCGCCGACAGTCCTTGAAGCACCCTCAGGAACGTGAGCAGCCAGGGCGCCAGCACCCCCACGGTCTCGTACGTCGGCAGTGCGCCGATCAGGGTCGTCGCGCCCGTCATCAGCACGATCACCAGGATCAGCACCGGCCGCCGGCCGATCCGGTCGCCGAGCCGCCCGAACAGGGCGGCCCCGACGGGGCGGAAGAAGAAGGCCAGGGCGAAGGAGGCGTACGTCTTCACCAGGGCCTCGGCCTCGCTGCCGCCCTCGGGGGTGAAGAATCGGGCGGCGATGACGGTGGCGAAGTAGCCGTAGACACCGAACTCGTACCACTCGATGAAGTTGCCCACCGAGCCGGCGACCAGCGCCCGGCGGGACCGCTCCGGCCTGGTGCCGGTCACCTTCGCAGGCGCGTTCATCGCGTGTCTCCCGTCCCGTCACCGCTGTTGAGCCCCGACAGTGGAAAATTAGCGTCAGTTCACGGGCCGTTGGCTGTCAATAACTTTCACCAGGACCTCACCCATGGCGACCACAGTCCCCCGACCACCCACCGTCGGACCTGCCGTCGGGCTACGCTCGCCCTGTACGGCGTTCGGGCGACCAGGGGAGGTAGCGGGATGACGGTGGTACCGCCGGCGGCGGGTGCCTCGGCCTCCCTGTGGGAGCGGGACGAGGAGATCGCCGGGGTGGTCGAGGCGCTCGACGCCCTCTGCGTGGACCGCGCGTCCTCGGGCGGCCTGCTGGTGTTACGGGGCGAGGCCGGCCTCGGCAAGACCGCGCTGCTCGCCGAGACCCGCCGGCTGGCCGAGGAACGCGGCTGCACGGTGTGGTCGGCGCGCGGCGGCGAGACCCTCCGTTCCGTCCCCTTCAACGTCGTACGTCAGCTGCTGCAGCCCGCCCTCGTCTCCCTGCTCCCCGAGGAGGCCCGGGAGTACCTCGGCGACTGGTACGACGTCGCCGGCCCCGCCCTCGGCATCGCCGACCCCGGCGGGCGCCAGGCCGACCCGCAGGGCGTGTGCGACGGCCTCGTCGTCGCCGTGCGCCGGCTGGCCAAGCGGGACTGGCCGCTGGTGCTGCTGATCGACGACGCGCACTGGGCCGACCAGGAGACGCTGCGCTGGCTCGCCGCGTTCGCCGAGCGGCTGCACGACCTGTCCGTGCTGGTCGTGGTGGCCCGCAGGCCCGGCGAGGTGACCGGCGAGAGCGCCCGCCACCTCGACGCGGTCGCCGCGGCCGCGGGCCGCCCGGAGACGACGCTGAGCGCCCTCACCCCGGAGGCCACCGCCGGGCTCACCCGCGCGACCGTCGGCCGGCACGCCGACGCCCCGTTCTGCCGCGAGGTCTGGGCCGTCACCGGCGGCAACCCCTACGAGACCGTCGAACTGCTCGCCAAGGTGCAGGACACCGAACTGGAGCCGACCGAGTCCTCCGCCGGTGAACTGCGCGCCCTGAACCGCTCGGCGCGCGGCGGTGGACTCGTCGCCCGCCTGGAGGGGCTCGGCATCGACGCGACCCGGTTCGCCTGGGCGGCCGCCATACTCGGCACCGGTATATCCGTCGACCTGGTCGCCCGGCTCACCACCATGCGTCCCGAACAGGCGGTGCGCTGCGCCGAGTTGCTGTGCTCGGCCCGGATCCTCACCGCCCCCGACCCGGCGGGCGCCCAGGCCGACGACGGTGACCTGGAGTTCGTCCACCCGCTGATCGCCAGCGCCGTCTACAACTCCATCCCCGACGCCCTGCGCACCGCCATGCACGGCATCGCCGCGCAGATCGTCACCGACTCCGGCCGCGGTGCCGCCGCCGCCTCCCGGCATCTGCTCCAGGTCCACCCGGACGACGACGTCGAACTGGTCGACCAGTTGCGTGAGGCCGCCCGGGAACACCTCGCCGTCGGCGCCTCCGACGCGGCCCGCCGCTGTCTCGAACGCGCCCTGCAGGAGCCGCCCCGGCCCGACGTGCACGCGCGCGTGCTCTACGAGCTCGGCTGCGCGACCCTGCTCACCGCGCCCGCCCGCACCATCGGCCACCTCCAGACCGCGCTCGCCATGCCCGGCCTCGACGGGCCCGCCCGCGTGGACGCCGTCTTCCGCCTCTCCCAGGCCCTGCTCCACAACGACCAGCTCGAACAGGCCGTCCGCACGGTCGAGGCCGAGGCAGCCCGGCACGAGGAGGGTCCCGCCCGGCTGCGGCTGCGGGCCGTGCAGTACATGTGGGAGGGCATCCACGCCGGTGAGGCGCAGACCCCGGGACGCTCCGAGCGGCTCGCCGAACTCGCCCGCACCTGCACCGGTCGCGACAACTCCGAGCGCGCGCTGCTCATCCTGCGCGGCTTCGACGCGATGAACCACGGTGAGAACGCCGAGGAGGTCGTCGAGCTCTGCGACCGCGCGCTCGTCAACGGCCGGCTCGCGCCCGGCCTCGGCTGGACCGACACCGAGTGGGGCGTCGAACTGCTGATGATGCTCGGCAGCTCCTACGCCTACGCCGACCGCCTCGACCGCGCCGAGAACCTGTTCGCCGAAGCGCTGCGTACCTACACCACGGCCGGCTGGAGCGGCGGTCACCTCGCTCTCGCCAACGCCTTCCTGGGCCTCGCGTTCCGCCGGCAGGGCCGTCTGAAGGACGCCGAGTCCGTCCTGCGCGAGTCGCTGCGCCTCGCCGAGCGGGTCGGCCGCGGACTGCCGCTGTACTGGTCCGCGACCTGCGGCCTGGTCGACACCCTGCTGGCCCGTGGGCACGTCCGGGAGGCCTGGTCCGTCGCCGAGCGGTACGGCTTCACCCCGCCCTATCCCTCCACGATCGTTCTGCCCGACACCCGCTCGGTGCGCGGCCGGCTGCTGCTCGCCGTGGGCCGCACCGAGGACGGCATCAACGAACTGGAGGCCGCCGAGAAGGCCGCCGCCGTCCGTGGCGGCCACAACCCGGTGCTGGCGCCCTCGACCATCGACCTCGCCGGAGCCCTCGCCGCGCAGGACCCGGCCCGCGCCGCCCGGCTCGTGGCCGACGCCCGCCGCCAGGCCGAGCTGTTCGGCACCGACACCGCCATCGGCGAGGCCCTGCGCTGCGCCGCCCGGCTGGAGACCGGCCAGCGCAAGGTGCGCCTCGCCGAGCAGGCGGTCACCTATCTGGAGGCCTCGCCCTGCCAGTACGAACACGCCGCGGCCCGCGTCGAGTACGGCGTCGCCGCCCGGTCCACCACCGAGCTCAACCGTGGCCTGACGCTGGCCCGTTCCTGTGGCGCGGACGGCCTGGCACGCCAGGCCCGAGAGGCGCTCGCGGAACTGGAGGCCTAGGCGGGGCCGGCCGTGACCCGAGGGGTCACGGCCACAGGTCCCGGCTCTCGCAGATGCGCGCGTCCATGTTCCGTTCCATCATCCGCAGTGCCGCCCCGGCGAGGTCCGGGTGGATGTGGGCGACGGCGTCCCTGGGCACGATCACCTCGTAGTGCCGGATGTGGGCGTCGAGCGCCGAGTAGAGCACGCACTGCTCGGTCAGCTGGCCGGACAGCACGAGCCGGGTGATCCCCTGCTGCTGGAGCAGGTAGTGCAGCGGCGTCTCGTAGAAGATCGAGTGGCGGGCCTTGAGCACGAAGAGCGAGTCCGTGTCGGGTTGCAGGGGCGCCACGAGGTCGGCGTGGGGGCCCTCCAGCGCGTGCTCCAGAAGCTCACCGTGGTGTGAGCGCCACTCGCCGAAGTTGTCGTTGACGTAGATGACCGGTACCGCCTGCCGCCGCGCGCGCCTGATCAGATCGGCGATGACCGGCACCACCGTTTCGGCCGAGGGGATGAGCAGTTCGGCGTCCTTGTGGTCGTACCTGTTGATCATGTCGATGACGGCCAGCGCGGTCTTGCTCATACGACCAGGATCGCACCACGCGTCGCATGGGCGACTCGGCCGGCGTTCCGTCACAGGGTGAGCAACTTGTCACCCCGTCGCGTCGCCCTCCTCCGCGAGCACCCGCTGGGCCGTCGCGAACGCCGCGTTCGCTGCCGGCACCCCGCAGTACACCGCCGTCTGCAACAGCACCGCCCCGAGCTCCTCGGGTGTGAGCCCGTTGCCGCGTGCCGCGCGGACGTGCAGGGCCAGCTCCTCGTGATGACCCTGCGCCACCAGCGCGGTCAGCGTGATCATGCTGCGTTCCCGGCGGGAGAGCGTCGGGTCGGTCCAGATCTCGCCCCAGGCACAGCGCGAGACGAAGTCCTGGAAACGTGCGGTGAAGGGCGTCTGCCGGGCCTGCGCGGCGTCGACGTGCGCGTCGCCGAGCACCTCGCGCCGTACCTCCATGCCCCGCCGCGCGGGTCCGCCGAGGTGCGCCCGCAACGCCGTGAGCACCGCCTCCGGGCACTGCGCGGGCGCCAGATGCGAGGCGCCGGGGAGCTCCACCAGCGTCGCCCCCGGCACGGCGTCCGCGATCTCCCGCAGATGCGCGGGCGGTGTCGCCGGATCGGCGCGGCCGGCCACCAGCAGCGTCGGCGCGGAGATCTCCGCGAGCCGCTCGCGCAGGTCGAACGCGGCGAGCGCGTCGCAGCAGGCGGCGTACGCCTCCGGGTCGGCGTCCCGGTGGTCCCGCACCAGCCGGGGCACCGTGAACCCGGCTGTGAACCAGCGGGCGTCCGCGCGCGCGGCGAGCGAGGCCGGCCCCTCGCGCCGCACCAGCGCGGCCCGCTCCTGCCACGGCCCCGCCCCGTCGAAGTGGGCCGACGAGCAGATCACCGCGAGGGACGACACCCGGTGCGGGTGGTGCACCGCGAGGTGCAGCCCCACCGCGCCGCCCAGCGACACGCCCGCGTACGCGAACCGCTCCACGCCTAGGGAGTCGGCGAGCGCGAGCACCAGGTCGGCGAGGTCACCGACGGTGGCGCCCGCCCCGATCAGGTCCGCCGCCGAGCCGCCGTGCCCCGGCAGGTCCCAGCGGATCACCCGGTGAGTGACGGACAGCTCGGGCGCGACCCCGTCCCACAGGGCGTACGAGGTCCCCAGGGAGGGCCCGAGGAGCAGCGGGGGCGCGGAAGGGGCTCCTTCGGTCCGGTGGTTCAGCAGCTTCAACGTCGCTCCAGAGCACGGTCGACAAGGGCTCCGGCGGAACCCGTGTAGTGGGCGGGATCGAGGTCGGCGTCCTTCAGTTCCGGTGCCTCCTCCAGCGGACGCCCCTCGGCGGCCAGCCGCGCGAGCAAATCCTTGGCACCGGCCCGGCCCAGCACCGGCGCGAGCTCGGCCGACAGCCGCTCCGAGACGATCGACCCGTGGGTGAGACCGAGGTGTGCCCGCATGACGTGCGCGTGGACGCGGAGCCCGGCGGCGAGTTCGGCGGCGTCCCGGGCGGCACCGCCGGTCAGCCGCAGCAGGTCCCGGAGCGGTTCCCACTCCGCGTGCCAGGCCCCGGCGGGCCGCTCGTCCTCCGCCACCAGCGAGGCGTACAGCGTGGCGGCCAGCTGCGGCGCACGCCGGGCCGCGGCGGCGATCAGCGTGGACCGTACGGGGTTGACCTTGTGCGGCATCGCCGACGAACCCCCGCCGCTGCCCTCGGTGACCTCCGCGATCTCGGTCCGGGACAGGGTGAGCACGTCGGCGGCGATCTTTCCGAGCGCCCCGGCCGTGAGCGCCAGACATCCGGCGAGGTCGGCGAGCGGCGTCCGCAGCGTGTGCCAGGGCAGCTCCGGCGCCCGCAGACCGAGTTCGCGGGCGTACGCCTGCGGCAACGCGGTGGGATCAGCCGCGCCGTACGCCCCGAACGCGGCCAGCGTCCCGGCGGCCCCCCCGAGTTGGGCCGGCAGCGTGTCCCGTACGGCCGCGACCCGGTCCCGGGCGTCCAGCACCAGGGACCGCCACCCGGCTGCCTTCAGGCCGAAGGTCGTCGGTACGGCGTGCTGGGTGAGCGTGCGTCCCGGCATCGCCGTGTCACGGTGCTCGGCGGCGAGCCGGGCCAGCGCCCGCTCGGCGCGGGCGAGGTCGGACAGCAGCAGGTCCAGGGAGCGTGCGGCGATCAGCATGGTGGCCGTGTCCACGATGTCCTGGCTGGTCGCGCCCCGGTGGACGTACGGCCCGTGCTCCGCGCCGACCGCCTCGGTCAGGTCGGCCACCAGCGGGATCACGGGGTTGCCGCCGCCGCGCGCGCGGTCCGCCAGGGACCGTACGTCGTACCGGGCGGCGTCGGCCGCGCCGGTGACCGCGGTGGCCGCCCCGGCCGGGGCCAGCCCGAGCGAGGCCTGCGCGCGGGTGAGGGCCGCTTCCGCGTCCAGGAGGGCCTGGAGGTAGGCGGTGTCGCTCGTCGCGGACGCGGCGGGGGAGTGGGCCCACCCGGGGGCGAGGAGGCCGGCGTCGGGAGCCGGGGAAGTCACCGGAACTCCAGGAAGACCGTCTCGCCCTCGCCCTGGAGGCGGATGTCGAATCGGTACGTGCCGTCGCTTCCCGCGTGCGCGACCAGGGTGTCGCGGCGCGCCGGCGCCAGGCCGGACAGCAGCGGGTCCGCGGCCAGCGCGGCCTCGTCGCCCGGCAGGTAGATCCGCGTGAACAGATGCGTGAGCAGGCCGCGCGCGAACACGCAGAGGCTGACGTACGGGGCGCTGTTCCCCCGCGCGCCGGGCCGCAGCGTACGGGCGTACCACTGGCCGTTCGCGTCCGTCTGCGCGCGGCCCCAGCCGGTGAACTCCACACCGTTGCGCCCGAGGAAGCCGCCGGACGCCGGATCGCGCCGCATCGAACCGTCCACCTGGGGCAGTCGGCCGTCCGGATCCGGGCCCCACAGCTCCACGAAGGCGTCCGGCAGGGGCGCGACCGCGCCGTCCAGCACCCGGCCGTGCAGGGTGATCGTGTCCGGGTGCCCGGTGGGTGCGATGTCCTCGCCGCCCGGGAAGGGCAGCGCGTACCCGTAGAACGGGCCCACCGTGTGCGACGGGGTGGGCAGCACGTTCTCCGGGCTGCTGGTGTCGATCTTCGTCATGGAGGTCAGCGTCCCTCTTCCGTCCAGGTGGCGTGCGGGCCGTCGAGCACGATGTCCCAGTGGTAGCCCAGCGAGAACTCCGGCACCGACAGGCCGTGGTCGTAGGTGGCGACCAGGCGCTGCCGGGCGGCGTCGTCCGTCACGGACTGCAGGATCGGGTCGTACGCGAAGAGCGGGTCGTCGGGGAAGTACATCTGCGTCACCAGCCGTTGGGTGAACGCCGTGCCGAAGACCGAGAAGTGGATGTGTGCCGGGCGCCAGGCGCCCACGTGGTTGCGCCACGGATAGGGGCCGGGCTGGACGGTGGTGAAGCGGTAGTGCCCGTCGGCGTCGGTGAGGGTGCGGCCCACACCGGTGAAGTGGGGGTCCAGCGGCGCGTCGTGCTGCTCGCGCCGATGGGCGTACCGGCCCGCCGAGTTGGCCTGCCAGATCTCGACGAGCTGGCCGCGGACCGGCCGCCCGGCGCGGTCCAGCAGCCGGCCGGAGACGGTGATGCGTTCGCCGATCGGCTCGCCGGTGTGCTGCCGGGTCAGGTCGTTGTCGAGCTCGGTGATGTCACGCTCGCCGAAGGCGGGGGAGGACAGCTCCACCAGCTCCGGGTCCTCGGCCACGTCGATCGCGACCAGCGGCTGCTTCGGGTGGCGCAGCAGCGAGGAGCGGTACGGGGCGTAGTCGCGCCGCGGGTGGTGCTCGACGGGCCCGCCGTCGGCCACGCGCTTCTCGTAGGCGGCGTGCTCGGCCACTATCTCCTGGTCGATGTCGTGCTGGGTGAGAGCCATGACACTTCCTACCGTTCGAGGGCGAGGGCGAGGGCGAGGGCGGTGCGGGCGGCCAGGTCGTCCGGGCGGACGGCTGCGAGGCCTCCGTCGTGGCGGCCGGTCGGGGTGCGTACGGCGTCGAGGACGTGGACGACCCTCATGACCGCGCCTCCTCGCCGACCCGCACCTTCGCCGCGGTCCGGGTGACGATCTCGTCGGCGGTGACACCCGGCGCGCACTCGGCCAGCACCAGCCCGTCGTCGGTGACGTCGAGCACGCCGAGGTCGGTGACGATCCGGTTCACGCACGCCTTGCCCGTGAGCGGCAGCGTGCACTCGTCGAGGATCTTGGGGCTGCCGTCCTTGGCGGTGTGGGTCATCACGACGACGACGGTACGCGCGCCGTGCACCAGATCCATGGCCCCGCCGATACCGGTCACCAGCTTGCCCGGGACGGCCCAGTTCGCCAGGTCCCCGCCGGCCGAGACCTGCATGGCGCCCAGTACGGCGACGTCGATGTGCCCGCCGCGGATCATCCCGAAGGACAGCGCCGAGTCGAAGAAGGAGGCGCCGGGCAGCACCGTGACGGTCTCCTTGCCCGCGTTGATCAGGTCCGGGTCGACCTGGTCCTCGGCCGGGTAGGGGCCGGTGCCGAGGATGCCGTTCTCCGACTCCAGGACCACCTCCACGCCGGGTGGGAGGTGATTGGGGATCAGGGTCGGCAGGCCGATGCCGAGGTTGACGTACTGCCCGTCCTGCAGCTCGCGTGCGGCCCGTGCGGCCATCTCCTCGCGTGTCCAGGCCATCAGTTGCTCACCGTCCGCCGCTCGATCCGCTTGTCGGCGGCCTGTTCCGGGGTCAGGGCCACCACCCGCTGGACGAAGATGCCGGGCAGGTGCACGGCGTCCGGGTCGATGCCGCCCGGTTCGACCAGCTCCTCCACCTCCGCGATCGTCACCCGGCCGGCCATCGCCGCGAGGGGATTGAAGTTGCGGGCGGACCTGCCGAAGACGAGGTTGCCGTGCCGGTCGCCGCGCGCGGCGCGCACGAGGGCGAAGTCGGTGCGGATGCCGTGCTCCAGCACGTGTTCCACACCGTCGAACTCCCGTACCTCCTTGGCTGGTGAGGCGGCCGCGACGCCGCCCCGGCCGTCGTAACGCCACGGCAGTCCGCCCTCGGCGACCTGGGTGCCCACCCCGGCCGGCGTGTAGAAGGCGGGGACGCCGGCCCCGCCCGCCCGCAGCCGCTCGGCCAGCGTGCCCTGTGGGATCAGCTCCAGCTCCAGCTCCCCGGCCAGGTACTGGCGGGCGAACTCCTTGTTGGCGCCGATGTAGGAGCCGGTCACCCGGGCGATCCGCCCGGCGGCGAGCAGTACCGCGAGGCCTGACTCCATGGCGCCGCAGTTGTTCGACACCACCGACAGCCCGCCGACGCCGCGCCGGTGGAGCGCGTCGATCAGCACGTTCGGGACACCGCTCAGCCCGAAGCCGCCCACCGCGAGCGACGCGCCGTCGCCCACATCGGCCACCGCCTCCAGGGCCGTGGCGACCACTTTGTCCATCCGAGAAGCCCCCTCTCCCGCCAGCAGTCACTCAGGACACTGAGCAACTCAGTGAACTTTTCTTCACGCTGTCCTCGGTCGGTCATGGCGTCAAGAGACCGGTGGTGCTCGGAAGCACACCCGCGACAGCCCCGCGTCTCAGCGGTATCATTCAGCGCACTGACATATGAGGGCGGACGCCGGAGGGGACTTGTCGGCGGTGGATCTCACCAACCAGCCCGGGCATCTCGCCCGGCGGCTCCAGCAGGCGCACCACCTGCTGTGGAACGCGATGGTCTCCGAGGAGATCACCTCGCCGCAGTTCGCCGTGCTGAACGCGCTCGCCGACGAGCCGGGCCTCGACCAGCGCACGGTGGGGGAGCGGGTCGGGCTCGACCGGTCCACCGTCGCCGAGGTCATCAGCCGGCTCGACCGCCGGGGACTGCTGGACAAGGACCGCGACCCTCACGACGGCCGGCGCTTCCTGCTGCGCCTGACCGGGGACGGGGCGCGCACCCATCGCAAGCTGGCGGTGCGCACCGCGCGGATGAACCAGGTCTTCCTCGCGCCGCTGTCCGCGGCGGAGCAGACACGGTTCCTGGAGCTGCTCCGGCGGGTGGCGGACGGCGCGGAGGCGCTGCGCGATCCGGGCGACCCGGCGGAACCCCTCGTGGGCCGGCCCTGACTCACGCCGTCGCGAGCAGCACCCACACCTGCCCCTCGGCGAAGTTCAGCGGCGCGCCGTCCGGCGTGGTGAACCGCGTGCCGTCGCCCGGCTCCGGACGCTTCCAGAGCGCGTCGTACGCCCTCCCGTCGCGCAGCACCATCGCCGTGCCCGAGCCGACGGTCTCCGTGTGCGGCGTGTTGCTGCCCCGGGAGTCGTAGTAGCCCGACGGGCGCGTCCGCACGTACTGCACGACGACCGTCGCGGGCGCCGGCGGCTGCCCGTCGGTCGCCGTGGCGGCGGTTCCGTCCAGTGCGACCCGGTAGCGGTCGCGGTGCGCGTCCCAGGTGAAGGTGAAGCGGGCCGCCGGGTAGCGGACTGTCCGGGTGGTCTCCGTCCGGCCGCCCTCGGGGGCGGCGCCGAAGGTGAAGCCGGCCGGCGTGAGGGCGGCCTTGCCGGGGGCGGCGGGCATCAGGCGGTGCGGGCGCAGGTACAGGTTGTGCGGGGCGGCCCTGCCGCCGCCGCGGAAGTAGGCGCCGGGGCTTCGGCTCGGGGGCTCGGCGCGCAGCGGGGACCGGTCGATCAGCGGCAGCAGCCTCGTCTGCGCGCCGGAGAAGGCGAGGGTGGGGTGGTCGAACTGACGCAACAGCTCCAGGTCCGCCTCGCGGGCACTGCGCACGGGGCCGACCGCCTTCGGCAGGCTGCTCGCGTACACCGCCAGCATCCGGCTCAGCCCGCCCTCGACCTGCTCGACGTAGACGATGTCCGCCCCGCCGAGTCCGGTGTGTGGCCGGGCCGGGCGCGTGTTGTCGATCTTCACCGTGAGCACCGGCCCCACGGGTGGCGCACTACGGGTCGCTGACGGCCTGGGGCTCGGCTCCGGCGCCCGCCCGTCGTCGTCCGGCGGGCCCTCGCCGCCCGCGCAGCCCGCCATGAGCGAGACCGCCGTCCCGGCACCTACCAGCGCCGTCACGGCGGCCCGCCGCACGCGCGCTCTTCGTCCCCTGCCCATGCCCACCGCCGCCACCCGACCAGTCCCGTGCCCTCGATTGTGTGGTTGTCCGTTCATCGATGGCCATACCCGGTCGGACCCGGTCCCTACTACGCATAAGCCGATCGCGCATTCCGGCTAGCCCGCCCGGCCCAGCCGCCGGGCCGGGCACGGCCGACGGTTCGGTGCCGCGGCCCCGGGTACCCGGGCCGCACCGCAGTACCGGAAGGGCAAGACGTGCGACGGAGGGAGTGCGGGTGATGAGGGCTGTGACGTGGCAGGGGAAGCGGGACGTACGGGTGGAGACCGTGCCCGATCCGCGGATCGAGGAGCCGACCGACGCCGTCATCCGCATCACCTCGACCGGGCTGTGCGGTTCCGACCTGCATCTGTACGAGGTGCTGACGCCGTTCATGACACCTGGCGACATCCTCGGGCACGAGCCCATGGGGATCGTCGAGGAGGTCGGCCCCGGCGTACCGGACCTGGCGGTCGGTGACCGGGTCGTCGTGCCGTTCCAGATCGCCTGCGGCAACTGCTGGATGTGTCTCAACTCGCTGCCCACGCAGTGCGAGACGACCCAGGTGAGCGACGAGGGCATGGGCGCCGCCCTGTTCGGCTACACCCGCCTGTACGGCTCGGTGCCGGGCGGCCAGGCCGAGTACCTGCGCGTCCCGCAGGCCCAGTTCGGCCCGATCAAGGTGCCGCAGGGCCCGCCCGACGACCGGTTCCTGTATCTGTCCGACGTGCTGCCCACGGCCTGGCAGGCGGTCGCCTACGCCGACGTCCCGGAAGGCGGTTCCCTCGCCGTCCTCGGGCTCGGCCCGATCGGCGACATGGCGTGCCGGGTCGCCCAGGTCCGTGGCGCCGGACGCGTGTTCGGTGTCGACCTGGTGCCCGACCGGCTGCGCCGGGCGAAGGCACGCGGCGTGGAGACGTACGACCTGCGGGCCTTCGACAGCGAGAAGGAGCTGGTCGCCGCCATCCGCGACCAGACCGACGGGCGCGGTCCCGACGCCGTGATCGACGCGGTCGGCACCGAGGCGCACGGTAGTCTCGCGGCCCGCCTCGCCCAGCAGGCGTCCGCCATGCTGCCGCGCAAGCTCGGCGCCCCGCTCGCCGAACGCTTCAGCGTCGACCGGCTCGCCGCCCTGCACACCGCCATCGAGCTGGTGCGCCGCGGCGGCACCCTCTCGCTCTCCGGTGTCTACGGCGGCATGGCCGACCCGCTGCCGATGCTCACCATGTTCGACAAGCAGCTCCAGATCCGGATGGGCCAGGCCAATGTCCGCCGCTGGGCCGACGAGATCCTGCCCTACCTGAGCGACGACGACCCGCTCGGCGTCGACGACTTCGCCACCCACCGGCTGTCTCTGGACGAGGCGCCCCAGGCGTACGAGATGTTCCAGCACAAGCGGGACGGGGCCGTGAAGATCGTCATGCAGCCCTGAGCGTCTCACGCCTGCGGCGCGAAGATCTCCGCGAGGTCGTACCGCACCGGCTCGTCCAGCTGCGCGTAGGTGCAGCTGTCCGCAGTGCGGTCCGGCCGCCAGCGGCGGAAGCGGGCCGTATGGCGGAACCGCGCCCCGTTCTCCATGTGGTCGTACGCCACCTCGCACACCCGCTCCGGTCTGAGCGGGACCCAGGAGAGGTCCTTCTTGCCCGACCAGCGGCTCGGCGCCCCGGGCAGCCGGGCCGTCTCGTGCGCCGTCTCCTGGGCCCAGGCCGCCCACGGATGCCCCGTCACATCGTCCAGCCGCAGCGGCTCCAGCTCCTCGATCAGCTCCGCGCGCCGCGCCATGGAGAAGGCGGCGGACACACCGACGTGCTGGAGCGTGCCCTGGTCGTCGTGGAGACCGAGCAGCAGCGAGCCGACCACGGGCCCGCTCTTGTGCAGCCGGTAGCCGGCCACGACGACGTCGGCCGTGCGCTCATGCTTGACCTTGAACATCGCCCGCTCGTCCGGGCGGTAGCCCAGCGTCAGCGGCTTGGCGACCACACCGTCCAGGCCCGCCCCCTCGTACTGCTCGAACCACTGCCGCGCCAGGTCGATGTCGGTCGTCGCCGGTGCCACATGCACCGGGGCCGTCACCCCGGACAGCGCCATCACCAGCAGCGCGCGGCGATCGGCGAGCGGCACGTCGAGAAGCGACCGGTCGGCCAGCGCCAGCAGGTCGAAGGCGACGAAGGAGGACGGCGTCCGCTCGGCCAGCGTCCGCACTCGTGACGCGGCCGGGTGGATCCGCTCGGTGAGCGCGTCGAAGTCCAGCCGCCCCTCCCGGGCGATCACGATCTCCCCGTCCAGCACGCAGCGTTCCGGCAGCCGCTCCCTCAGCGCCTCCACCAGCTCCGGGAAGTACCTCGTCAGCGGCTTGGTGGTACGGCTGCCGAGCTCCACCTCGTCGCCGTCGCGGAACACGATCGCCCGGAAGCCGTCCCACTTCGCCTCGTAGTGCATGTCCGGCGGGATCTTCGCCACGGACTTGGCGAGCATCGGCTTGACGGGCGGCATCACCGGCAGGTCCATGCTCCGACTCTAGGCGGACTCCGGACGCGGCGCCGTGCCGGCGGCGACGGACTGCTCCGGACCGGCCAGGGGGCGCCCGGGAGTGACGGCCGACGCCCGGGTGCGGGACGGGTGCGGTGCGCCTACCGTGGCTCGCATGGGTGACGCGGTGGAACTGGAGGCGGGCGGCCGCACGGTACGGCTGTCCAGTCCCGGCAAGGTGTTCTTCCCGGAGCGCGGCTTCACCAAGCTGGACCTCGCCCGGTACTACATCGCCGTGGGCCCCGGCATCCTGCGCGCCCTGCGCGACCGGCCCACCACCCTGGAGCGCTACCCCGAGGGAGTGACCGGCGAGTCCTTCTTCCAGAAGCGGGCCCCGAAGAACATGCCCGACTGGATCCCCACGGCCCACATCACCTTCCCCAGCGGCCGCAGCGCCGACGAGATGTGCCCCACCGAGGAGGCCGCCGTCCTGTGGGCCGCCCAGTACGGCACGCTCACCTTCCACCCGTGGCCGGTGCGCCGCGACGACGTCGACAGCCCCGACGAACTCCGCATCGACCTCGACCCGCAGCCCGGCACCGCCTACGACGACGCGGTCCGCGCCGCCCACGAACTGCGCTCCGTCCTGGACGAGTTCGGCGGCCTGCGCGGTTTCCCCAAGACCTCCGGAGGCCGTGGCCTGCACGTCTTCGTGCCCATCGAGCCCCGCTGGACCTTCACCCAGGTCCGCCGCGCCGCGATCGCCGTCGGACGGGAGATGGAGCGCAGGATGCCGGAGCACGTCACGATCAAGTGGTGGAAGGAGGAGCGGGGCGAGAAGATCTTCATCGACTACAACCAGACCGCGCGGGACCGCACGATCGCCTCCGCCTACTCCGTACGTCCCCGCCCGCACGCCCCTGTCTCGGCGCCGCTGCGCTGGGAGGAGGTCGGGGTGGCGCACCCTGAGGACTTCGACCTCGCGACCATGCCCGCGCGCTTCGCCGAAGTCGGAGACGTGCACGCGGACATGGACGAGAACCGCTACTCGCTGGACGCGCTCCTGGAACTGGCGAACAAGGACGAGCGCGACCACGGTCTCGGTGATCTGCCGTACCCGCCCGAGTACCCGAAGATGCCGGGCGAGCCCAGGCGGGTGCAGCCGAGCCGCGCGAAGAAGGGCGGCCCCACGCCGTAGGGCCGCCCCTCGACAATCCGACGGTTACAGCTCCATGATCCGGATGTCCCGGTAGGAGACCACGTCCGTCGTGCCGTGCACCTGGAGCCCGATGTAGCCGGAGGCGAACCGCCGCCCGTCCGTGCCCGGGTCGTCCGAGCGGGGCGGGGAGAAGTCCTGACCACCGATGTTGTCGAACTCGTTGATCAGCTTGCCGTTGCGGTAGACCGAGTAGTGCTGGTCCACCACCCGGATCTCGTAGTCGTTCCACGTGCCCTTCTGGGTGACTCCCGCGCCCGCGAGTCCCACCCGGTCGAAGCCGTAGACCGACCCCGTCTTGTACATGTCGCCGGCGGGCGAGTCGAACACCTGCACCTCGTGTCCGTACTTGATGGCGACCCACTCCGGCCGCGTCTCCTCCGGGTGGTCGAGGACGTACGGGAACCGCACGAACACCCCGGAGTTGGCGTTGCCGGTGCCGGGAGCGTCGTCCCGCCACTGGAGCTTGAGCGAGAAGTCGCCGTACTTGCGCTGCGGGAACCACAGCATGCCGAGCCCGGCCCTGGTGGTGCCGCTGGTCATCGTGCCGTCGGCGTTCAGCGCGAACGAACCGCCGCCCACGTGCTGCCACTTGTCGAAGGAGCCGGCGGTGCCGTCGAACAGCGGACGGTAGCCCTCGGTCTGGCCGGGCTTGCCGATACCGGACTGACGGGCGGCCCTGGTGACGACGTTGTACTCACGCTTGTCGATCACGCCCGCGGCGCGGAGCCCGTCCAGGACCTTCTTCACGTGCTTGAGGAACAGCGCGTGGGACGTCCACTCCTTCTCGTCCTCGATCAGCTCGTTGATCCGGCACCGGTTTTCCGTGAGCCGGTTCGGCACCCCGGTGTCGACCGTGCCGACGATGACCGTCAGCCGCTCGTCGTACTCCGGGCAGGGCGGCGCGGGCACGCCGCCCGCGACCACCGTGAAGCTCACGGTCCGCGCCGCGGAGGTGTTGCCCGCCTTGTCGCTCGCCCGGTACGCCAGGGTGTGCGCACCCGCCCGGTCGACGATCACGGGCCCGCCGTACGCGAGGTAGGGCCCGCCGTCGAGCGAGTACTCGACGCTCGCGACCTCACCGTCGTCGGTGGCGCTGACAGTGACCTTGGCGCTCGCCACGTACGCCCCGTCGGAGTTCCGGGTGCCCTCGACGGTCACCCCCGTCACCGGCGGTGTCGTGTCCTGCGGCGGCGCCGCGACGACCGTGAACTGCACGCTCTTCTCGGCCGCCACGTTGCCCGCCTTGTCGGTGGCGCGGTAGCGGACGGTGTGGGTGCCCACCTGATGCACCATCACCGGCTGTGCGTACGGCTGCCAGGCGCCGGACGCGCCGATCGCGTACTCGATCGTGTTGACGCCGGAACCGGTGTCGGACGCGGTGACGGTGACCGTCGCCATGTCGACATAGCTGCCGTCCGGGTTGCGCTCACCGCTGACCGTCGCCGAGGTCTCCGGCGGCGCCGTGTCGTCCGTCGGCGGGGGCACCACCGTGAACTGCGCGCTCTTCTCGGCGGACACGTTGCCCGCCTTGTCGAACGCCCGGTAGCGGACCTTGTGATCGCCGACCTGGTCGACGACGACCGGGGCGGTGTACGGCTGCCAGGCACCGGCGTCCCCGACGGCGTACTCGATCCGGTCGACGCCGGAGCCACCGGTGTTGTCGGTCGCGTGCACCGCCACGCTCGCCGAGCCGACGTACTGGCCCTGCTGGTTCTGCGTGCCGCTGACGTGCGCCGACGCCTCCGGAGCGGTGGTGTCCTCGCCGCTGCCCTCGGTCACCGTCAGGATGCCCTGCATCTGGCCGTGGCCGGGGATCGTGCAGTGGTAGAAGTACCGGCCCGGCGTCAGCGTCACCTCGGCGGTGTGCCGGCCGTCCTGGTCGTCGTTCGGGTTGGCCAGGATGTTGAGCTCGACGTCGTTGTTGAACTCCGGGTCGCTGGTCACGAACGTCAGCGTGTGCGGCATACCGGTGGTGTTGCCGGTGGCCTCACTGTTCTCGAAGACGATCGTGGCCTGCCCGGCCACCGCCGTCGTGGGCGCCGAGAGGTACTTGGTGATGTCGTTGCCCGCCGTCCAGGTGAGGACCTGGGCGGCGGCGCGATCGGCTCGATCGGACCGCTCGGACTGTCCGGCCGCCGTGGCGGACTGGAGTCCGAGCACCATGAGGAGCGCGGCCAGCAGGGCCGCCCACATTCTTCGTTGGCCTGTCACTGCTGTGTCCCCCTCGCCAGCTGACCGGCGGCCGGCGTGGGCCCGCCGCCCTGGTACGTCACGCGCCACAGCGCCGACCTGGGGTCCGAGGTGAAGAAGCCACGCCCGTAGTCGAGGACGTACAGCGCGCCGTCCGGACCGAACTTCCAGTCCATCAGGTTCTTGATGCCGTCGTTGCCGATCGGCACGATCTTCTTCAGCGACTCCGAGTGCACCGGCAGCCCGCCGTCACCCAGGGTCTTCGGATCCATCAGCACGGCGTTGCGCGGCTGGTCGGCGTCGTAGAAGTCGCCGACGAACCACTTGCCGTCCCAGTACGCCGGCCACTTGACGGCGCTGTCGGCCGCCACGTCCTCGGACCGGTACACCGGCCCGTTCATCGCGGCCTGCCCGCCGCCCTTCAGCCAGGGCAGCCGGTAGGTGGCCTCCTCCTGCTTGTAGGAGGGGACACCGTTCGCGTCACGCGGGAAGTCCGGTGCGCCGCCCTGGGGCGAGTACCAGATGTTGTTCCCGGTGACCGGCGGGAGGTTCACGAGACCGTCGTTGTTCGGGGACTCGTTCTTCGGGTGGTCGCAGTCGTACCAGCCGAGCGGCTTCGACGGATCGGGCAGATTGCGGTCCCGGTAGGGCTGCTTGTTGCCCATGCAGTACGGCCAGCCCCGGTTGCTCGCCTTGGTGATGGCGGCGAAGGTGTCGTACTTTGCGGGGCCCCAGGTCGTCGAGGGCGCCGAGGCGTCCGGGCCGACCCAGCCCGCGTACAGGACGTCCGTCTTCTTGTCGACGAAGATGCGGGCCGGGTTCCTGACCCCCATCACATAGATCTCGCCGCGTGTCTTCCCGCCACCCTCGGCGGTCTCCTCGCCGGTGAACAGGTTGCCGTCCGGGAGCGTGTAGGTCCCGTCGGCCTCCGGGTGGATGCGCAGGATCTTGCCGTTGAGGTTGTTGGTGTTGCCGGCGGTGCGGCGCGCGTCGGCGAACGAGACGCCCTTGTAGTTCGGCTCCGGGTTGTTGCCCGAGTAACCGCTGCTGAAGCCGCTGGAGTTGTTGTCACCGGTCGCGATGTACAGGTTGCCCTTGGAGTCCCAGGCCATCCCGCCACCGGCGTGGCAGCAGCTGTGGATCTGCACCGGCCACGCGAGCAGCACCTTCTCGCTGCTCAGGTCGAGCTTGTTGGTGGCGAGGTCCAGCGTGAAGCGGGAGACGCGCCGCTCGGCCATCCGCGTGTCACGGTTGATCTGCGCGTGCGGGGTGTAGTGCAGATACACCCAGCCGTTCTGCTCGAAGCGCGGGTCGAGCTCGATGCCGAGCAACCCCTCCTCGACCTTGACCAGTTCGTCGCCGCCGCCCTTGTTGCCGAAGACGGTCAGGGCGCCGGCCAGGGTGACCTGTTCGGTCTTCGGGTCGTAGACGTGGATCTCGCCCTTGCCCTTGCCGATGTCCGGGTTGTTCCAGTCGGTGACCACCGGCTGCGAGGAGTCGGCGCCACCGCGGCCGATGTAGAGGACGCGGCCGTCGGGGGCGGTGACCAGGCCGTGCGGCTCGCCGATCTGGTCGTTCTGGCCGGTCTGGTTGGCCTTGGTCAGCCGCTCGGCCTTGTAGTTGGCGTTGATCGTCGCCTTGCAGTCGGCCTGCGCGAGACGAGTCGTCCACAGCAGGGCGCCGCGCAGATGGGCGCGGAAGTCGGTCTCGTCGTACGACGACACCGTGCCGCCCATGCCGGTGTAGAAGGAACGGCCGCCGTCGTAGTCGCGACACCAGCTGATCGGGTGGTCCCAGCCGTTGGCGCTCGCGCCGGGCTGGTACGTCGACTCGCGGACGCGGGCCACCGTGTGCACCTCGCCGGACGGGTTCTTCACCCAGTTCGGCCACTGGTCGGGGCGCTTCCACTGGACCGGCAGGTCCTTGGTGGCCGGATGCCCCCGGTCGCCCACCTCGACGGTGGCCCGCTGGACGGCCGCCGGGCTGTTCGGCGCCGGGCGGGCGCCGACGAGGCCGGTGAACCAGTCGGAGTACGGCTCGGCGCGGGCGGCGTCATGGACGCCGACGAAACCGCCGCCCGCCTCCATGTAGGACTCCAGGCCCGCCTCCTGCTCCGGCTCCAGCACGTCGCCGCCGCCGGTCAGGAACACGATCGCGTTGTAACGGCCCAGTCTTGTCTCGTTGGTGAAGACCGAGGCGTCGTCCGTGGCCTCGGTTCTGAAGCGCTGGTTCGCGGGGCCGGTCAGGCCGATCTGCTCGATCGCCTCGATACCGGCGTTCACCACGGGTGACTCGTCGCCGGCTGCCGCGGAGCCGTGGAAGACCAGCACGCGGACGTTGGAGCCGCCGGGCGGCGACTTGATGGACATCGTTGTCAGGGACGGATCCGGGGCCGGGCGGGCACTCGCGGCGGAGCCGGAGAGCAGGCCCGCCGTGACTAATCCGGCCGTCAGCGCGGCCGTCCAGGCCCGCCGTCCGGTACTCGTCCTTCTTGGCGGCCTATGGAAACGGATGGGTCTGTGGTGCGATGTGGACCGCATGTGGTCATCCACCCCTCGTCGGTCACAGCAACAGCGCCTAGAAGCTAGACCTCTTTGCGCGGTCCGCCAATAGGTATGACCGCGATGGGACGAACTTTGTCCTGAGTGTGGATAAACGCAGCCGTCCCCGCTACTGTCTCGAATCCCGTACCGGAGTGGGGAGTTCGGCATGGACAGACGTGGGTTCAACCGGAGGGTCCTCCTGGGTGGCGCCGCTGTCGGCGGTGCCGCCGTCGCGACATCGTTGTCCCTGGGCACGGAGGCGACCGGCGCCGGTCAGACGACGGCGCGGACGGCCCCGGCCGGAGGCCAGGTCAGACACATCAAGCTCTACGCGGAGAAACTCGCCGAAGGGCAGCTCGGCTACGGCTTCGAGAAGGGCAAGGCGAGCATCCCGGGGCCCTTGATCGAGCTCAACGAGGGCGACACCGTGCACATCGAGTTCGAGAACACCACGGACGTGGCGGCGAGCCTGCACGTGCACGGCCTGGACTACGAGATCACCAGCGACGGCACCAAGTTGAACAAGAGCCATGTGGAACCGGGCGCGAGTCGCACCTACACGTGGCGCACCCACGCACCCGGCCGCCGCAAGGACGGCACCTGGCGGGCGGGCAGCGCGGGCTACTGGCACTACCACGACCACGTGGTGGGCACGGAGCACGGCACCGACGGGATCAGGCAGGGCCTGTACGGCCCGGTGATCGTCCGCAGGAAGGGCGACGTCCTGCCGGACCGCACCCACACGATCGTCTTCAACGACCTGCGCATCAACAACAGGCCGCCGCACACCGGGCCCGACTTCGAGGCCACGGTGGGGGACCGGGTGGAGTTCGTCGTGATCACGCACGGCGAGTACTACCACACGTTCCACATGCACGGTCACCGCTGGGCCGACAACCGCACCGGCATGCTGACCGGCCCCGACGACCCCAGCCAGGTCATCGACAACAAGATCGTGGGCCCGGCCGACTCCTTCGGCTTCCAGGTGATCGCGGGGGAGGGGGTGGGCGCCGGCGCGTGGATGTACCACTGCCATGTCCAGAGCCACTCCGACATGGGGATGGTCGGCCTGTTCCTGGTGAAGAAGACGGACGGGACGATTCCTGGGTACGAGCCTCACGACCCGCATGAGCCGCATACGGCCGACGGTGCGAAGGATGCGGCCGGAACGCAGGATGCCGCCGGAACGAAGGGCGCCGCTGGGACGAACAGTGCCGAGGGGGCGGCCGGAGCCGAGGGCGCTCACGGGGCTCACCATCACTGAGGAGGGGCTCACCAGCCCGCAGAGGGGGGCGCGTTCGCGTGGTGAGCGCTCTCTGCCACCTCCTGGCGTGCGGTTATCCTGATCGGCAAGCGCCGGTGAGGAGTCCCGAAGTGTCCGAGGCAGTGTCACGTCCCACGCTGGAGGCCGTGGCCGCCCGGGCCGGGGTGTCGCGCGCCACCGTCTCGCGGGTGGTCAACGGCGGAGACGGGGTGCGTGAGCCGCTGATCGAGCGGGTCCGGCGGGCCGTCGAGGAACTCGGGTACGTGCCCAACCAGGCGGCCCGCAGCCTGGTGACCAGACGCCATGACGCCGTCGCCGTCGTCATCGCCGAGCCGGAGACCCGCGTCTTCGCCGACCCCTTCTTCGCGCTCCAGCTCCGCGGCATCAGCAAGGAGCTGACCGCGCACGACAACCAGCTCGTCCTGCTGCTCACGGAAGGCCGTGACGACCACGCCCGCGTCGGCCGCTATCTCGCGGGCGGACACGTCGACGGGGCGTTGGTGTTCTCGCTGCACCTCGACGACGCCCTGCCCGCCCTGATCCAGCGCGCCGGAATCCCGACCGTGTTCGGCGGGCGGCCGGGCTGGAGGGCCGCCGACGGTCGCGGCGCCGTGTACGTCGACAGCGACAACCGCGGCGGCGCCCGCGAGGCCGTACGGCATCTCCTGGGCCTCGGCCGCGGGCGCATCGCGCACATCGCCGGAGCCTTGGACCAGACGTCGGCGGTGGACCGGCTCGACGGCTTCCGGGACGTCATGGCCGACACCGACCCGCGCCTGATCGCCGAGGGCGACTTCACCCCGGCCGGGGGCGAGCGGGCGATGCGTGAACTCCTGGAACGCCACCCGGACCTGGACGCCGTGTTCGCCGCCAACGACCTCATGGCATCGGGTGCCCTGCGCGTGCTGCGGGAAGCGGGGCGGCGCGTGCCCGACGACGTCGCCGTGGTCGGCTTCGACGACATGCTGCCCGTCGCCGAGCAGACCGACCCGCCGCTCACCACGGTCCGTCAGGACATAGAGGAGATGGGCCGGCTGATGGCCCGCCTCCTCCTCGGCCGCCTGCGCGGGGGCGCCGGGGAGCCGGAGGAGGACACGGCACCCGGCGTCGTCCTGTCGACGACCCTCGTGCGCCGCGCCTCCGCGTAGGGGGTCCGGGCACTCCTTCGGCGGGCTCGGCGCGGGGGCTGGGCGCGCGGCGTGGGCGGTGGGCCGGGGGGGTCAGGCCTGCGGCCTGGTGCTCCTGATCAGGGCGAAGCGGGCACCGTAGGGATCGGCCAGCTTGGCGATGCGGCCCACGTCGGGCAGGTCCACGGGCTCCATGCGGACCGTGCCGCCCAGCTCCCGGGCCTTGGCCACCGCGGCGTCCGTGTCGGCGACCTCGAAGTACGGCAGCCAGTAGGGCACATCCTCCGCGGGGTGGTCGGCCAGCGGGACCAGACCGCCGAACATCGTGTCCTCGTCCTGCCCGGCCGGGTTGACGCAGGTGTACGAGCCGCCCGGGTGGTTCACCGCCGACGTCTCCCAGCCGAGCAGCCTGTTGTAGTAGCCGGCGGCCGCCGCGATGTCCGGCGTGTAGAGCTCCAGCCAGCACAGCGCACCGGGCTCGTCGAGCACGTCCACGCCTTTGTTCAGCCCGGGCTGCCAGATGCCGAACGGCACGCTCTGCTGGTCCGCCAGGATCGCCATGCGGCCCTGGTCCATGACGTCCATGGGCTCCACCAGCACCCGCCCGTGCGCCTGCTCGGCCGCCTTGGCCGTGGCCTGCGCGTCGGGGCTGTGGAAGTACACCGTCCAGGACGGCGGGCCCTGTTCGGCGGTGGTCTGCATGCCGCCGGCCACGGTCCTGCCGTCGAGCTGGAAGAAGCCGTAGCCGCCGGCCTCGGGTCCCGCCGACCGGAACTGCCAGCCGAAGAGACCGCCGTAGAAGTGGAGGGCGCCGTCGATGTCGGGGGTGGCGACATCGATCCAGTTCGGAGCGCCGTTGGCGAATCGGGTGGTGAGCATCATTGCCTCCCGGTCGGGCCCGCTGCCTGCACTCCCGAGTCTCGCACCGCCGACTGACAATCACGTGGCGGACACCACGCGCCGAACGCCTCCTTGACGCTCACCGTCCGTGACGAACGGGATTCCCTTTGTCGCCGTCGTTCCCGCGCGCCGCCGTGCGTCGCGCGCTGCCGCGCGGGCATGATCGGGACGGGTCGGGGGTCCTGGGCCCGGTCGTTGAGCGCGCGTTGATCGAACGTTTTTCGCGCCCCGGCAGGCTCTGCGTCATGCACTTCGAAACCAGTACCCCCGCGGACACCGCCTGGCAGGCCGAGGCCCTGTGCGCACAGACGGGGTCGGACTTCTTCTTTCCCGAGCCGGGCAGCTCGGTGCGTGAGGCGAAGCGCATCTGCGGCCTGTGCGAGATCCGCACCGCCTGCCTCGACTACGCCCTGGCGAACGACGAGCGCTTCGGCGTCTGGGGCGGCCTGTCCGAGAAGGAACGCCTCCAGCTCCGCCGCACCGCCTATGGACCGGCCTGACCGTCCTGACCGAATCCGTTCCCCGGCGGACACGCCGGTTCGCATCCGGTCGGGGCCCCCGGCCTGGCACCCGTGCCGGGCTCGGCCGGCTGGGCGTCCTCGCGCCGGGGCGCGCCGGTCGCGGCCATCGTCCACCGCAAAGCGCGCCGTGGCCACATCTGCGCGTCGCCCCATCGACAGGTCGATTCCGACCTCGGCGGGCGCCGGGCACTGCTCACCGGTGGCCGGATGAAGATCGGCTTCCAGCTCGCCCTGAAGATCGGTCGCCGTCGACCTCCACGCTCCACGCCAAGCACTGGGCCTGTGCGAGGAGTTGCTCCGCGGCAGCCGTCCGCGGCGCGCACCGGACGGCACGGCCCGCCCAGCGACGCCCAGGCAGGCGGGGCGGCGGTCCGGCGCCGGGCCCCGCCCCCCTTCGGCCGGGTCGGTCAGACCGCCCCGCGTGCCGCCATCCGCGCCTTGCGCGCCGCCAGCTTCTCGTCGAACTTCAGCGCCTCCGCGTCCAGCCCGTTCATGAAGAGCGCGAGCTCCTCCTGGGCCTTGAGGCCCTCGGGGCCGAGCCCGTCCATCTCCAGGATCCTCAGGAAGCGCAGCACCGGCTGGAGCACGTCGTCGTGGTGGATGCGCATGTTGTAGACCTCGCCGATGGCCATCTGCGCGGCGGCCCGCTCGAAGCCGGGGATGCCGTGGCCCGGCATGCGGAAGTCGACGACGACGTCCCGCACCGCCTGCATGGTCAGGTCGGGCGCCAGCTCGAAGGCCGCCTTCAGCAGGTTCCGGTAGAAGACCATGTGCAGGTTCTCGTCGGTGGCGATCCGCGCCAGCATCCGGTCGCAGACGGGATCACCCGACTGGTGGCCGGTGTTGCGGTGCGAGATGCGGGTCGCGAGCTCCTGGAAGGCGACGTAGGCGATCGAGTGCAGCATCGAGTGCCGGTTGTCCGACTCGAAGCCCTCGCTCATGTGCGACATCCGGAACTGCTCCAGCTTGTCCGGGTCCACCGCGCGCGAGGTCAGCAGGTAGTCGCGCATCACGATGCCGTGCCGGCCCTCCTCGGCGGTCCAGCGGTGCACCCAGGTGCCCCAGGCGCCGTCGCGGCCGAAGAGGGAGGCGATCTCGTGGTGGTAGCTGGGGAGATTGTCCTCCGTCAGCAGATTGACGACCAGCGCGATCCGGCCGATCTCGGTGACCTTGGACTGGTCCTTCTCCCAGGCCTCGCCGTCATCGAAGAGTCCGGGGAAGTTACGGCCGTCGGACCAGGGCACGTACTCGTGCGGCATCCAGTCCTTGGCGACCTTCAGGTGGCGGTTGAGCTCCTTCTCGACCACTTCCTCCAGGGCGTACAGCAGCCGGGCGTCGGTCCAGACGGAGGGGCTGCCGAGGTGCGGAGAGGTGATCGTCACGGGTACTCCAGGGGGACGTGGGACAAAGAGAGTCGGACCGGCGAGCGGAGCCGGAACCTACGGGATCGTAGGCTACGAATCCGTAGGTTACGAAGACGTAGGTTAAGTGCGCCGTAAAGACCGCTGTTCAGGCGCTCTAGGCATACAGCTCACGGAGCCGTACCGAGAGGCATGTCACAGACCCTTCGAGCTTCTCGAACTCGCTGATGTCCACGAGCACCGGCGTGTAGCCCAGGTCCGTGAACAGCTCCGCGGTTTTCGGGGCACTGGCGGCCATGAGCAGCTTGTCTCCACCGAGCAGTACCACATGGGAGCCGGAGGCCTCCGGCACATGCAGGAAACGCCCGAACAGCGACGGCGTGTCCATCAGCGGGATGTGCCCGATCACGGTCCCGTCGGGCAGCGCCGTGACCGCCGACTTCAGGTGCAGCACCTTGCTGACGGGCACGGCGACCACGCGCGCCCCCAGCGGCTCGAAGGCCGCCCGCAGCTGCTGCAGGCCGGCGGCGTTGGTGCGCCCGCCCCGGCCGACGTAGATCGTGTCGCCGATCTTCAGCACGTCACCGCCGTCCAGGGTGCCCGGCTCCCAGATCCAGTTCACCGAGCAGCCCAGACGGGCGACGACCTCCTCGACGCCCCCGGTCTCGTCCCGCCGGGACTCGGCCCCGGAGCGCGCGATCAGGGCGACGTTCCTGTACATGACCACCGTGTCCTCGACGAACACCGCGTCCGGGCAGTCGTCGGCCGGATCCACGTCGATCGTCTCCCAGCCGTGGGTGCCCAGCGCCTCCGCGTACGCCTCCCACTGCCGGCCCGCGAGCTCGGCATCGGCCTTCTCCCGCTGAATGTGTGTCACCAGGCCTTCGGCGAGGCGCGGGCCGGGGCGACGGATGAGGGCCTTCTTGCTGGGCACGTGCGGTCTCCGTATCGGATGGGGCGTTCTTGCTGTCCGGTTACCCGGGTCCGGCCGAAACCTGTCGGGGGCCGGCCGACCTCATGCGCCGACATCATGCAGGGACATCGTGGGAGAGGACAGCCCCCTGAGCCCGCACCTACGCCGCCACCCTCCGCAGGTGCTCCCCGTGAAGGACCCCTGGTTTGCCCGGGTCCAGCTCGTCGCTGTTGGTGTACGCCTGCCCCTGCCAGGTCCCGGCCGTGAACGGCGGGAAGCGGACCGCGCCGTCCGCCGGCGATCTGCCCGGATCGAGGATGCGGTCCCAGTCCGGCTGGACGGTGCGGCCCAGACCGTCGCAGCCGGGGCACATGCCCGACGGGTCGTCTAACGAGTACGCCGTGGCCGGGCCGGCGCTCGGCGTGCCGTGCCGCGAGAACAGCACGCGGATCACCGAGCAGACGTCCGTCATGGTGCCGACCGTGGACCGGGAGAGGCCCCCGATCGGCCGCTGGTCGACGACGACCGCGGGCGCGAGGTCCTCCAGCGCGTCCGACGGACGACCTACCCGATCCCGAAACACCGGTGAACACGGTCGAAGCTAGGAGGGATACCCGACAGCTCCTGGCGTGATTTCTCTGAGTTCTCCGTCCAGCAGCAGCCAGCGCGTGATCCCGATCGACTCCAGGAACGGCAGGTCGTGGCTGGCCACGATCAGCGCGCCCTCGTACGACTCCAGGGCCGTGGTGAGTTGCCGCACGCTCGCCATGTCCAGGTTGTTCGTCGGCTCGTCCAGCATCAGCAGCTGCGGGGCGGGCTCCGCCAGCATCAGCGCGGCCAGGGTCGCGCGGAAGCGCTCCCCGCCGGACAGCGTGGCCGCCTGCTGGTCGGCCCGGGCGCCCCGGAACAGGAAGCGGGCCAGCCGCGCCCGGATCCGGTTGTTGGTGGCGCCCGGCGCGAACCGGGCCACGTTCTCGGCGACCGTCAGAGCGCCGTCGAGGACGTCCAGCCGCTGCGGCAGGAAGCGCAGTGGCACATGCGCCGTCGCCTCCCCGGACACCGGCGCCAGCTCCCCGGCCACGGTGCGCAGCAGCGTCGTCTTGCCCGCGCCGTTGCGCCCGACCAGCGCGATCCGCTCGGGACCGTACAGATCGAAGCCGCCCTCGACCCGGGCGCCGTACGCGAGCTCCAGGTCCCGCAGGGTGAGCACGCTCCGGCCCTGCGGTACCGCGGTGTACGGCAGGTCGACGCGGATCTCGTCGTCGTCCCGTACGGCGTCCACGGCCTCGTCGAGCCGTTCTCTGGCCTCGGCGAGCTTCTCCTCGTGCATGATGCGGTGCTTGCCCGCAGACTCCTGTGCCGCGCGCTTGCGCGCCCCCATGACGATCTTCGGCTCGCGCTTCTGCTCGAACATCTTCTGGCCGTACCGCTTGCGGCGGGCGAGCTTGACCTGGGCGTCGGCCAGTTCGCGCTTCTGCTTGCGGAAGTCGGCCTCGGCGACCCGCGCCATCCGCTCGGCCGCCTCCTGCTCGGTCTCCAGGGCCTCCTCGTACGCCGAGAAGTTCCCGCCGTACCAGGTGATCTCCCCGGAGCGCAGATCGGCGATCTGGTCGACCAGTTCGAGCAGCTCACGGTCGTGGCTGACCACCACCATGACGCCGGGCCAGGCCGCGACGGCCGCGTACAGCCGCCTGCGCGCGTAAACGTCGAGGTTGTTGGTGGGCTCGTCCAGCAGCAGGATGTCCGGCCGGCGCAGCAGCAGCGCGGCCAGCCGCAGCAGCACGGACTCACCGCCGGAGATCTCGCCGACGGTGCGGTCCAGCTCGACATGGCCGAGCCCGAGTTCGCCCAGGGTGGCCAGGGCGCGCTCCTCGACGTCCCAGTCGTCGCCGACGGTCTCGAAGTGCTCCTCGGCCACGTCGCCGGCCTCGATGGCATGCAGCGCGGCACGCCGGGCGGCGATGCCGAGGGCCTCGTCGACGCGCAGGGCGGTGTCCAGGGTGACGTTCTGCGGGAGGTAGCCCACCTCGCCCGCGACCCGTACGGTGCCGGCGGCCGGGGTCAGGTCGCCGACGACCAGTTTCAGCAGGGTCGACTTCCCCGAGCCGTTGACACCGACGAGCCCGGTCCGGCCGGGGCCGAAGGAGGCGTCGAGGCCGTCGAGGACGGAGGTGCCGTCGGGCCAGGCGAAGGCAAGGGACGTGCAGGTGATCGAAGTATGCAAAGGGGCCTCGCGGTTGCTTGAAGCGTTCAGGGGCAACGCGTATCGAGACACCGGAAGGCGGCGACCACCGCGTGGGCCGTGGGCCCAGGGGTGTGGGAGCACAAGGAAAGCCCTGCTCCGCAAGGACGGCTCGAACGCCGAGGTCGCACGCGGCGTGCACACCTGACAGGTGTGACGCGGTGTCTCAGGACCTCAGACGAGCAACGTCCTTCTCCAATCGGCGGCAACAGGACCGTCTAAAACGTACGAGGGGCGCCGGGGCCTGTCAACGGATTAACGGGCGTCCGCGGCCAGGGCGCACCGGCACATCGGAAGGGGCTGGTCAGCAGGCGTCCCGCATCAGCTCCGCCAGGTCGTGGTCCAGGTCGAGGCAGGCGTGCTCCAGGCCCTCGGGCACCAGCACGCGCGTCGCCTCCAGGAACCGGCGCAGCTCGCCCGAGCGGACGTGCACGACGGCCGTGCCCTCGGGGGCGCGGAACTCCAGCACCGTCCGGTCGTAGCCGTACGGCCGCACCCGCACGTCGCCGCGGCCCTCGGGCTCGTGCATGCCGGCGGCCAGCAGGTCGCGGGAGAAGGTCCAGCAGACCTCCTCGTTCTCCAGCGTGGCCTGGGCCGGGAACGTCATCCGGATCGCGAACGGATCCGTCAGGTCGTAGGTGAGCGTCGCGGGGATGCTCGGCATCCGCGGCGCGGCGGCGACGAGGCGCGCCTCGACTGACTGCTCGATGACGGTGGACATCGCCTTGCTCCCTTGTGACGGCCGGACGGACTTCCGGTGTGAGGCCGGGCACTGGGTGAGACGACGGAATCCGCGCATCCGTGCACCCGCGCGTGCAGTGACGTGCGTCACCGTCTTCCGTGGCGGCGGCTGGGCCGTGCCCGGTGTCGGCGGCGGGCCGCGTCCCCCGTCCGGAGAGCCGGACGCGCCCTGTTTGTCGTATTCACCCACGATGGGGGTACTCGTTCGCCCGACGTGAGAGGAAGTGAGCGGACATGCCAAGCGGTTCGAGCCCGAAGCGGGAACGGCAGTACGAGCACATCAAGGAGAGTGCTCGGGACCGGGGCGAGAGCGCGGGGCGCGCCAAGGAGATCGCGGCCCGCACGGTGAACAAGGAACGCGCACGCTCCGGCGAGTCGAAGACGGCCAGCCGTACGTCCATCCAGGACATGTCGTCGGGCAGGCGGGGCGGCCAGCGGTCCGGGAAGGGCTCCCAGGGCCCCACCTACGACCAGCTGTACCAGGAGGCCAAGCGGCGCAACATTCACGGCCGTTCGGACATGAACAAGCAGCAGCTGCAGCGCGCGCTCGGCAAGTGAACCGGTCCCGGGCGGCCCGGCGGGCGGGCCGCCCGGCCCCGTAACCTCGTCCTCACCATGACGACGACCGTACGCATCCCCGAAGGCTGGCCCACCACCGAGGAGCAGGCCCACGCCGTCCAGGACGAGTTGCGCCGCAGGCTGGTGCTCGACGAGCCGGGGCCGTCGCCCGCCGCGGGTCGCGTCACCGGTGTCGACGTCGCCTACGACGACGAGCGGGACGTGGTGGCCGCGGCGGCCGTCGTACTGGACGCGGCCACGCTCGACGTCGTCGCCGAGGCCACGGCCGTCGGGCGGATCTCCTTCCCGTACGTGCCCGGACTGCTCGCCTTCCGCGAGCTCCCCACCGTCCTGGCCGCCCTCGACGCCCTGCCCGTCCCGCCCGGCCTGGTGGTCTGCGACGGCTACGGCCTGGCCCACCCGCGCCGCTTCGGGCTCGCCAGCCACCTCGGGGTCCTCACGGGTCTGCCGACGATCGGCGTCGCCAAGAACCCGTTCACCTTCACCCACGCCGACTTGGCACCCGCGCGCGGGTCGTCGGCCCCGCTGCTCGCAGGC
Organism: Streptomyces sp. NPDC059861; assembly: GCF_042731435.1. Lineage (NCBI taxonomy): Bacteria > Bacillati > Actinomycetota > Actinomycetes > Kitasatosporales > Streptomycetaceae > Streptomyces > Streptomyces sp. NPDC059861. The sequence goes on along the minus strand of NZ_JBHWJQ010000003.1, from coordinate 46,313 downwards.
GACGAGGAGGTCGGCCGCGCCCTGCGCACCCAGCAGGGCGTCAAGCCGGTGTACGTGTCCGTCGGGCACCGCGTCCTTCTGGACACGGCCTGCGCCCATGTACTGCGCCTCAGCCCGCGCTACCGCCTGCCGGAGACCACCCGCCTCGCCGACTCCCTGTGCCGCCGCGCCCTTCGCGAGGCGACGGCAGGCGCGGCGGACGCGTAAGTGAGTACGCGGCCGCGCGGGACAAGGCCCCTCTGAGTACCCGTACGGATGCCGGTGCACCGTCATGATCGGCAGGCTGGGCCGCATGACGACACACCGCGCCCCCGAGCCCGTCACCCACCCGAGCCGCCCCGTGACGGCGGCTCTGGCCCTCGCCGTACTGGCCGGACTGGCCTGGCTCGGCGCGATGATCTTCACCCTGGCCGAGTGGACGACGTAGGCGCGCGTCGCCGGCTGCGTCCCGGGTCGCGGTTGGTTGCCACCCGGGCCCGGGACGCAGCGGTCCGTCGCCGAAGTCACCGGCTCGCCGGCGTCGGGACTACCTGCTCGCTGCCAGGCGGAACGTGATGCCTGCCGTGCGTAGGCGGTCCAGGAGCGCGTCGCCCATCGCCACCGCCGTGGTGACCTGGCCGGCGGTCGGGGGCAGGGTGTCGAAGGCCAGGGACAGGGCGCCCTCGGCGAACATCTTCGCCGTCTCGCCGTACCCGGGGTCGCCGCCCGCGACCTCGGTGAACACCTTCCGGCCACCGCCCTCGCCCACGAAGCGCACGGAGAACCAGCTCTTCGCCCGCTTCTCCGCGCTCGGCCCCTGCCCGGGCTTGAGACGGTCGGACAACCAGCGCCGGGCGGGCGGGAGTTGGGCGGCGGTCGCGAGCGCGCCCACCGCCGCGACCCCGCCCACCGCGACCGGCAGCCGCCGTACGGCGGCGTAGTGCCGGTAGCGGAAGTCGGGGCCGTACCGCGCCAGCGCCTTCGCCGACCGGCGCACGATCTGCGGGTCGATGGTCGGCAGCGGCAGCGCCCACGCGCGCACCTCGGGGACGAACCGCGGCGCCCCGGACGGTGTCGTCGCCCGCCGCCCCACCAGCCGCGGCTCGTGCCTGCGCCGTTCCCGCGCGGCGGCCGCCATCTGCCGGGGCCGCGCGAACTGGTTCAGCGCGGAGGCGAACGTCCCGCCCGAGAAGGCGGCGTCGGCCGTGACGAACCCGTCCACCGTCAGCGGCACACCCTCGGGGAGCTGCTGGACGGTGTAGTACACGCCCAGGTCGTGCGGCACCGAGTCGAACCCGGCCGCGTGCACCAGCCGGGCGCCGGTCTCCCGCGCGCGGGCGTCGTGCCGCACGTACGTCAGATCGACGAACTCGGGCTCACCCGACAGGTCCAGATAGTCGGTCCCGTTGTCCGCGCAGGCGGCCACGAGTTCATCGCCGTACGTCACATAGGGGCCCACCGTCGTGGCCACCACGCGCGCCTGCTCGGCGAGGCGGCGCAGCGACGCCGGGTCGGTCACGTCGGCCCGCAGCACCCCGATCTCCGCGCCGTCCGGCGACTGCTCCCGCAGCCCCTCCCGCAGCCGCGCCAGCTGCAGTTCGCTCCGGCCGGCGACGGCCCAGCGCAGGTCCTTCGGCGCATGCTCGGCGAGGTACTCGGCCGTCAGTGTGCCCACGAAGCCCGTGGCTCCGAAGAGCACGATGTCGTACGGCCGATCAGCCCTGGACGGCTTGCTCATGACACCCCTCGCTTCCGCAGCCCGCGCCGCTGTCGGTGGCTGAGGCTAGCGTGAGCACTGCGGAGCCCGACGACGAGCCCGGAGGTGGACGGTGACCGTGCCCAGGAACGCCCTGAAGAAGTGGGAAAAAGTGCGCGAGTTCGCGCTCGGGCTGCCCGGCGCGGTCGAGGAGTTCCCCTGGGGCGAGTCGGTCGCCAAGGTCAACACGAAGGTGTTCGCGTTCCTCGGCATGGGCGACGGCAGCCACCCCTTGGGCGTCACCGTCAAGCTCAAGGACGACACCAGCCACGCCCACGCCCTGACGGCCCCTGGCGCCGAGCCCGCCGGCTACGGCCTGGGCAGGTCCGGCTGGGTGAGGATCCCGGTCCAGCCGGAGGACGCCCCGACCGCGGAGCTCCTCTGCGACTGGGTCGAGGAGAGCTACCGCGTCATCGCCCCCAAGCGCCTGATAGCGGAGCTGGACGCACGCTGACGCCGCACCGGCGTGGTGGTGCGGCCGGCCACCTGGCACCCTGGATGTCTAAGCGCTTGCTCGTTCAGGCCTTGTGCCCACTGGAACACGTTCTTACCATCACCGGTGTTACATCAGTTGTGTCACAGCGACAGGGGCTGAAGACCATGGCGAAGACGCCACCGCACGGCCCGCTCACCGGCGTACGCGTGCTCGAGCTGGCCGGAATCGGCCCCGGCCCCTTCGCCGCCATGCTCCTCGCCGACCTGGGCGCCGACGTCGTCCGCGTGGACCGCCCCGGCGGCGGCGGCCTCGCGATCGATGCACGCTACGACATCACCAACCGCAACAAACGCTCGGTGATCGTCGACCTGAAGTCCCCGGACGGCCCCGCCCGCGTCCTGGACCTCGCCGCCCGCGCCGACGTCCTGATCGAGGGCAACCGCCCCGGCGTCGCCGAGCGCCTCGGCGTCGGCCCCGAGGCCTGTCACGCCCGCAACCCGGCGCTGGTCTACGGCCGGATGACCGGCTGGGGCCAGGACGGCCCGCTCGCCCGGAGCGCCGGCCACGACATCGCCTACATCGCGCCGACCGGCACCCTCGGCATGATCGGCCGCCCCGGCGAGCCCCCCGCCGTCCCGGCCAACCTCGTCGGCGACTACGCGGGCGGCTCCCTCTACCTGGTCGTCGGCGTCCTCGCCGCCCTGCATCACGCCCGCGCCACCGGCACCGGCCAGGTCGTCGACGCCGCCATCGTCGACGGCACCGCCCACCTCGCCGCGATGATCCACGGCATGCTCGCCGCCGGCGGCTGGCAGGACCGGCGCGGCGCCAACCTCCTCGACGGCGGCTGCCCGTTCTACGGCACCTACGAGACGGCCGACGGCCAGTACATGGCGGTGGGCGCGCTGGAGCAGCAGTTCTACGACGAGTTCGTCAGGCTGCTGGGCATCGCCGACCAGGCCCCGGCCCGCAAGGACATCACCCGCTGGGGCGAACTGCGCGAGGCCGTCGCCGCCCGCTTCAAGACCCGTACGAGGGACGAGTGGACCGCCCTCTTCGAGGGCAGCGACGCCTGCGTGGCGCCCGTGCTGTCGCTGCGCGAGGCCCCGCACCACCCACACCTCGCCGCGCGCGGCACCTTCACCGACCACGGCGGCATCACCCAGCCCGCCCCCGCACCCCGCTTCTCCGCCACCCCGACCGCCGTCCGCAGCGGCCCGGCGCAGCCCGGCGCCGGCACCGCGGACGTGGCCCGCGACTGGGACGTACCGAGCCTGACGCACGACGGGCCCCTGACGTCCCCGGCCCCTGCGAAAGCCCCTCACCGAAAGGCCCCCCAGTGACCACCGAAGCGTATGTGTACGACGCGATCCGCACCCCGCGCGGACGTGGCAAGGCGAACGGCGCCCTGCACGGCACCAAGCCCATCGACCTGGTCGTCGGGCTCATCCACGAACTCCGCGACCGCTTCCCGGACCTGGACCCCGCCGCCGTCGACGACATCGTGCTCGGCGTGGTCGGGCCCGTGGGCGACCAGGGCTCCGACATCGCCCGGATCGCCGCCGTCGCCGCCGGGCTGCCGGACACGGTGGCGGGCGTGCAGGAGAACCGCTTCTGTGCGTCCGGCCTGGAGGCCGTCAACATGGCCGCGATGAAGGTCCGTTCGGGCTGGGAGGACCTCGTCCTCGCGGGCGGCGTCGAGTCGATGTCCCGGGTGCCGATGGCCTCGGACGGCGGCGCCTGGTTCAACGACCCGATGACCAACCTCGCGGTCGACTTCGTCCCGCAGGGCATCGGCGCCGACCTGATCGCCACCATCGAGGGCTTCTCCCGCCGTGACGTCGACGAATACGCGGCCCTGTCGCAGGAGCGCGCGGCGACCGCCTGGAAGGAGGGCCGCTTCGCGCGCTCGGTCGTGCCGGTGAAGGACCGCGCCGGCCTCGTCGTCCTCGACCACGACGAGCACCCGCGTCCCGGCACCACCGCCGACTCGCTCGCCAAGCTGAAGCCGTCGTTCGCGGACATCGGCGACCTCGGCGGCTTCGACGCCGTGGCGCTGCAGAAGTACCACTGGGTCGAGAAGATCGACCACGTGCACCACGCGGGCAACTCCTCCGGCATCGTGGACGGCGCCGCCCTCGTCGCGATCGGCTCCAAGGAGGTCGGCGAGCGCTTCGGGCTCACCCCCCGCGCGCGGATCGTCTCCGTCGCGGTCTCCGGCTCCGAGCCCACCATCATGCTCACCGGCCCCGCCCCCGCGACCCGCAAGGCGCTCGCCAAGGCCGGGCTCACCATCGACGACATCGACCTCGTCGAGATCAACGAGGCCTTCGCCGCGGTCGTCCTGCGCTTCGTGAAGGACATGGGCCTGTCCCTGGACAAGGTCAACGTCAACGGCGGCGCCATCGCCCTCGGCCACCCGCTCGGCGCCACCGGTGCGATGATCCTCGGCACCCTCGTCGACGAACTGGAGCGCCAGGACAAGCGGTTCGGCCTCGCCACACTGTGCGTCGGCGGCGGCATGGGCATCGCCACGATCGTCGAGCGCATCTGACCCGGCCCGTCCCAGATCCCGATACGGAGTAGCAATGACCGAGAGCACCACCATCCGCTGGGAGCAGGACGAGACCGGCGTCGTCACCCTCGTCCTCGACGACCCGGGCCAGTCCGCGAACACCATGAACAAGGCGTTCCGCGACTCCCTCGCCGCGATCACCGACCGGCTGGAGGCCGAGCGGGACTCCATCCGCGGCATCGTCCTCACCTCCGCCAAGAAGACCTTCTTCGCCGGCGGCGACCTGCGCGACCTGATCCGGGTCACCCCGGAGACCGCCCAGGAGCTGTTCGACGGTGGCATGGCCATCAAGCGCGATCTGCGCCGCATCGAGACGCTCGGCAAGCCGGTCGTCGCCGCGCTGGGCGGCGCGGCCCTGGGCGGCGGCTACGAGATCGCCCTCGCCTGCCACCACCGGGTCGCCCTCGACGCGCCCGGCTCGAAGATCGGCTGCCCCGAGGTCACCCTCGGCCTGCTGCCCGGCGGCGGCGGCGTGGTCCGCACCGTACGCCTGCTGGGCATCGCCGACGCCCTGCTCAAGGTGCTGCTCCAGGGCACCCAGTACAGCCCGCGCCGCGCCCTGGAGAACGGCCTGGTCGACGACCTGGCCGAGACCCCCGAGGAGATGCTCGCCAAGGCCCGCGCCTTCATCGACGCCCACCCCGAGTCGCAGCAGCCCTGGGACAGGCCCGGCTACCGCATCCCCGGCGGCACACCCGCCAACCCGAAGTTCGCGGCCAACCTGCCCGCCTTCCCCGCCAACCTGCGCAAGCAGACGAACGGAGCCCCCTACCCGGCCCCCCGCAACATCCTCGCGGCCGCCGTGGAAGGCTCCCAGGTCGACTTCGAGACCGCCCAGGTCATCGAGGCCCGTTACTTCGTGGAGCTGGCCGCCGGGCAGACCTCGAAGAACATGATCCAGGCGTTCTTCTTCGACCTCCAGGCCGTCAACTCCGGCGCCAACCGCCCCAAGGACGTCGAGCGCCGCCAGGTCGGCCGGGTGGCCGTCCTGGGCGCCGGGATGATGGGCGCCGGCATCGCCTACTCGTGCGCCCGCGCCGGCATCGACGTCGTGCTGAAGGACGTCTCCCTGGAGGCCGCCCTCAAGGGCAAGGAGTACTCCGAGAAGCTGTGCGCCAAGGCCGTCGCCAAGGGCCGTACGACGCGGGAGAAGGCCGACGCGCTGCTCGCCCGCATCACCCCCACCGCGGAGGCCCAGGACCTCGCCGGATGCGACGCGGTGATCGAGGCCGTCTTCGAGGACACCGCGCTCAAGCACAAGGTGTTCCAGGAGATCGAGCAGGTCGTCGCGCCGGACGCGCTGCTGTGCTCCAACACCTCCACGCTCCCCATCACCGCCCTCGCCGAGGGCGTGCAGCGCCAGGGCGACTTCATCGGGCTGCACTTCTTCTCGCCGGTCGACAAGATGCCGCTCGTCGAGATCATCAAGGGCGAGCGGACCGGCGACCAGGCCCTGGCGCGCGCCTTCGACCTGGTCCGGCAGATCAACAAGACGCCGATCGTCGTGCGCGACTCGCGCGGCTTCTTCACCTCCCGCGTCATCGGCCACTTCATCAACGAGGGCGTGGCGATGGTCGGCGAGGGCATCGAGCCCGCGTCCGTCGAGCAGGCGGCGGCCCAGGCGGGCTACCCGGCCAAGGTGCTCTCCCTGATGGACGAGCTGACGCTCACCCTCCCGCGCAAGATCCGCAGCGAGACGAAGCGCGCCGTGGAGGAGGCGGGCGGCACCTGGACCCCGCACCCGGCGGAGGCCGTCATCGACCGCATGGTCGACGAGTTCGGCCGCACCGGCCGCAGCGGTGGCGCCGGCTTCTACGAGTACGGCGAGGACGGCAGGCGCGCCGGCCTGTGGCCGGGCCTTCGGGAGCACTTCACCCGCGCGGGCACCGAGATCCCCTTCCGGGACATGCAGGAGCGGATGCTCTTCTCCGAGGCGCTCGACACGGTCCGGCTGCTGGAGGAGGGCGTGCTGACGTCGGTCGCCGACGCCAACATCGGCTCGATCTTCGGCATCGGCTTCCCCGGCTGGACCGGCGGGGTCCTGCAGTACGTCAACGGCTACGACGGCGGCCTGCCCGGCTTCGTGGCACGCGCGCGGGAGCTCGCCGAGCGCTACGGCGACCGCTTCCTGCCGCCGGCGCTGCTGGTCGAGAAGGCGGAGAAGGGGGAGCGGTTCAGCGACTCAGCCCGTTCCTGACTCCGCGAGCCACTCGCCCAGCTCCTCCTTGAGGGACCGCTGGAAGGTGGTCAGGAGCGCCTGCACCACCAATGGGTGCATGTGGGCCGACAGGGACTTCACGTCCCGCGGCCCCCGCTCCGACACCTCACCGCGGAAGAGCTGGGCGAGCTCGTGCGCCGCGGCGCGTGAGTGTTCGATGAGGACCTTGCGCGCCGCCAGGATCGCCTCCTGCGAGACCGGCACGTCCAGCAGCCGGACGCCGAGCCGCAGCAGCCCGAGGTCGACGTCGTACGCCCCGTTGCCGGGCCGGACCACGTCCATCGCGGTCAGCCGCTCGGCGTCGGCGTCGGTCAGGGGCCGCCCCGCCCGCCGCTCCAGCTCCGCGCGCGTCATCGTCTCCACCGTGTCCGGCGCCCAGGAGGCCACCACCGCCCGGTGGATCGCCAGGTCGTGCGCGCTGAGATCCGGCGGCAGCTGCCGCAGATAGCGCTCGATGGCAGCCAGCGTCATGCCCTGGCGCTGCAGCTCCTCGATGAGCTCCAGCCGGGCCAGGTGCTCTCGCCCGTAGTGCCCCACGCGCCGCGGGCCGATCTCCGGCGGCGGCAGCAGGCCCTTGGTGCCGTAGAAGCGCACGGTGCGCACCGTGACGCCCGCCCGCGCGGCCAGCTCGTCGATCGTGAGGGTCGGCTCCTGGGCGTCGGTCGTCATGCGCAGCAGTATCGCTGTCTCACCAGTGCTGTGAAACCTCGTGCGCACCCCGGGGGCACCCTGTGATGAACCGGAGATGATCGTGGGATGGACGTGGGGTGACTGTGTGAGAAGCAACGCTCTGTGACACGAGCCACCGCCGGGTGGTCGATTCGTATGGGAAGGTGCTGCCTTGGTCTGTGCCGCGTCACGAGCGCGGTCACGGACCGGAGTCACGTACGGACACCCGAGCGCACGACGTTCGGGCGCACCAGAGAGTGGTACCACCCGTGAGCAAGGAAGCCGTGGACACGGCCAAAATCACCGCCGGGAACGGGACGACCACGACGCCCGCGGACGCGGGCGACGCCGGCTACAGCAAGGATCTCAAGGCCCGCCACGTCAACATGATCGCCATCGGCGGCGCCATCGGCACCGGCCTCTTCCTGGGCGCCGGTGGCCGTCTGCACAGCGCAGGCCCGGCGCTCGCGCTGGCCTACCTGGTCTGTGGCGTCTTCGCCTTCTTCGTCGTCCGGGCCCTCGGCGAGCTGGTCCTGTACCGCCCGTCCTCCGGGTCCTTCGTGTCGTACGCGCGCGAGTTCCTCGGTGAGAAGGGCGCCTACGTCGCCGGCTGGATGTACTTCCTGAACTGGTCGACGACGGGCATCGCCGACATCACCGCGATCGCGCTCTACACGCACTACTGGAGCATGTTCACCGACATCCCCCAGTGGGTGCTGGCGCTGATCGCCCTCGCGGTGGTCCTGGCCGTGAACCTGATCTCGGTGAAGATCTTCGGCGAGATGGAGTTCTGGTTCGCGATCATCAAGGTCGCCACGCTGGTCGGCTTCATGTTCGTCGGCATCTTCCTGCTGGCCACCCAGCACGAGGTCGGCGGTACGACGCCCGGTCTGAGCGTGATCACCGACAACGGCGGGTTCCTTCCGCACGGGGTGATGCCCGTCGTCCTCGTGATGCAGGGCGTGATCTTCGCCTACGCCGCGCTGGAACTGGTCGGTGTCGCGGCCGGCGAGACCGCCGAGCCCGAGAAGGTCGTCCCGCGGGCGGTGAACTCGATCATGTGGCGCGTCGGCCTGTTCTACGTCGGCTCGGTCGTCCTGCTGGCACTGCTGCTGCCCGGCTCGGTCTACTCGGCCGACCAGAGCCCCTTCGTCACGGTGCTGTCGAAGATCGGCGTTCCCGCGGCCGGCGATGTGATGAACCTGGTCGTCCTGACCGCGGCCATGTCGTCCCTCAACTCCGGCCTGTACTCGACGGGCCGCATCCTGCGCTCCATGGCGATGGCGGGCTCCGCCCCCAAGTTCACCGCCCGCATGAACCGCAGCCAGGTGCCCTACGGCGGCATCCTGCTGACCTGCGCGGTGTGTGTGCTCGGTGTCGGTCTCAACTTCCTCATGCCGGCCCAGGCCTTCGAGATCGTGCTGAACGTCGCCTCGCTCGGCATCATCAGCACGTGGGTGATCATCATGGTCTGCCACCTGATCTTCGTCCGGCGCGCCAAGGCCGGCCTGGTGCGGCGACCGCACTTCCGGCTGCCCGGCAGCCCGGTCACGGAGATCACCACGATCGTCTTCCTGCTGGCCTGCCTCGCCATGATGTGGAACGACCCCGAGGTCGGCCGCAAGACGCTGCTGCTCGTCCCGCTGATCGCGATCATGCTCGTCGGCGGCTGGTACGCCCTGCGCCGCCGCACCTCGCGCGACTCGGACCAGGAGCTGTCCCGCCTGACGAAGTAGCCCGCGGCCCCGCAACCACTGTCAGTGGCACCGCCTACGGTGGCGTCATGTCGGAGATCAAGTATGTCCGGGGTGACGCCACCGGCCTCTGTCCGCCACGTCAGGGGCGCGCCCTGAAGGGGCGCGGGGAACTGCGCGACCGGCCCCGAACGACCCGCAGCGACTCCCTGCCCGTGGAGCCCACGACGAGAGACCGGTTCGCCGTGACGGTCCACGACCACGGGGAGGGCGGGAGTTGAGTGCCGGCGCCGATGTCCTCGTGCTGGGCGGGGCGGGGGTCGACACCATCGTGTACGTGCCGGAGCTGCCCCTGCCGTACGCCGACAGCTACATGATCGACTCCGGGATCCGCACCCGCGCCGGCCAGACCGGGGACTTGGTCGCCCTCGGCCTCGCCGCGCTGGGCCTGCGCACCCACCACCTCGACCTGCTCGGCGACGACCCCGAGGGCGACCTGGTCCGCGCCCTGCACCGGGACAAGGGCATCACCCTCACCGCCGTCCCGCAGCCGGCCGGCACCAAGCGCGCGGTCAACCTCGTCGGCCCCGACGGCAGACGCCTCTCCCTGTACGACACGAGCCGCGCGCACGCCGACGACCGGCTGCCCGAGGCGACGGTCCGGGCGCTGGCGGAGACGAGCCGCCATGTCCACGTTGCCATCACCCACCCCTGCGCGCACGCCCTGCCCGTGCTCCGCGACACCGGCGTGCCCCTCTCCACCGACCTCCACGACTGGGACGGCGAGAACGCCTACCATGAGCCCTTCGCCCTCGCCGCGGACATCGTCTTCGTCTCCGCCGCCGCGCTCACCGACCCCGAGCGCACCATGCGCCGCATCGCCGAGCGCGGCCGCGCCCAGATCGTCGTCGCCACGGCAGGCGCCCAGGGCGCGTACGTCCTCGCCGACGGCGACGTGACCCGCGTCCCGGCGGTGCCGCCGCCCGCCCCGGTGGTGGACTCCAACGGCGCGGGGGACGCCTTCGCCGCGGCCTTCCTCTTCGGCCACCTGGGCGGCGAACCGCCCGACCGATGCGCCCTGTTCGGCGTGATCGCCGGCGCCCACGCGTGCACGGTGCCGTCGACCGAGGCGGACGCGATAGGGCGGGACGAACTTCTCGAACGCGCGGCCGAGATGAGCGGATGACGAGTGGCCGAAGCTGCCCGGGGCGGCATCCGCACACCCCGGGCCCACTCCGCTGCCTACGACTGCCCGTACGCGCCCTCACCCGCCGTGCTCATGGTCGTGCACACCATTGGTCGCCGCGATCTTCTTCCACGACCTCGGCTGCTCCGACGCCCCCTTCGCCCCCAGCGCCCGGGCGGAGATCGAGGCGTCCCGCGCCGCCGGCGCCCCCGGCTTCGACGGCTGGAACAGCCAGATGTCGAACAGCCCGCCCAGCCGCTTCCCGGATACCCCCTCGGCGTACCTGCGGAAGTCGGCCACCGAGGCGTTGCCATGGGCGTACTTCCGCGGCCATCCCTTGAGAACGGCGAAGAAGTCCTCGTCGCCGATCTCGTTGCGCAGCGCCTGCAGGGCCAGCGCACCCCGGTCGTAGACGGCCAGGTGGAACTGGTTCTCCGGCCCGGGGTCACCGGGACGTACCGTCCAGAACGGATCGTCCGCCGGGTGCGACGCGTACACGTAGTCCGCGATCTCCTGCGCCGTCCCCTCGCCCTCGTTCTCGGACCACAGCCACTGGGAGTACCGGGCGAAGCCCTCGTTGACCCAGATGTCCTTCCAGTGGGACACCGACACCAGGTCGCCGTACCACTGGTGGGCCAGCTCGTGCACGACCACGGACGTGTTCGACCCGTTCGTGAACTGCCGCGGGCTGTAGAACGGCCGGGTCTGCGTCTCCAGCGCGTAGCCGGTGTCGGTGTTCGGGACGTAGCCGCCGAGCGCGTTGTACGGATACGGCCCGAAGTAGTCGGTGAGCCAGTCCGCGATCTCCCCGGTCCGCTCGACACTGGCCCGCGCCGCGCCGCCGAGGTCGCCCAGATCCTTGGAGTAGGCGTTGACGACGGGGATGCCGCTGTCCGACGTCCCGGTCGTGATGTCGAACCTGCCGACCGCCAGCGTGGCGAGGTAGGTGGCCTGCGGCTTGTTGGACCGCCAGTTCCAGCGGGTCCACCCGGCCCTCGAACTCGTCGACTGGAGCGTGCCGTTGGAGATGGCCTGCGTCCCGTCCGGGACCTGCACCGACACGTCGAAGGTGGCCTTGTCCAGCGGGTGGTCGTTGCTCGGGAACCACCACCACGCCGACTCGGGCTCACCGGCCGCGACCCCGCCGTCCGCCGTCCGCAGCCAGCTGGTGAAGCCGTAGGCCTGCTTCGACGACGGCACCCCGCTGTAGCGCACCACCACGGTGACGGACGTCCCCTTGGCCAACGGCCTGCCCGGCGTGATCTCCAGTTCGTGCCGGCCGGAGGTCCTGAACGCCGCCTTGGCTCCGTTGACCCGCACCTCGCCCACATCCAGCAGGAAGTCCAGGTTGAACCGGGACAGGTCCTGCGTGGTTCGCGCCAGCAGGGTCGCCGTGCCCTCCAGCCGGTCGTCCGCGGGCTGGTACTTCAGCCGCAGGTCGTAGTGGGAGACGTCGTATCCGCCGTTGCCGTACGCCGGGTAGTAGGGGTCGCCGATGCCCGGGGCGCCGGGGGAGTGGCTCGCGGCCGATGCCGGGACCGCCAGCAACAGGGACGCCGCCGCGAGTGCGCCCGGCGTCGTGATTCTGCGGTGCACTGAATCTCCAAGTCGTAGGGGCAAAAGGGCTGTTCGGGGCCTATTGATGTTCAGGCGCGCCTGGCTTGTCCACAACAACTGCTGTCACAAGATCGCCATTCAGCCTTCATACACCCGGACACCCCGACGTCGGTTTCTCGCCACTCACATCCGCCGCGGCGCGTCGTCAGCCGCCCCCTTCTGCACAGCAGTTGACGGCGGTACCGTCCGGCGCATGCCGACACGTATGCGCTTCACGACCTGGAGACCGCTCGCGACGGCGGCCACCGCCGCCCTGACGGCCACTCTGCTCACCCCCGCCGCGGCACAGGGCGCGCCGGGGGAGAACACGCCACGGGAGAGCCGCCCCGTCTACGCGTACGACACCGCCGTTCGCGAGGCGGTCTGGGTGGACACCCGCCTCGACGGAGACGGCGACGGCCGGTCCGACCGCGTCGCCGTCGACATCGTGCGCCCCCGCGAACCCGCCCAGCAGGGCCGCAAGGTGCCGGTCGTCATGGAGGCCAGCCCGTACTACTCGTGCTGCGGCCGGGGCAACGAGAGCCAGCGCAAGACGTACGACGCGGACGGCGATGTCGTCCAGATGCCGCTGTACTACGACAACTACTTCGTGCCGCGCGGCTACGCCTTCGTCGCCGTCGACCTCGCGGGCACCAACCGCTCCGACGGCTGCGTCGACGTCGGCGGCCGGTCCGACGTGCGGTCCGCGAAGGCCGTCGTCGACTGGCTGAACGGGCGCGGCGAGGCCTACACCACCCGCACCGGCACCACCCGCGCCGAGGCCGGCTGGACCAACGGCAGAACGGGGATGATCGGCAAGAGCTGGGACGGCACCATCGCCAACGGCGTCGCCGCCACCGGCGTCGAGGGCCTGGAGACCATCGTGCCGATCAGCGCGATCTCCTCCTGGTACGACTACTACTTCGCCAAGGGCGCCCCGCTGTACGGCTCAGGCCCCGACTGGCTCTCCGACTACGTCAACAGCCCCGAGGCCCGCGCCCGCTGCGGCGCCGTGCAGCGCAGGCTCGCCGACGGCGCCCCGCGCACCGGCGACTGGACGCCGCTGTGGAGCGAGCGCGACCACGTCAGGGACGCGGACAAGGTGCGGGCGAGCGTCTTCCTGGTCCACGGCATGCAGGACCTCAACGTGCGCATGCAGCACGTCGGCCCGTGGTGGGACGCCCTCGCGGAGAACGGCGTGCAGCGCAAGATCTGGCTCTCCCAGACCGGCCACGTCGACCCCTTCGACTTCCGCCGCGCCACCTGGGTGAAGACCCTGCACCGCTGGTTCGACCACGAACTCCTCGGCTACGACAACGGCATCGACCGCGAGCCCATGGCCGACATCGAACGCCACCCCGACCAGTGGGTGACGTCGAAGTCCTGGCCGCCGCGCGGCACGGACACCGTACGGCTGAATCCCGCCCAGGGCACCCGGCCCGGAGTCGGCACCCTGGGCCTGCGCCCCGGCGAGGGCACCGAGACCTTCACGGACGACCCGCGGCACGGCGAGACCGACTGGGCCGCGCAGATCGACCTGACCACCCCGGACAAGGCCGGCTTCGTCACCCGCCCCCTCGGCCGCGACCTGCGCCTCGCCGGCTCGTCCGAGATCACCGTGACGGCGACCCCCACGACCCCCACGGCGCACCTCTCGGCCGTCCTGGTGGACCTCGGCCCCGCCACGATCCGCGACTACGCCGACGCCGCCGAGGGCATCACCACCCTCCCCGACCGCACCTGCTGGGGTCCCTCCACCACCGGCGACAGCTCCTGCTACAAGGAGACCCGGGCCAAGAAGACCGACGTCGGCTACACGATCGTCAGCCGCGGCTGGGCCGACCTGGGCAACCACGCCTCGGACCTCACCGGCCGCCCGCTCACCCCGGGCAAGCGGTACACCCTCACCCTCGACCTGGCCGCGACCGACCACGTCGTCCCGGCCGGACACCGGCTGGGCTTGATCGTCGCGGGCACCGACAAGGACCTCATCGACCCTCCGGCCGACACCCCGGCCCTGACCCTGGACCTGTCCCGCACCTCCGCACGCGTCCCGGTCGTCGGAGGAACGGCCGCCTACGCCCGCGCCACCGCCGGTGCGTCCACGGACGCCGCCCTCCAGGCCACCGAACTGAGCGGCGTACGCGATCCACGCACCGCCCAGCGCCTGCCGGACGGAAGGCGGTGACACCGGCGCGGCGTGTCCCGACACGGGCCGATGAAACAGGCCTATTTTCCGCCACATGGGTAGGGGCGAGACGGAGGGATCACTGTGACCTCCGTGGCTCTGACGAAAGGTGCCGCCCGTGACGAATGACCGACCGACCGACCACCACCGCCCGGCAGGGGACTCACTGCCGGGTTCGGAGGCGGGTCTTCCCGGTCAGGGACCGCCTCGGACCGACCGGATCGTGTTCGGGGTCACCGCCGTGCTCACGCTGGCCTTCGTGATCTGGGGCGCGATCGCGACGGACTCCCTGGAGAGCGTCTCCAGCAGCATGCTCAGCGGGCTGATGCACAACGGCGGCTGGGCGTTCATGCTGACCGCCTCGGGGTTCGTGGTCTTCGCCCTCTGGCTCGCGGCCAGCCGCTACGGCCGGATCCACCTCGGCGCCGAGGGCGAGGAGCCGGAGTTCCGCACGGTGTCCTGGGTCGCGATGATGTTCAGCGCCGGCATGGGCATCGGCCTGATGTTCTACGGCGTGAGCGAGCCGCTCGCGCACTACACGACGCCACCGCCGGGCACGGACCCGGCCGACTCCGGCGAGCGTATGGAGACGGCCATGGCCACCACCCTGTTCCACTGGACGCTCCATCCGTGGGCGATCTACGCCGTGGTCGGTCTCGCCATCGCCTACAGCACCTTCCGCAGGCGTCGCCGTCAGACCATAAGCGCCGTCTTCACGCCGCTCATCGGCCGTAAGCACGCGAACGGCACCGCCGGCCGGGTCATCGACATCCTCGCGATCGTCGCGACCGTCTTCGGCTCCGCGGCCTCGCTCGGGCTCGGCGCGCTGCAGATCGGCTCCGGCGTGCGGGAACTGGACTGGATGGACGACGTGAGCACCGGGCTGCTGGTCGCGATCATCGCGGTGCTCACCCTGGCGTTCGTCGCCTCCGCGGTCTCCGGTGTGAAGAAGGGCATCCAGTGGCTGTCCAACACCAACATGGTGCTGGCGCTGGTGCTCACCCTGTTCGTGTTCGTCGCGGGCCCCACGGTCATCGTCCTCGACCTGCTGCCGACCTCGGTCTTCGCCTACCTCGGTGATCTCCCGCAGCTCGCGGGCCGCACCGAGGCCAGCGGCGGCGAGGGCGTCGCGGACTGGCTGGGCAGCTGGACCGTCTTCTACTGGGCCTGGTGGATCTCCTGGACGCCGTTCGTCGGCATGTTCATCGCCCGCATCAGCCGGGGCCGTACGATCCGGCAGTTCGTCGGCGGCGTCATCCTCGTGCCCAGCTCGGTCAGCCTGGTCTGGTTCGCCGTCTTCGGAGGCTCGGCGATGAAGATGCAGGAGCAGGGGCGGCTCGGCGAGGAGTCCACCCCCGAGGGTCAGCTCTTCGCGCTCCTGCGGGAGTTCCCCATCCCCACCGTCACCAGCCTGCTGGTGATGATCCTCGTCGGCATCTTCTTCGTCTCCGGCGCCGACGCGGCCTCGATCGTCATGGGCAGCCTCTCCCAGAAGGGCGCCCTCGAACCGGCCCGCCTGGTCGTGGTGTTCTGGGGTGTGCTCACCGGTGCGGTGGCCGCCGTCATGCTTCTGGTCGGCAGCGGCCAGGGCGACGCGCTGACCGGTCTGCAGAACCTGACGATCCTCGCGGCGGCCCCGTTCGTCGTCGTGATGATCTTCATGTGTGTCGCGCTCATGCGCGACCTGCGCCGCGACCCCGTCATCGTCCGTAACGAGATGGGCTCGGAGGCGGTCGAACTGGCCGTCATCGAGGGCCACAAGAAGTACGACGGCGAGTTCGAGCTCCGCATCGGCCCGGGCCGCGGTCCCGATGTGGAGGGCGACCCGATCGGCAAGCACTGACGCCTGTCCGGTTCCCCGTGTCAGGAGGAGGCGGTCAGCCGTACCGCCTCCTCCGCGCATCCCCACGCCACGGTCACGCCCGCACCCCCGTGACCGTAGTTGTGCACCAGCACCCGCCCGTCCGGCAGCGGTTCGCGCTCCAGCCGCACGGTGTCCCGTACCGGCCGCAGCCCCACCCGGTGCTCCAGGACCCGCGCCCCGGCGATCTTCGGCCGCAGCGCCGCGCACCGCCGTACGATCGCCTCGGCCGCCGCCGGATCCGGCGCCCGCGACCAGACGTCCTCCTCCGAGGTGCCGCCCAGCACCAGCCGCCCCGAATGCGGGAAGACGTACGCGATCTCACCGGCGGCGTCCTTGGAGACGACCCAGGTGCGGATCCCGGGGTTCTCCACCACGACCAGCTGACCGCGCACCGGGCGCACGGACGCGTCCGGCACCAGCTCCCGCGCGCCCAGCCCCGTGCAGTTCACCACCACCGGCGCGTCCACCTCCGTGAGCGCCGACACCGTGCGCTCCTCCACGACCCCGCCCGCGGCCGTCAACCGGTCCCGCAGGTACGGCAGATGGGCCGCCATGTCGACCAGCGGCAGCCGCGCCCACAGCCCCACCGGACCGGCGTACTCCTCGGGCGTCGCCGCCCGCAGCCCCTTGAGCCGGCCCGCCGCCCAGGCGTCCGTCCTGTCCGGATCCGTCTCGCCCATCACCCCTTCGACCAGGCGTACGCCGGTGACCTTGGGGCGCTCGGCCAGTTGCTCGTAGACATCCAGGGAGCGCAGCGCCCAGCCGCGCGCCGCCTCGGGCGGCTCGATCCGGTACGGCCACCACAGCGCGCCCGCAACCGCCGAGGTGGTCCGCTCGGCCGGGTCCCGCGTCCACACCCGCACCCGCAGGCCCCGCTCCGCCAGCACCACGGCCGTCGTGAGCCCGATGACACCGCCGCCGACGACGATCACACCGTCCTTCGCGTGACTGCTCATGCGGGGACGGTAGCGGAATGTGTCATGCCGCGATCAGAGCGCCATAAGTGTGGGGATACTCACCGTATGTCTGCCGCGTACGCGACCTTCGGCCTGGCACCGGCGATGCGTGCCGGTGGAGTTCTCGCAGACGGTGGCTACCAGGTGCACCGGGACTTCGTGGACTTCATCGTCGACGGGCGTCCCCTGCTCTTCCAGCTCTCGGACCTGGACGCTGTCTCCCCGCTCGCCTCCGACGTCCCGCCCGCCATCTTCACCGCCCAGGTGCGCGGCCTGCTGCTGGAGGCGGAGGCACCGCTGCCCGACGGGCGGTACGTCATCTACGGCTGCCCCGAGTGCGCGGACCTCGCGTGCGGCGCGGTCACCGCGATCATCGAGCACGCCGGCGACGACTACGTGTGGCGGGACTTCGCCTGGCAGACCGCCGAACAGGCCGACCTGGCGCTGAACGGCTACCAGGGCATCGGCCCGTTCCGCTTCCACGGCGACGAGTACCGCACGGCGCTGCACTCCCTGCTGGACGCCGACGGCCCCGATGGCCGCCGCCGCGTGCTGCTGATCGGCGCCCGCATCGCCCTGGTCGCCAAGCTCGCCGCCGCCCTGCGCACCATCGGCATCGGCGCCGACATCATCCACGACGCCGACGGTGTCCCCGCGGGCGAACTGCGCGGCTACGGCGCCGTCGCCTTCGCCCGGGGCGTCGGCGAGGAGCAGCGCGCGGCGGTACGCGGCGCCTTCGAACGCGCCGGGGTCGAGGTGGCCCACGTCGAGGGCCTCGCCCCGATCGTCCCGCTGCTCGTCGCCCAGATCGAGCAGGCCCTCGACCGCGGTCCCGCCGAACTGCGCCGACTGACCCGCCTCGTGACCGCCGACGGCGAGGCGGGCGTCGAGGTCACCTCCGCCTGCCGGGTCCGGCTCACCGCGTACCGCCTCGACCGGCTCTCCCGCACCCACACCCACGAGGTCTTCGACGGCCTGCTCGAACCGGGCCGGCACCGCATCCCGCTCGACGCGAAGGCCGTGCGGGGCGAGTCGTACCTGGTGGCCAGGACGGCGGGAAGCGTGCTGGTGGAGGCGATGGCCCGCTGAGAGACCGAGGCGATGGGCGGACCACTGGGGCCCACTAGAATCGGCGGTCTGATGACTGCCACCCTCGTCGCCAAGAACCTCGCCGCCGGTCACGGTGACCGCGCGCTCTTCACCGGCCTCGACCTGGTCGTCGCGCCCGGCGACGTGATCGGGCTGGTCGGTGCCAACGGTGCCGGCAAGTCCACGCTGCTGCGGATGCTCGCCGGACTCGCCACCCCGGAGCAGGGCGAGCTGCGCCTGTCCCCGCCCACCGCCACCGTCGGGCATCTGCCGCAGGAACCGGAGCGGAGGCCCGGCGAGTCGGTGCGCGAGTTCCTGGCCCGCCGCACCGGCGTCGCCGAGGCCCAGCGCGCCATGGACGCCGCCACCCAGGCCCTGGTCGACGGCGCGCCAGGCGCGGACGACGCCTACGCCATCGGCCTGGAGCGCTGGCTCGGCCTCGGCGGCGCAGACCTCGACGAGCGCGCCGAGGAGGTCGCCGACTCGCTCGGCCTCGCCGTCGGCCTCGACCAGCCCATGACGTCCCTCTCCGGTGGCCAGGCGGCCCGCGCCGGACTCGCCTCCCTGCTGCTCTCCCGCTACGACGTGTTCCTGCTCGACGAGCCCACCAACGACCTCGACCTCGACGGCCTGGAGCGCCTCGAACGCTTCGTCGGCGGCCTGCGCGCCGGCACGGTCGTCGTCAGCCACGACCGCGAGTTCCTCACCCGCGCGGTCACCAAGGTCCTCGAACTCGACCTCGCCCAGCAGCAGATCAACCTCTACGGCGGCGGCTACGCGGCCTACCTGGAGGAGCGCGACGTGGCCCGCCGGCACGCGCGCGAGGAGTTCGAGGAGTACGCCGACAAGAAGGCGGCCCTCCAGGACCGGGCGCAGATGCAGCGTTCCTGGATGGACAAGGGCGTGAAGAACGCCCGGCGCAAGGCGGGCAACGACAACGACAAGATCGGCCGCAAGTTCCGCAGCGAGGCCAGCGAGAAGCAGGCCGCCAAGGCCCGGCAGACGCAGCGCATGATCGAGCGGCTGGACGTGGTCGACGAGCCCCGCAAGGAGTGGGAGCTGCGCATGGAGATCGCCTCGGCGCCCCGCTCCGGCGCGATCGTGGCGACCCTGCGCGACGCCGAGGTCCGGCGCGGCGACTTCGCGCTCGGCCCGGTGTCCCTCCAGATCGACTGGGCGGACCGGGTCGCGGTCACCGGCGCGAACGGAGCGGGCAAGTCGACGCTGCTCGGGGCGCTCCTCGGCCGTGTCGCGCTCGACGCGGGGCACGCCGCGCTCGGCTCGGGCGTGCTGGTCGGCGAGGTCGACCAGGCCCGCAAGCTGTTCCACGGCCCGGAGACCCTGCTCGACGCGTTCCAGCGGGCGGTGCCCGACACCGAACCGGCCGAAGTGCGCACTCTCCTGGCCAAGTTCGGTCTGAAGTCGGACCACGTGCTGCGCCCGGCGGCCACCCTCTCGCCCGGCGAGCGCACCCGCGCCGCCCTCGCCCTCCTCCAGGGCCGGGGCGTCAACCTGCTGGTCCTCGACGAGCCGACCAACCACCTCGACCTGCCCGCCATCGAGCAACTGGAGTCGGCCCTCGACGCCTACACCGGCACACTGCTGCTGGTCACCCACGACCGCCGGATGCTGGACGCGGTCCACGTCACCCGCCGGCTGGAGGTCGCCGACGGCAAGGTGACAGAGCGCTAGCGAGGCGTCAGCCGCGACGCGAGCTCGGGGTAGTCGACGACGAGGCCGTCCGCGTCGAAGTCCAGGTCGCTGCGGAAGTCACCCGACGCGAACCGCACCCGCCCGCCGCCGCCGGTGGCGGCGAGGTGCGTGTAGGTCTGCACCGAGGGCCGTACGGCCAGATCCGGTACCGACACCCAGGCCATCAGGAACTCCCGTTCACCGGCGGTCCGGTGCAGCCCGTGCCGGAGCACGGGCATGGTGTTGGTCAGGGGACACAGGCCCAGGTCGCAGTCGAGCGCCCCGTGCACCTGCGGCAACGGCTCCCCGTCGGCGGTCCACTCGCCCCGCCCGTCGTGCCGCAGATCGAGGGTCCGCGTCAGCTCGGGGGTCTCGGTGGTCACCCGCAGCCGCCGGGTCACGTACCCGTCGCCGGTTTCGAGCTCGTACGACACCCAGTACGGCTCCGGATCCGTCCCCACCGCCCGACCCCGCGCCCGCAGGGTCTCCCCGTCGAACGCGACCCAGGCGGTCCCGTACCCATGACTCGCCATGACGTCCCAGGTCACCGCACGCGAAGTGGTCATGTCGCCACCCTAAGGGGGCGGGAACGGCGGACCTCCCCCCCCACGACACGCGCCACCGCACGAAGCCCACGGGACCCGGGCCCGCGTGGCCGGGTGCGGCACGACCCGGACGGCCCGGGCCTGCGCTCTCGCGAGGGCCCGGGCCGCCCGACTCAGCCCCGGCCGCCCTTCTTGGGGTCGAGCAGTCCCGCGCGCCGCAGGGCGTCGGCCATCGCGCTGTTCGCCGGAGCCAGTGCCTGGCGGGCACCGCCGGCCCCCTGGCGACCACCACCGCCACCGCCCTGCCGCTGCTGCGGCGGGCGCTGGCCCCGCTGCGGGCGGCGCTCGGCGGCACCCCGCTCCTGAGGCACCGCCTCGTCGTCCAGACGCAGGGTGAGGGAGATCCGCTTGCGCGGAATGTCGACGTCGAGGACCTTCACCTTCACGATGTCGCCCGACTTGACGACGTCCCGCGGGTCCTTGACGAACGTCTTCGACATCGCGGACACGTGCACCAGACCGTCCTGGTGGACCCCGATGTCGACGAACGCCCCGAACGCGGCCACGTTGGTGACCACACCCTCCAGGACCATGCCCGACTCGAGGTCGGCGAGTTTCTCGACGCCCTCCTTGAAGGTGGCCGTCTTGAACGCCGGGCGCGGGTCGCGCCCCGGCTTCTCCAGCTCCTTGAGGATGTCGTCGACCGTCGGCAGACCGAACGTCTCGTCCACGAAGTCCTGCGGCCTCAGCGACCGCAGCACACTCGTGTTGCCGACCAGCGCGGCCACTTCCTGGCCGGTGGTCTTCACCATCCGCCGAACGACGGGGTAGGCCTCGGGGTGCACGCTGGACGCGTCCAGCGGGTCGGCGCCGCCCCGGATCCGCAGGAAGCCCGCGCACTGCTCGTACGCCTTCGGCCCGAGCCGCGCCACGTTCTTCAGCTCGGAACGGGACGTGAACGGGCCGTTGGCGTCCCGGTGGGCCACGATGTTCTCCGCGAGTCCGGAGGAGATGCCCGACACGCGCGAGAGCAGCGGCGCGGACGCGGTGTTGACGTCGACACCCACGCCGTTCACACAGTCCTCGACCACCGCGTCCAGCGAGCGCGACAGCTTCACCTCGGACAGGTCGTGCTGGTACTGGCCGACCCCGATCGACTTCGGATCGATCTTCACCAGCTCGGCGAGCGGGTCCTGGAGCCGACGCGCGATCGACACGGCGCCGCGCAGCGACACGTCCATGTCGGGCAGCTCCTGCGAGGCGAAGGCGGAGGCCGAGTACACGGACGCGCCCGCCTCGGACACCATCACCTTGGTGAGGTTCAACTCCGGATGCCTGGTGATGAGTTCACCGGCGAGCTTGTCGGTCTCGCGGGACGCCGTGCCGTTGCCGATCGCGACCAGCTCGACCGCGTGCTCCTTGGCCAGCCGGGCCAGCTTGGCGATCGCCTCGTCCCACCTGTTGGCCGGGACGTGCGGATGGATGACGTCGGTCGCGACGACCTTGCCGGTGGCGTCCACGACGGCCACCTTCACCCCCGTACGGAAACCGGGGTCCAGGCCCAGCGTGGCGCGCGTACCGGCCGGGGCGGCGAGCAGGAGGTCCCGCAGGTTCGTCGCGAACACGCCGACCGCCTCGTCCTCGGCGGCCGTGCGCAGCCGCAGACGGAGGTCGATGCCCAGGTGGACCAGGACACGGGTCCGCCAGGCCCAGCGGACCGTGTCCGTCAGCCACTTGTCACCGGGACGCCCACGGTCGGCGATCCCGAACCTGCCGGCGATGATCCCCTCGTACGACGAGGGCCCCTCCGTCGGCTCCTCCGGTTCCAGGACGAGGTCGAGGACGTCCTCCTTCTCACCGCGCAGCATCGCCAGGATCCGGTGCGAGGGCAGCTCGGTGAACGGCTCGGCGAAGTCGAAGTAGTCCGCGAACTTGGCGCCGGCCTCCTCCTTGCCCTCCCGTACCTTCGCGGCCAGCCGGCCGCGCACCCACATGCGCTCGCGCAGCTCACCGATCAGGTCGGCGTCCTCCGAGAACCGCTCGGTGAGGATCGCCCGGGCGCCGTCCAGGGCGGCCTGCGGGTCTGCCACGCCCTTGTCCGCGTCCACGAACGCGGCCGCGGCCGCGAGGGGCTCGACGGACGCGTCGCCGAGGAGCCCCTCGGCCAGTGGCTCCAGACCTGCCTCCCGGGCGATCTGCGCCTTCGTACGCCGCTTGGGCTTGTAGGGCAGGTAGATGTCCTCCAGGCGCGCCTTGGTCTCCGCGGCCCGGATCTGCGCCTGAAGTTCATCGGTGAGCTTGCCCTGCTCGCGCACCGACTCCAGGATCGCCGTCCGCCGCTCCTCCAGCTCCCGCAGATAGCGCAGCCGCTCCTCGAGCGTGCGCAGCTGCGCATCGTCGAGCATTTCGGTCGCTTCCTTGCGGTAGCGGGCGATGAAGGGCACCGTAGAACCGCCGTCGAGCAGCTCCACGGCAGCCTTGACCTGCCGCTCCCGTACGCCGAGTTCCTCGGCGATCCTGCCTTCGATGGACCCTACGAGGGGTGTCGTCACGATCCCGTACCGCCTTCTCCACTTCGGGTTGCGCGGCAATTGTGGCAGGTGACACCGACAACAGGGGACCAGGGCGGGAAGTGGCGGGGCGGCGGTTCTCAGACCCGGCGCGCGCCACGCCGTCCGGACCCGGAAGCGCCGCCGAGGAGGCGGGCCACGGCCCGGAACGGCAGCGTCACTACCGTGGCGACGGCGCCGCCGATCTGGCGCAGGACATCCGCGATGGCACGGAACACGTCGTTCCCCTTTCGTCGGTGGTGTTGCCTGTCTCTCGTCCCCCGGCGCATCAGGTCTCCGCCGGACGGACGCCCTCCGAGTACCTCGTCCTTCGCGGCCCATGCCGATCAAGGCGGTGGCAGGAAAGGTGGGAAGCTCGTCATTGCGGCCATGCCGCAACACGCGAAGAATCGCCGGTATGGCGCAGCGAACCGTTCTGGTCGTCCTCTTCGACGGCGTGCAGAGCCTCGATGTCACCGGGCCCGTGGAGGTCTTCGCGGGAGCCGAGCAGCACACTCCTGGGTCCTACCGCATCCGTACCGCCTCCCTGGACGGCGGCCCGGTCCGCGCCTCCAGCGGACTGACCCTCGTACCGGATCAGGCGCTCGTCGACGCTCGCGACCCGCACTCGCTCGTGGTGCCCGGCGGGCGCGGCACCCGCAGGCCCGACCCGCGCCTGACCGACTGGCTGCGCGAGCGCGGGCCGGGCGCCGAACGGCTGGTCTCCGTCTGCACCGGGGCCATCCTGCTGGCCGAGGCCGGTCTGCTGGACGGCCGGAACGCCACGACCCACTGGGCGTACGCCGCCACCCTCGCCCGCGACCACCCCTCCGTACGGGTGGACGCCGACCCCATCTACGTCCGGGACGGACACGTCTCCACCTCGGCCGGCGTCACCTCGGGCATCGACCTGGCCCTCGCCCTGGTCGAGGAGGACCTGGGACGCGACACGGCCCTGGCCATCGCCCGGCATCTGGTGGTCTTCCTGCGCCGCCCCGGCAACCAGTCCCAGTTCAGCGCCCAGTTGGCCGCCCAGACCGCCTGGCGCGAACCGCTGCGCGAGGTCCAAAGGTGGATCACCGAGCACCCCGCCGGTGACCTGACCGTCGAGGCCCTCGCGGCGCGCGCCAGCCTCTCGCCACGCCACTTCGCCCGCGCCTTCCGCGCCGAGACCGGCATGACACCCGGCCGCTACGTGGACCGCGTCCGCCTCGAACACGCCCGCCGCCTGCTGGAGGACACCTGCGGCGGCGTTCAGGAGATCTCCCGCACCAGCGGCTACGGCACCCCGGAGGCCATGCGCCGCGCCTTCGTCAACGCCCTGGGCACATCCCCGGCCGAATACCGCCGGCGTTTCCGCCCGGCCCCGGCCCCTGCCCCATGAGGCTCCGCCCACCCACCGAAAGGCCCGCCATGCAGATCGCCCTGCTCGTCTACGACCGGTTCACCGCCCTCGACGCCGTCGGCCCCTACGAGATCCTCTCCCGGATCCCGGACGCCGAGACCGTCTTCGTCGCCAAGGAGGCGGGCCCCGTCCGCGCCGACACCGGAGCGCTGGCCCTCACCGCCGACAAGGCGCTCGACGAGGTCCCCGGTCCGGATCTCGTGGTCGTGCCCGGAGGCCCCGGCCAGAGCGCCCTGATGGACGACGAGGCCGTGCTGGACTGGCTGCGCGCCGTGGACGCCACCAGCACCTGGACGACCTCCGTGTGCACCGGTTCCCTGCTGCTCGCCGCGGCCGGCCTGCTCACCGGGCGGCGTGCCACCTCCCACTGGCTCGCCCTCGACCAGCTCCGGCCGTTCGGGGCCGAACCGACCGGGGAGCGAGTCGTCTTCGACGGGAAGTACGTCACCGCCGCCGGCGTCTCCTCCGGCATCGACATGGCGCTCGCCCTGCTCGGCCGGATCGCGGGTGACGACCACGCCCAAGCCGTCCAACTGGCCACGGAGTACGACCCGCAGCCGCCCTACGGCGCCGGGTCGCCGCACAAGGCGCCCGCGCACATCGTCGAGGCCCTGCGCGCCCGGAGCCGGTTCATCCTGAAGCAGGCACCGTCCAGGTGAAGCGCGGCTGCCGCCGCTCCAGGAACGCGGCGACGCCCTCCGCCGTGTCGGCGTTGCCGCGCGCGTGCACGGCCCAGTGGGCGTCCCGGTCGGTGCGCCCGTCGGCGAACTCCTTCGCCGACGCCTGCGTCAGCTGCGAGCGGGAGACCAGGATCCTGGTGAACTCGACTACCCGCTTGCCGAGTTCACCCTCGGGCAGCACCTCGTCGACCAGCCCGGTGCGCAACGCCCGGCCGCTGTCGATCAACTCGCCCGAGTACAGCAGGTACTTGGTCGTGGCCGGACCCACCAGCGACACCAGCCGCCGGGTCGCGGAGGCCGGATACACGATCCCCAGCTTCGCCGGTGTCACCCCGAACAGCGCGCCCTCCTGCGCGAACCGCAGATCACAGGCCGCCGCGAGCTGCGCCCCACCGCCCACACAGTGCCCGCGGACCGCCGCCAGCGTCGGCTTCGGAAACGCGGCGAGCGCCTCCTCGGCCAGCACGGACAGCCCCTGAGCCTCGGCGGGCGAGTCCCGCAGCGTGGAGATGTCGGCGCCCGCGCAGAACGTGCCGCCCTCACCCGTCAGTACCAGGGCCCTTACCCCGGGGTCGGCCGCCAGGGTGGCCAGCAGCGGAGGCAGCGCCCGCCACATCCCGGCCGTCATGGCGTTCCGCTTGGCCGGATGGGCGATGACGACCGTGGCGACCGAATCGGCGACACCGTGCAGCAGCTGGGGCTCCATGCGCCGGATGCTAGCCGTACCCGCGCTCACTACGATCGACGAGGGGGCCCGTGAGAGGAGGCGGCAGCCGATGGCCAGGACCGCGAAGGACGAGAAGGCGAAACTGCGGCGCGGCTTCGGCCGGCTGGTCGCGCTGGGCGTGCTGCTGGTCCTCGGCGGTCTCGTCGGGCTCGTGTACACCGGCGTGGCCACCCTGACGTCCATGCTGCTGTTCGGCTGGCTGCTGCTCATCGGTGGCGTGGTCGGACTGCTGCACGCCATCGAGGGACGCGGCAGCAACTTCTTCTGGCTCGCGGCGATCGTCGCGGCCCTGAACATCGCGGCGGGTGTCGTGATCCTGAAGAGCCCCGAGGCCGCCGCCGACGCCCTGGCCATGTTCGCCGCCCTGCTGTTCCTCACCGCAGGGCTCTTCCGGCTGGTGGGCGCCCTGGTGGTGCGCGGAGCGCAGTTCGGCTGGACGCTGCTCCTGGGCGCCTTCGACCTGCTGCTGGGCGTCGCGGTGCTGGGCTCCTGGCCGAGCAGCAGCCAGTACGTCATCGGCACGTTCATCTCGCTGGCCCTGCTCTTCGACGGCCTGGGCCTGATCGCCACCGGCTTCGGCGGCCGCCGGGTCGTCGGCATGGTGGAGGACGCCACCGGGGCCGACGAGGGCACTCAGGGCGCCCAAGGGGACACCACGAAACCCGTACAAGCCGAATAGTTCGTAAAGTCGGCACCGGCGGGACAGGATGCAGTCCCACAACTGACGGGGTCATACGCCAACGGTCAGAAGCGTTCGATAGTCGCTGACTTCTGTTCAGTCCTCCGGTGGAGAGCGGTCCGGTACCAACACTCGACGTGTGGTGACAATCGAGCACAAGGGTGGCGACCGGACCATGGACGACCACGGGCGCGGGCCCGCCCCACGCCCCGAAGGCGGCACAGACGCACCCGACGAGCCGAGGACGCGCGCCCCACTGCCCTACGAGGGCGTTTGGCGGTTCACCGCCCCCGCGATCGACGCCTCGGTCCCCCAGGCCCGGCACGCCGTACGGGATCTGCTCCTGCGTCAGCGGGTGCCGGTCACGGACGACGTGCTCCAGGGACTGCTGCTGATCGTCTCCGAGCTGGTCACGAACGCCGTACGGCACGCGGCGGTGCTCTCGCCGGTGCTCGCCGTGGAGGTCGCCGTCGGCGCCGAGTGGGTGCGGGTGTCCGTCGAGGACAACCACCCCTACCGCCCGACCGCCCTGGAGACCGACCACGGCCGGACCGGTGGCCGGGGCCTGCTGCTGGTGCGGGAGATCACCCGGGAGGTGGGTGGGGTGTGCGACGTCGAGCACACGGCGAGCGGCGGCAAGGTGATCTGGGCCGCCCTGCCGCTCAACCCCGGAAGGCTGATCTGAGGATCACCAGCCCTCGGACGGACCGGTCAGCTCCCTGATCGCGGGACGGGCCGCGTCCAGCACCGTCATGAACCAGGCCGAGAAGGTGTCCTTGGCGTGCCGGTCCGTCAGCTCGCCCGGCGTGACGAACGCCGTGGCGTGCACCTCCTCCGGGTCCGGCCGCAGCGGTGCTTGTACCAGTCCCACGAAGAGGTGGTTGTACTCCTGCTCCACCAGGCCCGAGGCGGGGTCCGGGTGGTTGTAGCGCACGGTGCCCGCCTCGCCGAGCAGTGACGGGGAGACACCGAGCTCCTCGAACGTCCGCCGGGCCGCCGCCGCGAAGGGGGCCTCGCCGGGGTAGGGGTGGCCGCAGCAGGTGTTGGACCACACACCGGGGGAGTGGTACTTCCCCAGGGCCCGCTGCTGTAGCAGCAGACGGCCGTACTCGTCGAACAGGAACACCGAGAACGCCCGGTGCAGCTGACCCGGTGGCTGATGGGCGGCGAGCTTCTCCGCGGTACCGATCGTCGCGCCGTTCTCGTCGACCAGTTCCAGCAGGATCGCTTCCGCGGTGCCGTTCGACGAGCTGTGCGTCGCGGTGGCAGGTGTGATCGGCATACCCATCCTTCGCCTCGTTCCTCGCGCCCCAGTCTGCCGTACGAATCCGGCACTCCCGGCACTTCCCGGCGCGTCGGCACCGGAAGAGGGCCCGGAAGGTGATCGTGCCCGGCTCACGGAGAAGGAACCATCCGCTACGGGCTGTACAGGAAGTCGCGGGGGCGCGCGGCGGCGCGACGCGCTCCGGAGGCTCCGGCGACGGCCGGTCCCGCGTCGGGCGGGCTTGCGTGCGCCGCCCCGGCGCTCAGTGGCACAGTCTCGGCTCGTGTTCCGCGTGGCCGCTCGGTTCCAGCTGGAACGTGCAGTGCTCCACGTCGAAATGGTGGCCCAGGCAGCCCTGTAGCTCGTGGAGGACCTTCTCGT
Organism: Streptomyces sp. NPDC059861; assembly: GCF_042731435.1. NCBI lineage: Bacteria > Bacillati > Actinomycetota > Actinomycetes > Kitasatosporales > Streptomycetaceae > Streptomyces > Streptomyces sp. NPDC059861. Next base: position 18,185 of record NZ_JBHWJQ010000003.1, on the reverse strand, counting down.
GCCCTATCGCGTTCAGGACGTCGGAACGGACGACGACGTGCGCGGACAGCACCGGCATGCCCGAGGTGATCGTCCAGGCGTGCAGGTCGTGCACGTCCTCCACCCCGTCGAGCTCCAGTATGTGCGTGCGCACCTGCGCCATGTCGACGCCCTTGGGGGCCGACTCCAGCAGCACGTCGAGCGTCTCGCGCAGCAGCTTCAGCGTGCGCGGCACGATCATCAGGCCGATGACCAGCGAGGCGATCGGGTCGGCGGCCTGCCAGCCGGTCGTGAGGATCACCGCCGCCGAGATCAGCACCGCGACCGAGCCCAGCGCGTCGGCGGCGACCTCCAGGAACGCGCCGTGCACGTTCAGGCTCTCCTTCTGACCTCGCATGAGCAGCGTGAGCGAGATCATGTTCGCGACCAGACCGATCGCGCCGAACACGATGGTCAGCCCGCCCTCGGTGGCGGCCGGCGTGACGAACCGCTGGATCGCCTCGTAGAGCACGTAGCCGCCGACCCCGAGCAGCAGCAGACAGTTGGCGAGCGCGGCGAGGATCTCGGCACGCGCGAACCCGAAGGTCCGGTGGGCGCTGGCCGGCAGATTGGCGAAGTGGATCGCCAGCAGCGCCATGCCGAGACCGAGCGCGTCGGTCGCCATGTGCGCGGCGTCGGCGATCAGCGCGAGGGAGTCCGCGAGCACGCCGCCGACGATCTCGACCACCATGACGGTGAGCGTGATGCCCAGCGCGACCCGCAGCCGACCGCGGTATGCCGCGGCCGCCGTACCGGTGACCGGCGCGCCGTGCGTGTGCCCGTGATCGTGCCCTGCCCCCATGAAAGCCGCCTCCTGGAATCGGGTCCGGACCCCAGTCAACTACGGGTGGGGGGTATCCGGCAACGCGGCACTGAACACCGTTGTCATGTGCCCTGACCAGCGGAAACGATGGGCAGGTCAGGGCGCTGCGGTGAACGGGACGGCGTTCAGCTGCCGTAGTGGTGCCGCCATCCCCGCCATGCCGATTCGACCATCTCGGGTACTCCGCGCCGGGCGGCCCAGCCCAGCTCCGAGGCGGCCCGCGCGGCCGAGGCGACGGCACGCGGCGCGTCCCCGGGCCGGCGCGCCTCGACGACGGCGGGACGCGCGTCGCCGGTCACCTCACCGATCAGGGTGACCAGCTCACGTACCGAGACCCCCTCGCCGCGGCCGATGTTCACGGTCAGGTCGCCCGACGCCTCGGGCACCGACAGCCGCCGGGCCGCCGCGAGGTGCGCGTCGGCGAGGTCGGCGACATGGATGTAGTCGCGCACGCAGGTGCCGTCCGGCGTCGGGTAGTCGTCGCCGAAGATCCGCGGGGCCTCGTCGCGCGTCAGCCGGTCGAAGACCATGGGGACCACGTTGAACACGCCGGTGTCGGCCAGCTCCGGCGCGGCCGCGCCCGCCACGTTGAAGTAGCGCAGGCACACCGTGGCGATGCCGTGTGCCCGGCCCGCCGCGCGCACCAGCCACTCACCGGCGAGTTTGGTCTCGCCGTAGGGGCTCATCGGGGCGCACGGTGTGTCCTCCGTGATGAGTTCCACATCGGGGTTGCCGTAGACGGCCGCGGAGGAGGAGAAGAGGAAGCGCCCGATCCCGGCGCCGGCGACCGCGTCCAGCAGGATCGCGAGACCGCCGACGTTCTCCTGGTAGTAGCGCGTGGGCTGCGCGACGGACTCGCCGACCTGCTTGCGCGCCGCGAGATGCACCACACCCGTCACCGCGTGCTCGGCGAACACCCGCTTCAGCAGTTCGGCGTCCCCGGCCGAGCCCCGCACCAGGGGCACGCCCGCCGGGAGCCGCGCGGGCATCCCGGCCGAGAGGTCGTCCAGCGCGACGACGCGCTCCCCGGCCTCCGCCATGACCCGCGCCACATGCGCTCCGATGTATCCGGCACCGCCGGTGATCAGCCATGTCATGGTGGCCCACCCTAATCCCGGTCGGCGCCCGCCCCGGCCCGGTCCTGCGTCCCGTATGCCATGCTTGCCCGCTTCCGGGAGTCCGATCTTGTACGCCGGCCCGGGCATCCCCGATGATGATCGCCGCGGAGGTGCCTGCAGACCGTGTCGACCGGACCGTTAACGGCCGGTGAACACGGGCTTCCTATCATCCGATAGCCTCTGCCGACATGCCGTCCGCCGGTGCAGCTCCGCCTGCCCCAGAGGGCGCCCCACCATGCACGAGACCGGCGCGGAGACGCCGGCCACCAGGGAGTGAGTTCGGTTGCCGACCGCCATCCTCACCGGTCAGCCGGTCCCCGGATCGTCGATCGAGGGCGATCTGCGGTCGCTCGGCTTCGAGGTGCGCATCGCCGCCGACCCCGCCGAGACCGAGACCCTTCTCGCCCAGGTGCCGGGTGACCAGCGGGTCGCCGTGGTCGACGCCCGCTTCGTCGGCCATCTGCACGCACTGCGCCTCGGCCTCACCGACCCGCGCTTCCCGCTCGCCGCGATACCCGGCGCCGTCACGGCCCAGCCCGCCGGCCGCCAGGCCCTGACGCGCGCGCTGGCCCGTGAGACCTCCGCGCAGGGCACGCTGCTGGTCGACAGCCTCGCCGACCGGATCACCGGCACGCTGGACACGGACGTGCACCGGCCCGAGCTCGGCAGCCTGGTCGCCGTCGTGCCCGCCGACCCGCAGGCCCGCAACGAGGCCCGGCAGGCCGTCGCCGCCGTCGACGACGAGGCCGTACGCCTGAAGTCGGCGGTCAAGTCGCGCGACGGCTTCTTCACCACCCACTTCATCAGCCCGTACTCCCGCTACATCGCCCGCTGGTGCGCCCGGCGCGGACTGACCCCCAATCAGGTCACCACCGCCTCCCTGCTCACCGCCCTGATAGCGGCGGGCTGCGCGGCCACCGGCACCCGCGGCGGGTTCGTCGCGGCCGGCGTGCTGCTCATCGCGTCCTTCGTGCTCGACTGCACCGACGGCCAGCTGGCCCGCTACTCCCTGCAGTACTCAACCCTCGGCGCCTGGCTGGACGCCACCTTCGACCGCGCCAAGGAGTACGCCTACTACGCGGGCCTCGCCCTCGGTGCCGCCCGAGGTGGCGACGACGTGTGGGCCCTCGCCCTCGGCGCGATGATCCTGCAGACCTGCCGGCATGTCGTCGACTTCTCCTTCAACGAGGCGAACGTCGGAGATCCGTCCGCCACCGCCAACACCAGCCCCACTGCCGCATTTTCGGACAAACTGGACAGTGTCGGCTGGACGGTGTGGGTGCGCCGGATGATCGTCCTGCCGATCGGTGAACGCTGGGCACTGATCGCCGTGCTCACGGCCGTCACGACGCCGCGCATCACCTTCTACGTGCTGCTCATCGGCTGCGCGTTCGCCGCGAGCTACACCACGGCGGGCCGCGTCCTGCGGTCGCTGAACCGCAAGGCCGTGCGAACCGACCGCGCGGAACGGGCGCTGGCCGATCTGGCGGACAGCGGGCCCCTGGTGGAACTTCTCACACGCAAGGCGCGCGTCGCCGCGGCGCCTCTCTGGGCAGCCGTCGGCGGTCTCCTCGTGGTGACCTCCGCCGCACTCCTGGGCGCGACCTGGCCGACCCTGCTCGCCGCGCTCGCCTACGTCGCGTTCTCCGCGGCCGCCGTCTCACGCACCCTCAAAGGCGCGCTGGACTGGCTGGTTCCGCCCTTCTTCCGGGCCGCCGAATACGGGACCGTGCTGATCCTGGCAGCTGAATCGGAGGTGAACGGGGCACTTCCCGCGGCTTTCGGGCTGGTTGCGGCCGTCGCCTACCATCACTACGACACGGTCTACCGCATCCGTGGCGACGCGGGTGCGCCCCCGCACTGGCTGGTGCGGGCGATCGGGGGGCACGAGGGCCGGACGCTGGTGGTCGTGGTGCTCGCCGTGGTGCTGACCGCCGCGCAGTTCACGGTCGCGCTCACGGTCCTCGCCGTGGCCGTCGCCCTGCTGGTGCTCCTGGAGAGCATCCGGTTCTGGGTGTCCGCCCATCGACAGGGCGCACCCGCCGTACACGACGAAGGAGAACCCGCATGATCGGCCTCGTGCTGGCGGCCGGCGCCGGCCGGCGTCTGCGCCCCTACACCGACACCCTGCCCAAGGCGCTGGTGCCGGTGGGGCCCGCGGGCGACGAGGACGGTCCCACGGTGCTCGACCTCACCCTCGCCAACTTCGCCGAGATCGGCCTGAGCGAGGCCGCGATCATCGTCGGCTACCGCAGGGAGGCCGTGTACGCCCGCAAGGCCGAGCTGGAGCGCGAGTACGGCCTGAAGCTCACGCTCATCGACAACGACAAGGCCGAGGAGTGGAACAACGCCTACTCCCTGTGGTGCGGGCGTGACGCGCTCAAGGACGGCGTGATCCTCGCCAACGGCGACACCGTCCACCCGGTCTCCGTGGAGCGGACGCTGCTCGCCGCGCGCGGCGAGGGCAGGCGGATCATCCTCGCCCTCGACACCGTGAAGTCGCTGGCCGACGAGGAGATGAAGGTCGTCGTCGACCCCGAGCAGGGCGTCCGGAAGATCACCAAGCTGATGGACCCGGCGGAGGCCACCGGTGAGTACATAGGCGTCACCCTCATCGAGGGCGACGCCGCCCCCGAACTGGCGGACGCCCTGCGGACCGTCTGGGAGAGCGACCCCCAGCAGTTCTACGAGCACGGCTACCAGGAGCTCGTCAACCGCGGCTTCAAGATCGACGTGGCTCCGATCGGCGACGTGCCGTGGGTCGAGATCGACAACCACGACGATCTGGCCCGGGGACGGGAGATCGCGTGCCGGTACTGACCAGGCTCGTTCCGACTCCGGTCGTCGTGGACATCCGCCCGGGTGCCCTCGACGACCTGGCCGGCGTGCTCGCCGACGAGCGCATATCGCACTCGGGCAGGCTCGCCGTCGCCGTCAGCGGCGGCTCCGGCGCCCGGCTGCGCGACCGCGTCGCTCCCCAACTGCCCGGCGCCACCTGGTACGAGGTCGACGGCGGCACCCTGGACGACGCGGTGCGGCTGGCGAGCGACATGAAGACGGGCCACTTCGACGCGCTCGTCGGACTCGGCGGCGGCAAGATCATCGACTGCGCCAAGTTCGCCGCGGCCCGCGTCGGCCTCCCGCTGGTCGCCGTGCCGACGAACCTCGCGCACGACGGCCTGTGCTCTCCGGTCGCGACCCTCGACAACGACGCCGGACGCGGCTCGTACGGCGTGCCCAACCCGATCGCCGTCGTCATCGACCTGGACGTCATCCGCGAGGCCCCGGTCCGCTTCGTCCGGGCCGGTATCGGCGACGCGGTCTCCAACATCTCCGCGATCGCCGACTGGGAGCTCGCCCACCGCGTCAAGGGCGAGAAGATCGACGGCCTCGCCGCGGCCATGGCCCGCCAGGCCGGCGAAGCCGTGCTGCGGCACCCGGGCGGCATCGGCGACAACGACTTCCTCCAGGTGCTGGCCGAGGCACTGGTCCTCAGCGGTATCGCCATGTCGGTCTCCGGCGACTCCCGCCCGTCCTCCGGTGCCTGCCACGAGATCAACCACGCCTTCGACCTGCTGTTCCCCCAGCGGGCGGCCGCGCACGGCGAGCAGTGCGGACTGGGCGCGGCCTTCGCCATGTATCTGCGCGGCGCGCACGAGGAGTCGGCGTACATGGCCGAGGTGCTGCGCCGGCACGGGCTGCCGGTGCTGCCGGAGGAGATCGGCTTCACCCCGGACGAATTCGTCCGGGTCGTGGAGTACGCCCCCCGGACCCGGCCCGGCCGCTACACGATCCTCGAACACCTCGACCTGCAAACCCACCAGATCAAGGACACCTACGCCGACTATGTCAAGGCCATCGGTAGCTGAACTCCGCCCCGTCGTCCACCCCGCCGGGGTGAAGGACCGGCGCAGCGGTGAGCACTGGGCGGGACGCCTCTACATGCGTGAGGTGTCCCTGCGGGTCGACCGCTACCTGGTGAACACCAGGGTCACGCCCAACCAGCTCACGTACCTGATGACCGTCTGCGGTGTGCTCGCGGCCCCGGCCCTGCTGGTGCCGGGCATCCCGGGCGCCGTGCTCGGCGTGGTGATGGTCCAGCTGTACCTGCTGCTGGACTGCGTCGACGGCGAGATCGCCCGCTGGAAGCAGCAGTTCTCGCTGGGCGGCGTCTACCTGGACCGGGTCGGCGCCTACCTCACGGACGCGGCCGTGCTCGTCGGTCTCGGCCTGCGCGCCGCCGACCTGTGGGGCAGCGGCCGGGTCGACTGGCTGTGGGCCTTCCTCGGCACCCTGGCCGCCCTCGGCGCGATCCTGATCAAGGCGGAGACCGACCTCGTCGGCGTCGCCCGGCACCAGGGCGGGCTGCCGCCGGTCAAGGAGGCGGCGTCCGAGCCGCGCTCCTCCGGCATGGCGCTGGCCCGCCGGGCCGCCGCCGCGCTCAAGTTCCACCGGCTGGTCCTCGGCATCGAGGCGTCGCTGCTGATCCTGGTCCTCGCGATCCTCGACGCGAGCCGCGGCGACCTGTTCTTCACCCGGCTCGGCGTCGCCGTGCTCGCCGGGATCGCGCTGCTCCAGACACTGCTGCACCTGGTGTCCATCCTCGTTTCGAGCAGGCTCCGGTGAGCCCCGGGACGCGGGTCGGGGCCGTCATCATCACGATGGGTAACCGGCCCGAGGAGCTGCGCGCGCTGCTGGAGTCGGTCGCCAAGCAGGACGGCGATCCGATAGACGTCGTGGTCGTCGGCAACGGCTCACCGGTGCCCGAGGTCCCCGCCGGAGTGCGTACCGTCGAACTGCCGGAGAACCTCGGCATCCCGGGCGGCCGCAACGTCGGCATCGAGGCCTTCGGCCCCAGCGGGCGTGACGTCGACATACTGCTGTTCCTCGACGACGACGGCCTGCTCGCCCGCGCCGACACCGCCGAGCTGTGCCGCGAGGCCTTCGAGGCCGACCCCCGGCTCGGCATCGTCAGCTTCCGTATAGCCGACCCCGACACCGGCGTCACCCAGCGCCGCCACGTCCCCCGGCTGCGGGCCTCCGACCCGATGCGCTCCTCGCGCGTCACCACCTTCCTCGGCGGCGCCAACGCGGTCCGCACCCGGGTGTTCGCCGAGGTCGGGGGCCTGCCCGACGACTTCTTCTACGCGCACGAGGAGACCGACCTGGCCTGGCGCGCCCTCGACGCGGGCTGGCTGATCGACTACCGGTCGGACATGGTGCTGTACCACCCGACGACCGCGCCCTCGCGGCACGCCGTCTACCACCGCATGGTCGCCCGCAACCGCGTCTGGCTCGCCCGCCGCAACCTGCCCGCCGCCCTCGTCCCGGTCTACCTGGGCATCTGGCTGGCCCTCACGCTGCTGCGCCGCCCCTCGCGGCCGGCCCTGCGGGCATGGTTCGGGGGCTTCCGGGAAGGCTGGAGGTCCCCCTGCGGGCCCCGCCGGCCCATGAAGTGGCGTACGGTGTGGCGGCTGACTCGACTGGGCCGACCTCCTGTCATCTGACAAGCTCGTCCCTGAGAGCATTCGGGGCGTAACGCTCGGCTCCCGGCCGCTGCCCAGCCCGCACAGGCTGCGCATCTCGAAGACGAAAGTTTCGACTAGTGAGTGAGACCACACACGACGGCACAGTCGCGGTGACCGCGCCCGTGTCACCCGACGAGGGTTTGTCCGCGGCGGAGCTCGCCGCGAAGTACGGCCTGACCGTGAGCGGCGCCCGCCCCTCCCTCGTCGAGTACGTCCGCCAGCTCTGGGACCGCCGCCACTTCATCCTCGCGTTCTCGCGGGCGAAGCTGACCGCCCAGTACAGCCAGGCCAAGCTCGGCCAGCTCTGGCAGGTCGTCACGCCGCTGCTCAACGCGGCCGTGTACTTCTTCGTCTTCGGCGTGATCCTGGAGGCCGACCGGGGCATGCCGCGGGAGGTGTACATCCCGTTCCTGGTGACGGGTGTGTTCGTCTTCACCTTCACGCAGAGCTCGGTAATGGCGGGCGTCCGCGCGATCTCCGGCAACCTCGGCCTGGTGCGCGCCCTGCACTTCCCGCGTGCCTCGCTCCCGGTCTCCTTCGCGCTCCAGCAGCTCCAGCAGCTGCTCTTCTCGATGATCGTGCTGTTCGCCGTGACCTGCGTCTTCGGCAGCTACCCGGATATGTCCTGGGTGCTGATCGTGCCGGCGCTGGCGCTGCAGTTCTGCTTCAACACCGGCCTCGCGCTGATCATGGCCCGGGCCGGCTCCAAGACCCCGGACCTGGCGCAGCTGATGCCGTTCGTGATGCGGACGTGGATGTACGCGTCCGGTGTCATGTACTCCATCCCGATCATGCTGGCCGACAAGCCGTCCTGGATCGCCAACATCCTCCAGTGGAACCCGGCCGCGATCTACATGGACCTGATGCGCTTCGCGCTGATCGACGGCTACGGCTCCGAGAACCTCCCCGACCATGTCTGGGCGATCGCCGGCGGCTGGGCGGTGCTGTTCGCCCTGGGCGGCTTCGTGTACTTCTGGAAGGCGGAGGAGAGGTACGGCCGTGGCTGACCATACGACCGAGGAACGCATCCCCACCGTCGTCGCGGACGACCTGCACATCGTCTACCGCGTCAACGGCGCGAAGGCCGGCAAGGGCAGCGCCACCGCCGCCCTCAGCCGCATCGTCAAGCGTCGCGAGGACCGCGGGGTCCGCAAGGTGCACGCGGTGCGCGGTGTCTCGTTCGTCGCGTACCGGGGCGAGGCCATCGGCCTGATCGGCTCCAACGGCTCCGGGAAGTCGACCCTGCTGCGTGCCATCGCCGGACTGCTGCCCGCCGAGAGCGGCAGGGTCTACACCGACGGCCAGCCCTCGCTGCTCGGTGTGAACGCGGCCCTGATGAACGACCTGACCGGTGAGCGCAACGTCATACTGGGCGGGCTCGCGATGGGCATGACCCGTGAGCAGGTCAAGGAGCGCTACCAGGAGATCGTCGACTTCTCCGGCATCAACGAGAAGGGCGACTTCATCACGCTGCCGATGCGGACGTACTCCTCCGGCATGGCCGCCCGCCTGCGGTTCTCCATCGCGGCCGCCAAGGACCACGACGTCCTCATGATCGACGAGGCGCTGGCCACCGGCGACCGCAAGTTCCAGAAGCGCTCCGAGGAGCGCATCCGGGAGCTGCGCAAGCAGGCCGGTACGGTGTTCCTGGTCAGCCACAACAACAAGTCCATCCGGGATACCTGCGACCGCGTGCTGTGGCTGGAGCGTGGCGAACTGCGCATGGACGGACCCACGGGCGAGGTCCTCAAGGAGTACGAGAAGTTCACGGGTAAGTAGACAGCCGTTCAGGGCCCTGCCGGAACTGCTCCGGCGGGGCCCTGCGTCGTCGGCAAAGGGCCCTTGTGCCGGCCGCAAAGGAAGCGTCAACTCTGGCCGACCGTAGGAATCTTGAAGCCAATCGGTGTGTTCTTGTGATGCGCAGGGCACCCCCGCGGTCCGCGCCGCGTTGTACAACGTAAGCTGTAGCGGTGCCGAAACACGGCAAGTAGGGCCATAATGCGCGACACCCTCCAAGGTGGTAGCCGCCTGAACGCATGGCGGCGTGTCCGAAATAGTGTGAATTGGGTCGGCAGTGTAGAACGGGAGATGTGACGGCAATGGCTACGGAAACTCCCCGGCTCCGCGAAGCATGTGCCGTCCCCGCCCTGGGCAGCGAACGGTGACGGGAACCGCCACGGCGCGCGACGACGACACGGAGCGCGCGACGCTGGACAAGGCCACGGCAGAGAACTTCCCCGTGGCCCCCTTCTTCCTGCCCCGGGCCTGGCGCACCGACCTCATGGCCGTCTACGGCTTCGCCCGCCTCGTCGACGACATCGGCGACGGCGATCTCGCCCCCGGCGGCGCCGACGCCCGCCTCCTCGGCGTGCCGCGCGAGCGGGCCGGCGACCGCATGGCCCTGCTGGACGCCTTCGAAGCCGACCTTCACCGCGTCTTCGACTCGGCCCCCCACCATCCCCTGCTGCGCCGTCTGCAGCCGACCGTCCGCCGCTGCGCCCTGACCCCCGAGCCCTTCCTCGGCCTGATCGCCGCCAACCGCCAGGACCAGCTCGTCAAGCGGTACGAGACCTACGACGACCTGCTGGCCTACTGCGAGCTGTCCGCGAACCCCGTGGGCCGGCTCGTCCTCGGCGTCACCGGAACCTCCACCCCCGAGCGCGTCCGCCGCTCGGACGCGATCTGCACGGCCCTGCAGATCGTCGAGCACCTCCAGGACGTGGCCGAGGATCTCGGCCGCGACCGCATCTATCTGCCCGCCGAGGACATGAAGCGCTTTCACGTCCAGGAGGCAGATCTCGCCGCGGCGACCACCGGCGCATCGGTGCGCGCACTGGTCGCGTACGAAGCGCAACGCGCCGGCGACCTCCTGAATGAAGGCGCCCCCCTCGTGGGTAGCGTGCACGGCAGACTGAGGCTGTTGCTCGCGGGGTTCGTGGCGGGGGGAAGGGCGGCCGTCGAGGCGATCGCCGCCGCCCGGTACGACGTACTTCCCGGCCCGCCCAAGCCCGGCAAGCTCCGGTTGCTGCGTGAGGTGGGCGTGACCATGCGAGGAGAGGGGTGATCCGGACAGTGGAGTCTGCACCACACGTGTCCGCACCGGTACTCGCCGCCTACAGCTACTGCGAGGCCGTCACCGGACAGCAGGCACGTAACTTCGCCTACGGCATCAGGCTGCTGCCGACGCCCAAGCGCCGCGCCATGTCGGCGCTGTACGCGTTCTCCCGGCGGGTCGACGACATCGGCGACGGTGAACTCACCGACGACCTGAAGTTCGACCGGCTCCAGGAGACCCGGTCGCTGCTCGCCCGCATCCGTGAGGACGAGATCGGCGAGGACGACACCGACCCGGTCGGCGTCGCCCTGGCACATGCCGCCCGGCACTTCCCGATCCCGCTCGACGGCCTGGACGAGCTCATCGACGGCGTCCTGATGGACGTACGCGGCGAGACCTACGAGACCTGGGACGATCTGAAGGTCTACTGCCGCTGTGTGGCCGGGGCCATCGGCCGGCTCTCGCTCGGTGTCTTCGGTACGGAACCGGGGGCGCGCGGCGCCGAGCGCGCGCCCGAGTACGCCGACACGCTCGGGCTCGCGCTCCAGCTCACCAACATCCTGCGGGACATCCGCGAGGACGCCGAGGGCGGGCGCGTCTACCTGCCCGCCGACGACCTCGCCAAGTTCGGTTGCTCGGCCGGGTTCCGCGGGCCGAACCCGCCGGAGGGCTCCGACTTCGCGGGCCTCGTGCACTACGAGGTGCGGCGGGCCCGAGCCCTCTTCGCCGAGGGCTACCAACTGCTGCCCATGCTCGACCGGCGCAGCGGCGCCTGCGTCGCGGCCATGGCGGGTATCTACCGCCGCCTCCTCGACCGCATCGAGCGCGAACCCGAGGCCGTACTGCGCGGCCGGGTCTCGCTGCCCGGACGCGAGAAGGCCTACGTCGCCGTGCGCGGCCTGTCCGGTCTGGACGCCCGGCATGTGACCCGACGGGCCGTCAGGAGGCGCGCCTGATGGACAGCTTGGGGCAAGGTGACGCCGACGGCGAAAAGCGGCACGCAACCCTCCGTGGCCGGATGGCGTCCCTGACTGCGACGGCCCGCCGGGGCGCTGTGAAGCGTCGCGGCGGGAGCGCAGGGGAGGGTGCGCGATGACCGACGGCATGCGGTCCGGTCCCGCACGGGACACGGTGGTGGTCGGCGGAGGGCTCGCCGGAGTCACCGCCGCGCTCGCGCTGGCCGACGCCGGGGTGCGCGTCACCCTGCTCGAAGGCAGGCCGAGACTGGGTGGCCTGGCCTTCTCCTTCCAGCGCGGCGAGCTGACCGTCGACAACGGCCAGCACGTGTATCTGCGCTGCTGCACCGCCTACCGCTGGTTCCTCGACCGGATCGGCGGCGCGGCACTGGCTCCGCTGCAGGACCGTCTCGACGTGCCCGTCCTCGACGTCGCCAAGCCCGAGGGCAGGCGACTCGGCAGGCTGCGGCGCGACGCGCTGCCGGTGCCCCTGCATCTGGGGCGCAGCCTCGCGACGTATCCGCATCTCTCACTCGTCGAGCGCGCCAAGGTCGGCCGGGCCGCGCTCGCGCTCAAGGGTCTCGACCTCGCCGATCCGACGCTGGACGCACAGGACTTCGGCAGCTGGCTGACCGCGCACGGTCAGTCGGCTCGTGCCGTCGAGGCGCTGTGGGACCTGGTCGGGGTCGCCACCCTCAACGCGGTCGCGGGCGACGCCTCCCTGGGGCTCGCCGCGATGGTGTTCAAGACCGGTCTGCTCTCCGACCCGGGCGCGGCAGACATCGGCTGGGCGCGCGTCCCGCTGGGCGAACTGCACGACCGGCTGGCCCGCACGGCGCTCGACTCGGTCGGTGTCCGAACCAGGATCCGTTCACGCGTCACCTCCATCTCCCAGAAGGACAACGGGCGTTGGAGCGTTCAGGTTCCCGGCGAGGTCATCGAGACCGACGCCGTCGTGCTCGCCGTACCTCAGCGCGAGACCTACGACCTGCTGCCGGACGGCGCGCTCGACGATCCGGCGCGACTGCTGAGGATCGGCACCGCGCCGATCCTCAACATCCATGTCGTCTACGACCGCAAGGTCGTCGACGCCCCCTTCCTCACCGCGCTCGGCACGCCCGTGCAGTGGGTCTTCGACCGCACCGACGCCTCGGGGCTGAAGTCCGGCCAGTACCTCGCGCTGTCGCAGTCGGCCGCGCGGGACGAGATCGACGCGCCCGTGGCCGCACTGCGCGAGCGCTATCTGCCCGAGCTGGAGCGCCTGCTGCCGCGGAGCCGGAGTGCCGAGGTGAGGGACTTCTTCGTGACCAGGGAGCGCACCGCGACCTTCGCTCCCGCGCCCGGCGTCGGACAGTTCCGGCCCGGCGCCGGTACCAAGGCGTCCGGCCTGTACCTGGCCGGAGCGTGGACCGCCACCGGGTGGCCCGCGACCATGGAAAGTGCGGTCCGCAGCGGCATCGGCGCGGCGGACGCCGCGTTGCGTGCCCTCGGCCGGCCCCGCCCCCGCCACCTCTTCGACGTCGAGGAGGCGGCGTGACGACGAGGCAGCGCGCGGCAGGCCCCCGCACCTCCGGTACCGCAACAAGAGGAGAGAAAGTGCCCACTGTGCCCCCGGCCTCGAAGGCCGCTCGAGAGACCGCGGTGGACGTGGCCGCGATCCTGGAGCGCGGCCGGACCCTGGCCACACCGGTACTGCGGGCGGCCGTCGACCGCCTGGCGCCTCCCATGGACACGGTCGCCGCCTACCACTTCGGCTGGATCGACGCCGCCGGCAACCCGGCCGACGGCGACGGCGGCAAGGCCGTACGCCCCGCTCTCGCCATCCTGTCCGCCGAGGTCACCGGGGGCGCGCCCGAGGTCGGCGTCCCCGGCGCGGTCGCCGTCGAACTGGTGCACAACTTCTCCCTGCTGCACGACGACCTGATGGACGGCGACGAGCAGCGCCGGCACCGCGACACCGTCTGGAAGGTGCACGGCCCCGCCCAGGCCATCCTGGTCGGCGACGCCCTGTTCGCGCTGGCCAACGAGGTGCTCCTGGAACTCGGCACCGTCGAGGCCGGCCGCGCCACCCGCCGGCTGACCACCGCGACCCGCGCCCTGATCGACGGCCAGGCCCAGGACATCTCCTACGAGCACCGCGACCGCGTCAGCGTCGAGGAGTGCCTGGAGATGGAGGGCAACAAGACCGGCGCCCTGCTGGCCTGCGCCAGCTCCATCGGCGCCGTGCTCGGCGGCGCCGACGACCGCACCGCCGACACCCTGGAGAAGTACGGCTACCACCTCGGCCTGGCCTTCCAGGCCGTCGACGACCTCCTCGGCATCTGGGGCGACCCGGAGGCCACCGGAAAGCAGACCTGGAGCGATCTGCGCCAGCGCAAGAAGTCCCTGCCGGTCGTCGCCGCCCTCGCCGCCGGGGGCAGCGCCTCCGAGCGGCTCGGTGAGCTGCTCGCCGCCGACGCCAAGAGCAGCGACTTCGCCAAGTTCTCCGAGGAGGAGTTCGCGGCCCGCGCCGCCCTGATCGAGGAGGCCGGCGGCCGCGAGTGGACCGCCGAAGAGGCACGCCGTCAGCACACCGTCGCCATCGAAGCCCTCGACGCCGTCGACATGCCCGACCGGGTGCGGGACCGGTTCGTGGCCCTCGCCGACTTCGTCGTCGTACGAAAGAGATGATCACTATCGGCCTCATAGCCCTCGCTTAGTCGCCGGCCGGTGCCGCGGGATTCTCGTGTGCACCGGCCGACGGCGGACCCACAGCAGACGCACCGATTGCAGCACTGCACGAAGGGGAAGCCATGACAGCGACGACCGACGGAAGCACCGGGGCCGTGTCGCCCCGCGCTGCCGCGGCCAGCGAAAGCGACAGCACCACCCCGGTGGCGGCCGGGGTCCACGAAGCCGCCGAACGCGCCGTCCGGCGCGCCACCGACCACCTGCTCGCCCGGCAGGACGCGGAAGGCTGGTGGAAGGGCGACCTGGAGACCAATGTCACCATGGACGCCGAGGACCTCCTGCTCCGTCAGTTCCTGGGCATCCGCGACGAGTCCACGACGAACGCCGCCGCCCTCTTCATCCGCGGCGAGCAGCGCGAGGACGGCACCTGGGCCACCTTCCACGGCGGGCCCGGCGAACTCTCCACCACCATCGAGGCGTACGTCGCCCTGCGCCTGGCCGGCGACGCGCCGGACGCGCCGCACATGGCCCGGGCGGCGGAGTGGATCCGCTCCCGGGGCGGCATCGCCGCGGCCCGGGTCTTCACCCGGATCTGGCTCGCCCTGTTCGGCTGGTGGAAGTGGGAGGATCTGCCCGAACTGCCCCCGGAACTCATCTACTTCCCGAAGTGGCTGCCGCTCAACATCTACGACTTCGGGTGCTGGGCCCGGCAGACGATCGTCCCGCTGACCGTCGTCTCCGCCAAGCGCCCGGTACGGCCCGCCCCCTTCCCGCTGGACGAGCTGCACACCGACCCGGAGCACCCGAACCCGGCGAAACCGCTGGCCCCGGTGGCGAGTTGGGACGGCGCCTTCCAGCGGCTGGACAAGGGCCTGCACGCCCTGCGCAAGGTCGTGCCGCGCACCCTGCGGCGCGCGGCGATGCGGTCGGCCGCCCGCTGGATCATCGAGCGGCAGGAGAACGACGGTTGCTGGGGCGGCATCCAGCCGCCGGCCGTGTACTCGCTCATCGCCCTCCGCCTGCTGGGCTACGACCTCCAGCACCCGGTGATGCGCGCCGGGCTGGAGTCCCTCGACCGGTACGCCGTGTGGCGCGAGGACGGGGCCCGGATGATCGAGGCCTGCCAGTCGCCGGTGTGGGACACCTGCCTGGCGACCATCGCCCTCTTCGACGCCGGGGTGCCCGCGGACCATCCGCAGCTGGTGAAGGCCGCCGACTGGATGCTGGGGGAGCAGGTGGTGCGGCCGGGCGACTGGTCGGTCCGCCGACCGCAACTCACGCCGGGCGGCTGGGCGTTCGAGTTCCACAACGACAACTACCCCGACATCGACGACACCGCCGAGGTCGTCCTCGCGCTGCGCCGCGTCCGGCATCACGACCCGGAGCGGATGGAGAATGCCATCGCACGCGGGGTGCGCTGGAACCTCGGCATGCAGTCGAAGGAGGGCGCGTGGGGCGCGTTCGACGTCGACAACACCAGCCCGTTCCCCAACCGGCTGCCGTTCTGCGACTTCGGCGAGGTCATCGACCCGCCGTCGGCGGACGTGACGGCGCACGTGGTGGAGATGCTCGCGGTGGAGGGCCTCGCCCGCGACCCGCGCACCCGGCGCGGCATCGAATGGCTGCTCGCCGCACAGGAGCCGGACGGTTCGTGGTTCGGGCGCTGGGGTGTCAACTACATCTACGGCACCGGATCGGTGGTGCCCGCGCTGACCGCCGCCGGCTTTCCCGTCTCGCACCCGGCGATCCGGCGGGCGGTGACCTGGCTGGAGAGCGTGCAGAACGACGACGGCGGCTGGGGCGAGGACCTGCGCTCGTACCGGTACGTCAAGGAGTGGAGCGGCAGGGGCGCCTCCACCGCCTCGCAGACCGCGTGGTCGCTGATGGCTCTGCTGGCGGCCGGGGAGCGGGACTCGCCGGCGGTCGAACGCGGTGTCGAGTGGCTCGCCGCGACCCAGCGGGAGGACGGCTCCTGGGACGAGCCGTACTTCACGGGTACCGGCTTCCCGTGGGACTTCTCGATCAACTACCACCTGTACCGGCAGGTCTTCCCGCTCACGGCGCTGGGCCGCTATGTGCACGGTGAGCCGTTCGCCCGGACAGCCCTCGCCGGGGCCAAGGGGAGCGGATGAGCGCCCCCTCCGCTCCGGAGCCGCTGCTGATCGCCTGTGCGCTCGGCATCGAGCGGCTGGCGTTGCGGCTGGGGGAGCGGGGTGGTGCCGGCGGGCCGGTGACCGTGTTGCGCACGGGCATGGGGCCCACCGCGGCCGAGCGGTCCGTCACGCGGGCGCTGGCCGACCCGGCGCTCGCCGGGGCCGCTGTGCTGGCCACCGGCTTCTGCGCGGGGCTGGCACCGGGCATGCACCCCGGTGACCTGGTCGTCGCCGAGGAGACCCGGGACCCGCGCGGCACCACGCCCTGCGAGGGCACCGACCTGCTCGTCAGGGAACTCAGGCGTGCGGTGCCCGGCCGCACCGTCCACACCGGCCCGGTCACCGGCTCCGACCACGTGGTGCGTGGGCAGGAACGGTCCGATCTGCTGGCCACCGGCGCAATCGCCGTCGACATGGAGTCCGCCGCAACGCTACTGAGCGCCGGGCGCGCAGGGGCACGTCCGGTTGCGGCCGTCCGGGTGGTCGTGGACGCTCCAGAACATGAACTCGTCCGTATCGGCACGGTGCGCGGTGGAATATCGGCTTTCCGCGTCCTTCGTTCCATTCTTCCCGCATTCTTTGAATGGCACCGTAATGTGCTGCTCCCCAGGAGGTGAGCCCGATGGCCATGCCGTTGCGCCAGTCCATCAAGGTCGCTACATACTTGGCTGAACAGAAGCTCCGCAGGCGTGACAAGTTTCCGCTCATCGTCGAGCTGGAGCCCCTGTTCGCCTGCAACCTGAAGTGCGAGGGCTGCGGCAAGATCCAGCACCCCGCCGGGGTGCTGAAGCAGCGCATGCCGGTCGCGCAGGCCGTGGGGGCGGTGCTGGAGTCCGGGGCTCCGATGGTGTCGATCGCGGGTGGCGAGCCACTGATGCACCCTCAGATCGACGAGATCGTGCGTCAGTTGGTGGCCAAGCGGAAGTACGTCTTCCTGTGCACCAACGCGATGCTGCTGCGCAAGAAGATGGACAAGTTCACTCCCTCGCCCTACTTCGCCTTCGCCGTGCACATCGACGGCCTGCGTGAGCGGCACGACGAGTCGGTCGCCAAGGAGGGCGTGTTCGACGAGGCGGTGGCGGCCATCAAGGAGGCCAAGCGGCGCGGCTTCCGCGTCACCACCAACTCCACCTTCTTCAACACCGACACCCCCCAGACCATCGTCGAGGTGCTCAACTACCTCAACGACGACCTGAAGGTCGACGAGATGATGATCTCGCCCGCCTACGCCTACGAGAAGGCGCCCGACCAGGAGCACTTCCTGGGCGTGGAGCAGACCCGCGAGCTGTTCAAGAAGGCCTTCTCCGGCGGCAACCGGCGCCGCTGGCGGCTCAACCACTCGCCGCTCTTCCTGGACTTCCTGGAGGGCAAGGTCGACTTCCCGTGCACCGCGTGGGCGATCCCGAACTACTCGCTCTTCGGCTGGCAGCGCCCCTGCTACCTGATGAGCGACGGGTACGTGCCGACGTACCGCGAACTGATCGAGGAGACCGACTGGGACAAGTACGGCCGCGGCAAGGACCCGCGCTGCGCCAACTGCATGGCGCACTGCGGCTACGAGCCCACCGCCGTCCTCGCCACCATGGGGTCGCTGAAGGAGTCGCTGCGCGCCATGCGCGAGACGGTCTCCGGAAACCGGGAGTGATGTCATGACCGCCATCCCCCTGGGCGTTCCCGAGGTGCCGGTGCGGCCGGTCGCCGAACGGCGGGTGTCGCGGCAGATCCAGGTCGGGCCGGTGGCGGTCGGGGGCGGGGCACCGGTGTCGGTGCAGTCGATGACGACGACGCGTACGTCGGACATCGGGGCCACGCTCCAGCAGATCGCCGAGCTGACGGCTTCCGGCTGTCAGATCGTCCGGGTGGC
>NZ_JBHWJQ010000002.1:206088-281601 GCF_042731435.1 Streptomyces sp. NPDC059861 | reverse complement strand
TCCAGATCATCCGCGAACGCGTCCGCCCGGTCCTTCACCGGCTTCGTCGTCGCGAACAACTGCTCCGCCTCCGGCGCCCGGTAATACGCCGACAACCCCTGGAACTGGGAATGCACATCCGACCCGGCATCACGGACATGACCCGCGTCCGTCTTCAACGCCGCGTAGTCCGTCTCCAACTGCGCCAGATCACCAGTGAACTGTGGGATCTGCTCCGGTGTGATCACGCTCAACCGCCCCCGCTCGTCCGCGCGTCATCGGATCAACTCTCAACAGGATCCGATCATCATATAAAACGGACGCTCTTTGTCTGACGGGGCGAGAGGTTTGTTACGAGAGTGGGAAGTTGCGGCGCGCACGGGTCCCGGGTCCACCGAAGCTCGTCGGCGGGCCGGTAGTCGAGTCACCGGCCAGCAGGATGCCGCCCAGGAGCGCCCCGCCGACGCCGGTGGAGTGCGGGGTCGTTGCGGGCGCGGAGGTGCCGTGCATGCGGACGTCCTGTTCGGCCAGGTGCAGGGCGGTGCGGGCGAGGGCGTCGGCGGTCAGGGGTGCCTCGGTCAGCAGCCGCCGGGCGGTCGCGAGGCGCGTGCGGGCCTCGGCCCCCACCGCACCCCGGTGCGTCGCCACGAAGTCCGCCGCCCCGGCCGTCGTGCTCCGGGCGACCAGTTCGCCGGCCACCGGCAGCACCCCGGCCCACCCCGCCGCGACCGGCGCGACGGCCCGCACGACGCGGCGCAGGGCGTCGAGAGGGTCGTACGGCCCGCCGGTCAGCGTTTCGCGTACGCCGGCCAGGACGGCGTCGGCGTGCATGATGCGGGACTTCAGCTCACCGACCGGGATCCGGGCGGCGGGCGATGTCTGCGCGCCGCCCGCCGGGCCGGTCGTGCGCTGCCGCGCGCCCGCGACCTCCGCCTCCGCCTCCGCCCCCGCCATGCGCTGCCGCGCCCCCGCGATCTCCGCCTCCGCCCCCGTCAGGGCCGCCCCTGTCAGCTTCTCGGCCGTCGACAACTCCCCGGCGAGGCGCTCGACAGCGGTCTCGAAGGTCGCCCCCTGGGCGATCGCGCCCTCGGCCGCGCGCAGGTGGGCGGCGGCGAGCCCGGGGTCGTTCGCGTCGGCGGCCTGACGTGCCTGGTTGAGGTGGACGGTGGTGAACACCAGGCGGTCCTTTGCCTGTTCGACGAAGCCGACGACCGGGGCGGACGCCGTGGACGCGTACCGCCTGCCGAGTTCCGCCAGCGCCGACTCGGCGGCCGACGTACGGCCCGCCACCTCACGGAACCTCACCTCCGCCGCCTCCAGCGCGGACCGGATGTCCCGTTCCAGGCCGCGTACCGCGTCGAAGCCCGCCGCCTGCGCGTCCAGCCGCCGCCCGGCCTCCGTGCAGCGCCCGACGATCCCGGCGAGCGCCTGCCGCCGCGCCGATGCCTCCGCGGGGACCCCTTCGTCGTACCGCTGCCGCATCGCGAACGCCGCCGAGAGCTCCCACTCCGCCTCCCGCACCGCTTGTGCGAAGGGCTTCATGGCCCGCGGGGTGGACGTGGCCTCGGCGGCGGCGAGTTCCTCGCGGGAGGCGCGTACGCAGTCGTCGGCCTCGACCAGCAATGCCTGTGACTGTTCGTCGAGTGGGGTGAGGGGGTGGGACGGAGCGGGGGGCGTGGCGGACGTGGGGCCGCCCGGGGTGGTGCGGGTGCGGGTGCGCCGGGTGCGGCGGACGTAGGTGTACGCGGCCAGGACCGCCGCCGTGCCCAGGGCGACGAGCGGGAGGACGAGGTCGGCGGTGGAGGTCTCCTCCTCCTGGGCCGCCGCGCTCCGGGCGGGGGCGGTGGGGGCCAGTGCTGCCGGTCGGTCACCGCTCGACGAGGCGGTCAGCTCGGGCCACACCAGCCACAGGATCGCGATCACCCCGCCGAGCAGCGCGTGCGCGACCCGCACGGATATGTGCGCGGTCGTACGCCGGGGCCGGCGGCGGATCGAGGAGGGCGTCACATTTCGGAGCGTATGAGCAGGAATGCGGCTCCGCGAGTGGTGTGCGTCCCTTGCGTGGACCGAGCGCACCGCGGGCCGCCACCACTCGCGGTGGCGCAGCCCGCGGCCCGCATGGGTTTCGTCGCCCCCGTCACCCGTTCGCGTGAGCGCACAGGGTGCCTCGCGCCCCCGGTGTCACCGATTCGTCGGACAGTCGTCATGTTCGCTTTGCCCCCAGGGGTGCTCCCGTTAGTTGTGGAGTGGCTGTGGGCGGCCTACGTTCCACGGCACTTCCCCTAATCCCTGTGAGGGTCACCGATCCATGCGAGCTCTACTCACCAGCAAGGTCGCCCGGCGTGCCCTTCGGCCCGTCGTCGCGCTCATCGACCAGCGCATCCAGCGTGAGGTCCGGCGGGCCGTCGGAAACACCTCCTACGACGCCGTGCAGCAGGAGCTGAAGAAGGTACGCAGCCGTCAGCGGCCCCTGGAGCTGTTCTTCGACGGCACCGGGCGCGGCGCGTCACGGCTGCCGTCGACGCCTCATCTGAATCGGACGATCGCGGAGCTGACCCATGTCACCGGGAACGGGGAGGGCGCGGAGCGGGCGGTCGCGCAGTCGTTCCGGCTGCTCATCGCGATGGAGGCGCTGGGCGTCGGCCGCATAGCCGGCGGCACGATGAACATCTGCGGCAAGCTCTCCGCCGTACCGCTGCTCGACCCGCCGAACGACGAGATCCTGGAGATAGGCACGCTGTACGGCATGTTCGGCGCGGCCCTGATCCGGATGATGGAGCGGGAGGGGCGCGACCCCCGGCTGACGATCGTCGACCCGCTCGCCGGTCAGCAACTGCAGCCGGGCACCACCATGGGCGGGGACGTGACGGGCACGCCGGTGCGGGAGGCCGCCGTGCGCAGCAATCTGGCGCTGGTGGGCGCGGCCGGTGCCGCGACCCGGATCCACCAGGGCTTCTCCGAGGACCCCGAGGTGCGCGCCGCCGTCTCCGACCGGTCCTACGGCGTGGTCGTCGTCGACGGCGACCACTCCGCCGAGGGCGTGGCCAAGGATCTGGAGTGGGCCGAGCAGATCGTCGCCCCCGGCGGGATCGTCGTACTCGACGACTTCGGGCACCCGAAGTGGCCGGGCATCAAGGAGGCCTTCGAGAAGCACATGACCACCGACACCCGGTTCACCTTCCTCGGACAGGTCGCGCACTCCGGCTATCTGCGCGCCTCAGCCACCTGACGACGCGGGCCGTCGGCGGATCTTGTCTCCCAGCCAGACCAGCGGGTCGTACTTGCGGTCGACGGCCCGCTCCTTCAGCGGGATCAGGGCGTTGTCGGTGATCTTGATGCCTTCGGGACAGACCTCCGTGCAGCACTTGGTGATGTTGCAGTAGCCGAGTCCGTGTTCGTCCTGGGCGGTGCGTTTGCGGTCCAGGCCGGACTCGGCCGCCGCGTCCAGTGGATGCATGTCCAGCTCCGCGACGCGCATCAGGAAGCGCGGGCCCGCGAACGCGGACTTGTTCTCCTCGTGGTCGCGGACCACATGGCAGGTGTCCTGGCACAGGAAGCACTCGATGCACTTGCGGAACTCCTGCGACCGGTCCACGTCCTCCTGCATCATGCGGTACTCGCCCGGCCCGAGCCCGGCCGGCGGTACGAACGCCGGGACCTCCCGCGCCTTGTCGTAATTGAAGCCGACGTCCGTGACGAGATCCCGTACGACCGGGAAGGCACGCAGCGGGGTGACAGTGATCGTCTCCTGGCGGTCGAACACCGACATCCGGGTCATGCACAGCAGCCGGGGCCGCCCGTTGATCTCGGCGGAGCACGAACCGCACTTGCCGGCCTTGCAGTTCCACCGCACCGCCAGGTCGGGGGCCTGAGTGGCCTGGAGGCGGTGGATGATGTCCAGCACCACCTCGCCGTCGTTGACCTCGACCTGGAAGTCCTCCAGGCCGCCCCCGTCCGTGTCCCCGCGCCACACCTTGAAGCGGGCCTCATAGCTGCTCACTCGTACAGCTCCTCTTCGGTGAGGTACTTGACCAGCTCCTCCTTGTCGAAGAGGGCGAGCAGGTCGGAACGGATGGGTTCGGTGTCCTCACGGGTGAGGGCGATCTGGCCGCGGACCGAGTCCGTCGCCGCCAACCCGCCCGTGGGGTCGGTGAGTCGGCAGAGCAGGTTGATACGGCGCCACCTGCGCTCCATCGACGGGTGGTCCTCGCGGGTGTGGCCGCCGCGCGACTCGGTGCGCTCCAGCGCGGCCCTGGCCACGCACTCGCTGACCAGCAGCATGTTGCGCAGGTCCAGGGCGAGGTGCCAGCCCGGGTTGAACTGGCGGTGGCCCTCCACGCCCGCGCGCCGGGCCCGCGCCCGCAGCTCGGCCAGCTTCTTCAGGGCCTGCGCCATCTCCGACTCACGGCGGATGATGCCGACCAGGTCGTTCATCGTCTGCTGGAGCTCCTGGTGCAGGGTGTACGGGTTCTCCGGCGGGCCACCGGCCGGCTCCTCGACCTCCGCCTCGGCGGAGAACGGGCGCAGCGCCTCCGCCGCCGCCGAGTCCACCTGGACGTCGTCCACCCGGGGGCGGCTCGCGGCGACCCCGGCCGCGTACTCGGCGGCGTGCAGTCCCGCCCGGCGCCCGAACACCAGCAGGTCGGACAGCGAGTTGCCGCCGAGCCGGTTGGAGCCGTGCATCCCGCCGGCCACCTCACCGGCCGCGTACAGCCCCGGCACCCCGCGCGCCGCCGCCGAGTCGGACTCGACGGCGATGCCGCCCATCACGTAGTGACAGGTGGGCCCGACCTCCATCGCCTCGGCGGTGATGTCGACGTCGGCCAGCTCCTTGAACTGGTGGTACATCGACGGCAGCCGCCGCTTGATCACCTCGGCGGGCATCCGCGTCGACACGTCCAGGAAGACACCGCCGTGCGGGGAGCCGCGGCCCTCCTTGACCTCGGAGTTGATGGCCCGGGCGACCTCGTCGCGGGGGAGCAGCTCCGGGGGACGCCGGTTGTTGTCCGGGTCGTCGTACCAGCGGTCGGCCTCGTCCTCCGTCTCGGCGTACTTCTCCTTGAAGACGTCCGGGACGTATTCGAACATGAACCGCTTGCCGTCGGAGTTCCGCAGCACGCCGCCGTCGCCGCGGACGGACTCCGTGACGAGGATGCCCTTCACCGAGGGCGGCCAGACCATGCCGGTCGGGTGGAACTGCACGAACTCCATGTTCAGCAGTGGCGCCCCGGCCAGCAGCGCCAGCGCGTGGCCGTCACCCGTGTACTCCCACGAGTTCGACGTGACCTTGAAGGACTTGCCGATGCCGCCGGTCGCGATCACCACGGCGGGGGCCTGAAGGACGAAGAAGCGGCCCGACTCCCGCTCGTAGGCGAAGACACCGCTCACCCGGGAGCCGTCCTTGAGGACGCGGGTGACCGTGCACTCCTGGAAGACCTTCAGGCGGGACTCGTAGTCGCCGGTCTCGCGGTGGTCCTCCTGCTGGAGGGAGACGATCTTCTGCTGGAGGGTGCGGATCAGCTCCAGGCCGGTGCGGTCGCCGACGTGGGCGAGGCGCGGGTACTCGTGGCCGCCGAAGTTGCGCTGGGAGATCCGGCCGTCCTTCGTACGGTCGAACAGGGCGCCCCAGGTCTCCAGCTCCCACACCCGCTCCGGGGCCTCCTGGGCGTGCAGTTCGGCCATCCGCCACTGGTTGAGGAACTTGCCGCCGCGCAGGGTGTCACGGAAGTGCACCTGCCAGTTGTCGTGCGGGTTGGCGTTGGCCATCGCGGCGGCGATCCCGCCCTCGGCCATCACCGTGTGCGCCTTGCCGAACAGCGACTTGCAGATCACGGCAGTGCGGGCACCCCGCTCGCGCGCCTCGATGGCGGCGCGCAGTCCGGCGCCGCCCGCGCCGACCACGACGACATCCCACTCCTGTCGCTCGACCACGGACATCAAAAAGGCCCCACTCATCTAGAAGAAGCGCGGATCGTCGAAGACCCCGGACGCGACGAGATAGACGTAGAAGTCGGCGAGCGCCACGCTCACCAACGACGTCCAGGCGAGCAGCATGTGGCGGGCGTTCAGCTTCCCGACCCACTGCCACATCCGGTAGCGCACCGGGTGTCGGGAGAAGTGCTTGAGCTTGCCGCCGACGATGTGCCGGCAGGAGTGGCAGGAGATCGTGTACGCCCAGATCAGCACGATGTTGACGAGGAACACCAGGGTGCCGAGGCCCATGTGGCCCCACTCGTAGTTCTCGTCGCGGAAGGCGAGCACGGTGTCGTACGTCAGGATGCCGGCGACGAGGATCGCGGCGTAGAAGAAGTACCGGTGGATGTTCTGCAGGATCAGCGGGAAGCGGGTCTCACCGCTGTACTTCTTGTGCGGCTCGGCCACCGCGCAGGCCGGCGGGGACGCCCAGAAGCCCCGGTAGTAGGCCTTGCGGTAGTAGTAGCAGGTCAGCCGGAAGCCGAGCGGGAAGATCAGGATGATGATCGCGGGGGAGATGCCCCACCAGCCGCCGAAGAGCTCCCAGTTGGGTCCCCCCTTCATCGGCTCGCAGTTCTCCGCCAGACAGGGGGAGTAGAAGGGCGAGACGTAGGGGGCCGCGTAGTAGTCGGTGTTCGCGAAGGCCCGCCAGGTCGAGTACACGATGAAGGCGAACAGCCCGGCGGCGGTGGCGGCCGGCGCCAGCCACCAGCGATCGGTCCGCAGATGCGGGGCTCCGATCGCGGCGCGGGAGGCCGACCGGACGCCGCCGCCGGGGTGATGGTGATCTGAGGTTGTGGGTTCCGTACCAGTGGCCAAGGTGTGACTCCGGTCGGTCGGGACTCGGGTCGGTCAGGGTGCGCGTCGGTCGCGGGCGCCGAGTCCCTCGTCGTCCGTGTCGACCCACAGGCTGTTGTCGTACGGGGTGTCCGAGATGGTGACGAGCTCCGGGCGCCGCTGCGCGGCCGGAGAACTGGCCGCCTCGCGGAGCAGCGCGACGCTCTCGCGCAGGTGTTCGCAGTCGGTGCGGGCGCGGCGTATGTCGAGCCCGCCGGTGCCGAGCTGCTGCTCCAGGCGGCCCAGCGACCGGGACAGGTCGTCCAGGCTGCGCTGCACCGATGTCAGTTCGTCGTGCACGGACATGACGTGACCTCACTTCCGTCGGCACGGTGGCCGTGGGTGGCAACGGTCATGCGCCTGCGAGTGTTGCGCGTCACACCTGTCGCTGGGAAGGGACGTGCACCGATTGGCCGAGGCGCACCGGTGCATCCCGTGGTGTGTTGCGCCGCACGAGTGGGCTTCCCGGCCGTCGTCGCCGTGTCGCCCGGTGTTGCCGAACCCTTTCCTCTTCAGTGGCGGCATAAAGCGCAAAACATCTGATCAGCTCCATATACCACCAAAAGTGATCGTAACCCCCGCGGCTCCCGGAGGTAAGCAGAGATGTCTCACGACGGCGTCACACTGCGCGCGGTGATGCGCTCGGTCGCCTTCCTCACCGCGGGTCTGCTCGCGGTGCCCGCACTGGCCGGGTGTGGCTCGGACGACGAGGCCGGCAAGCCGCTGGCCGGACAGGACATCGCGCCGGCCGGCCGCGCGCAGGTCGCCGACGGCGGCACCCTGCGCTGGGCCGTGGACGCCGTACCGGACACGCTGAACACCTACCAGGCCGACGCCGACGCGACCACGACGAAGATCGCTCAGGCCGTGCTGCCGTCGCTGTTCCGGCTGACCGAGAGCGGGCGCCCGGAGATCAACCCCGACTACCTGGAATCGGCGAAGGTCGTGAAGACCGAGCCCCGGCAGGTGGTCCTCTACAAGCTCAACCAGCAGGCCGTCTGGAGCGACGGACGGGAACTCGGCGCGGCCGACTTCGCCGCCCAGTGGCGGGCCCTGTCCGGGAAGGACAGCGCCTACTGGACCGCGCGCAACGCCGGGTACGAGCGGATCGAGCGGATCGAGCGGGGCGGCAGC
Organism: Streptomyces sp. NPDC059861; assembly: GCF_042731435.1. Lineage (NCBI taxonomy): Bacteria > Bacillati > Actinomycetota > Actinomycetes > Kitasatosporales > Streptomycetaceae > Streptomyces > Streptomyces sp. NPDC059861. The sequence continues at coordinate 273,678 of NZ_JBHWJQ010000002.1, read as the reverse complement.
AACCTGGAGGTCAAGGTCACCTTCAGCCGTGCCTACGCCGACTGGAGGTCGCTGTTCTCGCCGCTGTACCCGAAGGAGGTCATGGGCACGCCCGACTCCTTCAACGACGGGGCCCGCACGAAGCTCAAGGTCACCGCCGGGCCCTTCACCGTGCGGAACGTCGACAAGAAGAAGGACGAGGTCACCCTCGTCCGCAGCCCGCGCTGGTGGGGGGAGCCCGCCAAGCTCTCCAAGATCGTGCTGAGCGCCGTACCGCGCGAGAAGCGGGGCGAGGCGCTGGCCGCCGGGACCGTCGACCTCGCCGACGTCGACGTGGCCACCGCCCGGCGCATCGAGCTCGCCGGGCGGCCCAAGGGGACCGCCACACCGCTCCAGGGCGGGGCGGCCGCGGCGCCCGCGGACACGCAGGTGCTGGGCCGCTACGAGGTCCGCAAGTCGCTGGAACCGGCCTACACCCAGCTCGCCCTCAACGGCGCCGCCGGCCCGCTCGCCGACGAACGGGTCCGCCGGGCCGTGGCCCGCGCCCTGGACCGCAAAGAACTGGCGGAGGTCGTCCTCAAGCCGCTGGGCCTGCCCACCGAGCCGGTCGGCAGCCACCTCGCGCTGGCCGGGCAGGAGGCGTACGCCGACAACAGCGGCGCGCTCGGGGGTGAGGACACCAAGGAGGCGCAGGCCCTGCTCGCCGACGCGGGATGGGTGCGCGGCGGGCCGCTGAAGGAGCCGAAGAAGGAGAAGGCGGCGGGACCGAAGGGGAGGTCGGCGTCGCCGGAGTCCGAGGAGTCGGCGGCGGAGGACGACGGGACGTACATCGTCGGCGAGGACGGCAAGGCGGGGGAGGACCCGGAGTGGCGTGACCACCGGGAGTACCCCCGCAACCTCGCCCAGGACGGCAAGCAGCACGTCCAGCAGGGTGGCGGGGCGCAGGGCGCGTACGCGCCCAAGGGCACCGCGGCTCCGGGGCCCGCGGCCGGGCCGCTCGCCAAGGACGGCAAGCCGCTCACGCTGCGCTTCGTCCTGCCGTCGGGGCCCGGGTCCGACACGCTGCACCGGGTCGCGGACCGGATCTCGCGGATGCTGAAGCGGGTGGGGATCAGCACGGAGACGACGAAGGTCCCCGACGAGAGCTACTTCAAGGACCACATCGCGAACGGCGAGTACGACCTCGCGCTGTACTCCTGGCCCGCCTCCGCGTTCCCCGCGACCGACGCCCGGCCGATCTACGCCAAGCCGGTACCCGCCGCCGACGGCTCCCTGAGCATCGAGCAGAACTACACGCGGGTCGGCACGGACCAGGTCGACCAGCTCTTCGACCAGGCCATCACCACGCTGGACGAGGAGGAGTCCCGAGACCTCGTCCGCAAGGCCGACTCCCGCATCTGGGCCGCGGCCGGCTCCATCCCCCTCTATCAGCGCCCCCAGCTGACCGCCGCCCGCAAGAACCTCGCCAACACCGGCTCCTTCGGTTTCGAGACCCCGGTGTACGAGGACATGGGCTTCCTGAAGAAGCCCAAGCAGTCGGCGAAGGCGACGACCGGGAACTGATCCCGCCCCCCTGCTCGGCCCGGCGCGGCGGCACCCCGCGGCGCCGGGCCGAGCGGTGTTGCTCCGGCCGGGCGTGGAGCACCGGCCGGCGCCGCGGACGGCCATGGCCCCCCATAACGCCCCCCACCTGGGCCGACGTATCCGCGCAAGCCTCACCCGCGGCGGCCCCGTACGATGGGGTGAGGCCGTGGCGTGTCAAGCCCGGCAGGGCGCGCGTAACACAGTCCTACGCGTAGCCGTCCTCACCATCCCGGGAGTACGCCGCAATATGGCCACGCGCCACGACATCCGCAACGTCGCCATCGTCGCCCACGTCGACCACGGCAAGACGACCATCGTCGACGCCATGCTCAAGCAGGCCGGTGCCTTCGCCGCGCACCAGCTCGACTCCGTCGACGACCGCATGATGGACTCGAACGACCTGGAGCGTGAGAAGGGCATCACGATCCTCGCCAAGAACACCGCGGTGAAGTACCACCCGAAGGACGGCGGGGACCCGATCACGATCAACATCATCGACACCCCCGGCCACGCCGACTTCGGCGGTGAGGTCGAGCGCGGCCTCTCCATGGTCGACGGTGTCGTGCTGCTGGTCGACGCCTCCGAGGGCCCGCTGCCCCAGACCCGCTTCGTGCTGCGCAAGGCGCTGCAGGCCCGGCTCCCCGTCATCCTCTGCATCAACAAGACGGACCGCCCGGACGCCCGCATCGACGAGGTCGTCAACGAGACCTACGACCTCTTCCTCGACCTGGACGCGGACGAGGAGCAGATCGAGTTCCCGATCGTCTACGCCTGCGGCCGCGACGGCATCGCCTCGCTGACCAAGCCGGAGAACGGCACGGTCCCGGCCGACTCCACCAATCTGCAGCCGTTCTTCTCGACGATCCTCCAGCACATCCCGGCTCCGAACTACGACGAGCAGGCCCCGCTCCAGGCGCACGTCACCAACCTGGACGCGGACAACTTCCTCGGCCGTATCGCGCTGGTCCGCGTCGAGCAGGGCGAGCTGCGCAAGGGCCAGACCGTCGCCTGGATCAAGCGCGACGGCTCCGTCAGCAACGTCCGCATCAGCGAGCTGATGATGACCGAGGCGCTGACCCGCAAGCCCGCCGAGAAGGCCGGTCCCGGTGACATCTGTGCCGTCGCCGGTATCCCGGACATCATGATCGGCGAGACCCTCGCCGACACCGAGAACCCGATCCCGCTCCCGCTGATCACGGTCGACGAGCCGGCGATCTCCATGACCATCGGCACCAACACCTCGCCGCTGGTCGGCCGTGGCGGCACCGGCAAGGGCGCCGACGCCAAGGCGGCCGTCAAGGACCGCAAGGTGACCGCCCGCCAGGTCAAGGACCGCCTCGACCGTGAGCTGATCGGTAACGTCAGCCTCCGGGTCCTGGACACCGAGCGCCCGGACGCCTGGGAGGTGCAGGGCCGCGGTGAGCTGGCGCTGGCCATCCTGGTCGAGCAGATGCGCCGCGAGGGCTTCGAGCTCACCATCGGCAAGCCGCAGGTGGTCACCAAGGTCGTCGACGGCAAGACCTACGAGCCCGTCGAGCGCATGACGATCGACGTGCCCGAGGAGCACATGGGCGCGGTCACGCAGCTCATGGGCGTCCGCAAGGGCCGGATGGACAACATGTCGAACCACGGCTCCGGCTGGGTCCGCATGGAGTTCGTGGTGCCGTCCCGCGGCCTCATCGGCTTCCGGACCGAGTTCCTGACCCAGACCCGCGGCACCGGCATCGGCCACTCCATCCACGAGGGCTTCGAGCCCTGGTTCGGCACCCTGCAGACCCGTAACAACGGCTCGCTGGTCGCCGACCGCTCCGGTGCCGTCACCGCGTTCGCGATGACGAATCTCCAGGAGCGCGGCGTGCTGTTCACCGACCCCGGCACCGAGGTGTACGAGGGCATGATCGTCGGCGAGAACTCGCGCTCGGACGACATGGACGTGAACATCACCAAGGAGAAGAAGCTCACGAACATGCGGTCGTCGTCGGCCGACTCGTTCGAGGCGATCGTCCCGCCGCGCAAGCTGTCCCTGGAGCAGTCCCTGGAGTTCTGCCGCGACGACGAGTGTGTCGAGGTGACCCCGGAGGCCGTTCGTATTCGCAAGGTCAACCTGGACGCGCGTGAGCGCGCCCGCGCCGCGAGCCGCGCCAAGCACGGCTGAGAACCACGTCGTAGACCGCGCCGGGCGCCCCCTCGGGGGTGTCCGGCGCGGTCGCTTTGGGCCGCGTAGGGAAAACCCTGCGTCTTCGCTCAGGAAGCTCACAGAAGGCCCGTATCGCACTACGCTCCTGCCGATGCGCTCTCCTGCCCTGTTGACGTCTCGTCACGGCCGCGCGTCCGCCGGAGCGGCATGACGGGTGCACCCGCATTCCGGGAGCCGAATCCGCAACTGGTTTTTACCCCCGTACGTCCGCTATGCGGACGCCTGCAGCCGATAGGTGTGTAACAAGTCCGTTTCGCAGTGATCTTTCGGCAAACGCTTTGTCCGCATTTTGGAAGAAGTACACGCAAGGTGTGATCGAACCGAGACCTTGGGACTGTGGTTCGGTCGTCTGCCCATGGCAGATAGTTAGGCGCGTAGAGCTCGGACTAAAGGGTCACGCGCCGCATCCGGCGCCGACTCACGAGCGTGGGGGCACTTGACTGTGGACGGCGCCAGTGACGGCGGCGTGTCGAGTGCTTCCCCTTGCGGTGAACCTATGGACTCATGAGGAGGAACCCATGCGTGGTGCCAGGAGCGCCAAGTGGGTGGCAATAGCCGCGGTGGTGGCACTGAGCGCGACCGCCTGTGGCGGTGGGGGCGACAGCGGCGAGGGCGGCAACAGTGGTGCTGTCGACCCGAAGGGCATCTTCTCGGTCGATGTCGGTGAGCCGCAGAACCCGCTGCAGCCGGCCAACGCGAAGGAGTCGAACGGATCCAAGGTGATCCGCGCGATCTTCTCCCAGCTCGTCGACTTCGACGACAAGGGCAAGGTCGTCTACGAGAACGCCGAGTCCATCAAGACCGAGGACAACAAGGTCTGGACGGTCACGCTCAGGGACGGCTGGAAGTTCCACAACGGCGAGGCCGTGACGGCCAAGTCCTACGTGGACGCCTGGAACTGGGCCGCCAACATCAAGAACAACCAGACCAACAGCTACTGGTTCGCCGACATCAAGGGCTTCGACGACGTCCACCCGGAGTCCGGCGACCCCAAGGCCGAGAGCATGTCGGGTCTGAAGGTTGTCGACGACAAGACCTTCACCATCGAGCTGACCTCGTCGATCCCGTACTTCGAGTACAAGCTCGGCTACGACGTGTGGTCCCCGCTGCCCAGCGGCTTCTTCAAGGACCCCGAGGGCTACGGTGAGAAGCCGGTCGGCAACGGCCCCTACGAGTTCGTCTCGTGGGAGCACAAGAAGCAGATCGAGGTCAAGACCTTCGCCGACTACAAGGGCGCGGACAAGCCCAAGAACGGCGGTGTGATCTTCAAGAACTACACCACCGTCGAGGCCGGCTACCAGGACCTGCTCTCCAACAACCTGGACGTCATCCGCCAGATCGGCCCGAAGGACCTGCCGAAGCGCAAGACGGACCTCGGCGAGCGCGCGGTGGACCAGGACTACAACGCCGTCCAGTCCATCGTCCCGGCCTTCTACACCGCACAGTGGAAGGACATCGACCCGAAGGTCCTGCAGGGCCTGTCGATGGCGATCGACCGCGAGACGATCACCAAGACCGTCCTCAACAACACCCGTGAGGCCGCGACCAGCTTCGTGGCCAAGGGTGTGGCCGGCTTCCAGCCCGGCGTGGCGGGCGACGTGCTGACCTACAACCCGACCAAGGCGAAGCAGCTCGTCGAGGAGGGCGGCGGCGTCCCGGGTAACAAGATCAGCATCCAGTTCAACGCCGACGGCGGTCACAAGGAGTGGGTGGAGGCGGTCTGCAACAGCATCCGCAAGGCCGTCGGCGTGGAGTGCGTCGGTGACTCCAAGCCGGACTTCCAGACCGACCTCGACGCGCGTGACGCCAAGGAGGTCAAGTCCCTCTACCGCGGTGGCTGGGTCCAGGACTACCCCCTGAACGTCAACTTCATGAGGGACCTGTACGGCTCCAAGGCGGACGGCAACACCTCCGGCTTCGCCGACAAGGAGATCGACGCCCTCTTCAAGAAGGGTGACAACGCCGCGGACCTGGATGGCGCGATCAAGGCCTACCAGGAGGCGGAGAAGGCCATGTTCGAGAAGATGCCGGCCATCCCGCTCTGGTACTACAAGGCCAACTACGGCTACTCCACGAACGTCAAGAACGTGAAGTTCGACAACAACGGTGACCCGGTCCTCCAGGACATCCAGGTCATCAAGAAGTAAGCGAACAGTTCGCACCCGCGTGACGGTCCGGAATTCCGGACCGTCACCGGTGCCGGCGGGGGGCCGGCGGGCATGAGTCTCCGTACCGCGGAGAGACGCGCCCGTCGGCCTCTCCCGCTGTGACCGACATGGAGGAACCATGGGGCGCTACGTCGCGCGGCGACTGCTCCAGATGATCCCGGTATTCATCGGGACGACACTGTTGATCTTTCTCATGATGTACGCGCTGCCCGGAGACCCCGTGCGCGCGCTGTACGGAGAACAGTCCGTGGACCCGTCGCAGATCGCGCAGATCAAGGCGGAGTACGGGCTGGACAAGCCGCTGTGGCAGCAGTATCTCAACTACCTTGCCGGGTTGCCGCAGGGCGACTTCGGCACGCAGATCGCCAGCCGCAGGCCGGTGGCCGAGGTCATCGGAGAGGCCTTTCCCGTCACGATCCGGCTGACGATCATCGCGTTCGTCTTCACGGTCGTCGCGGGCATTTCCCTCGGCGTCCTCTCCGGCATGCGCGCCGGCAAGAAGACCGACACCGGTGTACTGGTGCTGACGCTGGCGCTGATCTCGGTGCCGTCGTTCGTGCTCGGTTTTCTCTTCCAGTGGCTGTTCGCCATGCAGTTCGGCTGGGTCACGCCGACCGTCCAGGACTCGATGAACTTCGGGCAACTCATACTTCCGGCCACCGTCCTCGCCTCGCTCTCCCTGGCCTACGTCGCCCGGCTGACGCGTACGTCCATCGCGGAGAACCTCCGCGCCGACTACATGCGCACCGCGATCGCCAAGGGTCTGCCGCGCCGCCGGATCATTTCGATGCACCTGATGCGGAACTCGATGATCCCCGTGGTCACGTTCCTCGGCATCGACATCGGCAACCTGATGACCGGCGCGATCGTCACCGAGGGCATCTTCAACGTCCAGGGCATCGGCAACCTGGTCTACCAGGCGCTCAGCCGCCGCGAGGGGGCCACGGTGGTGGGCATCGTCACGGTGATGGTCCTCATCTATCTCTTCGTCAACCTGATCGTCGACCTGCTGTACGCGGTCCTGGACCCGAGGATTCGCTATGCCTGAGCTGGTCTCCAAGACCGACAGCGCCGTGGCCGCCCAGACCGCGACCACCCCGGGCGCCGTACTGAGCGCCGAGGCGGGTCCCGCTCCCGGCAAGCCGCGCAGCCTGTGGTCCGACGCCTGGTACGACCTGCGGCACAACTGGATGTTCCTGCTGTCGGCGGGCCTGATCCTGCTGCTGACGCTGGTCGCGGTCGTACCGGACCTGTTCATAGCCGGCAGTGTCAGCCCGCGCGACGGCGACCTGACCAACCACTACCTGCAGAAGCCCGAACTCGGGCATCTGTTCTCCGCCGATTGGTTCGGCTACGACCACCAGGGCCGCTCCATCTACGCCCGCGTCCTGCACGGCACCCGCGCCTCGATCCTCGTCGGCGTCATGGTGACCGCGGTGGTGACCGTGCTCGGAGGCCTGCTCGGTCTGATCGCGGGCTACTTCGGCGGCTGGCTGGACTCGCTGCTGTCCCGCATCACCGACGTCTTCTTCGGTATCCCGTTCCTGCTCGGGGCCATGGTCGTGCTCAACACCTTCTCCGAGCGCTCGGTCCCGGTGGTCTCACTGTCGCTGGCCGTCCTCGGCTGGACGCAGATCGCCCGCGTCATGCGCGGCTCGGTGATCACGGTGAAGCAGGCCGACTATGTCACCGCGGCAAAGGCGCTGGGCGCCGGAACCGGGCGGATCCTGTTCAAGCACATCTTTCCGAACGCCGTAGCCCCCGTGATCGTCGTCGCCACCATCGCGCTCGGCGGGTACATCACGGCCGAGGCCACCCTGTCCTTCCTGGGCATCGGTCTGACCGACTCGATTTCCTGGGGCCAGGACATCTCGGCAGGCAAGGACTACCTGCGTACCGCGCAGTATGTCCTGTTCTTCCCTGCCGCGATGCTGAGCATCACGGTGCTGGCGTTCCTCATGTTCGGCGATGCAGTACGCAACGCCCTTGACCCGAAGTCGCGCTGAGGGAGGCGTTACGTGAGCATCACCTACGACACCGATGCCGTTCTGGAGCCCCGAGCCGAGGACGACTACACAGGGCCGCTGCTCGACGTCCGTGACCTGCACGTGGAGTTCCACACGCGGGACGGCGTCGCCAAGGCGGTCAACGGTGTCAACTACAGCGTCAACGCGGGCGAGACCCTCGCCGTGCTCGGCGAATCCGGCTCCGGCAAGTCCGTGACCGCTCAGGCGATCATGGGCATCCTCGACATGCCGCCCGGGCGCATCCCCAAGGGAGAGATCATCTTCCGCGGCCAGGACATGCTCAAGATGTCCGCGGAGGAACGGCGCAAGATCCGCGGTCGCAAGATCGCGATGATCTTCCAGGACGCGCTGTCCTCGCTCAACCCGGTGCTGTCCGTCGGTTACCAGATCGGCGAGATGTTCCGCGTTCATCAGGGCATGTCCAAGAAGGACGCCAAGGCCAAGGCGATCGAGCTGATGGACCGGGTGAAGATTCCCGCCGCCGAGGCGCGCGTGAACGACTACCCGCACCAGTTCTCCGGCGGTATGCGCCAGCGCATCATGATCGCGATGGCGCTGGCGCTGGAGCCCGACCTGATCATCGCCGACGAACCGACCACCGCTCTCGACGTGACGGTCCAGGCCCAGGTGATGGAGCTCCTGGCCGAGTTGCAGCGCGAGTACAACATGGGTCTGATCCTGATCACCCACGACCTCGGCGTCGTTGCCGACGTGGCGGACAAGATCGCCGTGATGTACGCGGGCCGGATCGTGGAGCGCGCCCCGGTCCACGAGTTGTACAAGCGTCCCGCCCACCCCTATACGCGTGGCCTGCTGGACTCGATTCCACGCCTGGACCAGAAGGGCCAGGAGCTTTACGCGATCAAGGGCCTGCCGCCCAACCTGCTGCACATACCGACCGGCTGCGCCTTCAACCCGCGCTGTCCCAAGGCGACGGACCTGTGCCGTACGGAGATCCCCCCACTGCATTCGGTCACCGAGCAGGACGGCACCGAACTGGTGGGCCGTGGTTCGGCGTGCCACTTCTGGAAGGAGACGATCCATGGCTGAGACCGGCATGAAGGACGAGCCGAAGGACGCCACGCCCAACGTCTCCGCGGTGGAGACCGTGGCCGCGGGCTCCGAGACGGAGGCCGTCGCGGTGATCGAGTCGCCGGTCGAGCGTGGGGAGCCGATCCTCCAGGTGCGCAACCTGGTGAAACACTTCCCTCTCACCCTGGGCGTCCTGTTCAAGAAACAGGTCGGCGCGGTCAAGGCCGTAGACGGTGTCTCCTTCGACCTGCACCAGGGTGAGACGCTCGGCATCGTGGGCGAGTCGGGATGCGGCAAGTCCACGGTCGCCAAGCTCCTGATGAACCTGGAGAAGGCGACGGCCGGCGAGATCTTCTACAAGGGCCAGGACGTCACCAAGCTGTCCGGCCGCGCTCTGAAGGCCGTCCGCCGCAACATCCAGATGGTGTTCCAGGACCCGTACACCTCGCTCAACCCGCGTATGACGGTCGGCGACATCATCGGTGAGCCCTTCGACATCCACCCCGAGGTGGCCCCGAAGGGTGACCGGCGCCGCCGGGTGCAGGAGCTGCTGGACGTCGTCGGTCTGAACCCCGAGTACATCAACCGCTACCCGCACCAGTTCTCCGGCGGCCAGCGCCAGCGCATCGGCATCGCGCGCGGCCTGGCGCTCAACCCGGAGATCATCATCTGCGACGAGCCGGTCTCCGCGCTGGACGTGTCCGTGCAGGCGCAGGTCGTCAACCTGATGGAGCGACTGCAGGACGAGTTCAACCTGTCCTACGTCTTCATCGCGCACGACCTGTCCATCGTCCGGCACATCTCGGACCGGGTGGGGGTGATGTACCTCGGGAAGATCGCCGAGATCGGCTCCGACGAGCAGATCTACGACCACCCGACGCATCCCTACACCCAGGCGCTCCTGTCCGCGGTGCCCGTCCCGGACCCTGAGGCCCGTGCGAACCGCGAGCGCATCATCCTCACCGGCGACGTGCCGTCCCCGGCCAACCCGCCGTCCGGCTGCCGCTTCCGCACCCGCTGCTGGAAGGCACAGGACAAGTGCGCCGAGGAGATCCCGCTCCTCGCCGTCCCCGAGCGCTTCCGGGGCGTGGACACACCGGCCGCCCACGAGTCGGCCTGCCACTTCGCCGAGGAGAAGGACGTGGTCCACGCGGCCTGACGGCCCCTTCCCCGGGTTCCCGGCACCTCACACAGGTGCCGGGAACCGGCGTTTTCACGGGAGTGCCGCCCGTGTCCCGTCACCGGGCCACAAGCTGTCACGTGGTGACCCTCGTCCGTGCCCAGTGGCACGCCACCTGGGCCCCGCCGCCCCCGGCCAGGACTTCGAGGTCCCGCGTCCGGCATGCGCCTGCGACGCCCGCCGCCTCCGCCTCGCCGCTCGCCAGGATCTGGCAACGGGCGTGGAAGCGGCAGCCGGAGGGGATGCGGGTGGGGTCGGGCGGCTCACCGGTGAGTACCACGGCCTCGCCGGTGGACTCCGGCGCGACGGACAGGAGTGCCTGGGTGTAGGGATGTCGTGGTGCCATCAGTACCTGCTCGACGGCGCCGGTCTCCACGATCCGGCCCAGGTACATCACCGCGACCCGGTCGGCGATGTTCCACGCCAGTCCCAGGTCGTGGGTCACCACGAGGGCGGCCAGACCCAGTTCGTCACGCAGCCGCAGCAGCAGGGAGAGGATCTCCCCGCGTACGGAGGCGTCGAGGGACGCCACCGGCTCGTCCGCCACGATGAGTTCGGGCCCCAGCACCAGCGCGCCGGCGATCACGACACGCTGCCGCTGGCCTCCGGACAGCTCGTGCGGGTAGCGCAGGAAGAAGCGCTCGGGTGGGCGCAGCCCGGCCCGGGACAGAGCCTGCGCCACCGCCTCCCGCTCGTCACCGTCGTGCCCGTGGATCCGCAGCCCCTCGGCCACCGCGTCGTACACCGTGTGCCGTGGGTTCAATGAGCCGGACGGGTCCTGGAGCACCAGTTGGGCCCGCCTGCGGTACGACTTCAGGGCCCGGGAGGTGTATGTGAGCCGCTGCCCGCCGAAGCTGATGTGCCCAGCGGTCGGGGTCACGAGACCGAGCAGCGCCCGCGCGAGCGTCGTCTTGCCGCAGCCCGACTCGCCGACCAGCGCGACGATCTCGCCGGCCCGGATGTCGAGTTCGACGCCGTCCACGGCGCGGGCGGGAGCGGTGCCGTGGCGGCCGGGGAAGGTGACGTGCAGGCTCTGAGCGGTGAGCAACGGCGCCGGTGGTGTGGTCATGTGCGGCTCCTTGCGTCCAGTTCCGCTTCCGGTGCCGTCGTCGTCACATGGACGCAGGCTGCCCTTCGGCCGGGCCCCGCCTCCCGCAGCGTCTGATCCATCGACGCGCAGTCCGTCAGCACCACCGGGCACCGTGGGTGGAACGCGCAGCCCGACGGCAGGTCCGACGGGTCCGGCGGGTCGCCTGCCAGGCCGCGCGGGGCGAACCTCGACGCAGGGTCGCCGATCCGAGGGAACGCGGACGACAGTGCCTCGGCGTACGGGTGGCGCGCGTCCTCGTAGACCTCCCGGGCCGGGCCCTCCTCGACCACCCGGCCCGCGTACATCACCGCGAGCCGATCGCAGGTGTCGGCGAGGACCGCCAGGTCGTGGCTGATCATGATGAGGCCGAGGTCCTGCTCGGCGACCAGGCCCTCGATCAGGCGCAGGATCTGGGCCTGGATCATCACATCCAGGGCTGTGGTCGGCTCGTCGGCCACGACCAGCCGTGGAGCGCAGGCCAGCGCCATGGCGATCATCACGCGTTGGCGCTGGCCCCCCGACAGTTCGTGCGGGTACGCACTCGCCCGGGCGGCCGGAAGCCCCACATGTTCCAGCAGCTCTCCCGCTCTCCTGCGCGCCGCCGCCCTGGTCGCCTTGCCGTGCAGCTGAATCGGCTCCGCGATCTGATCGCCGACGCGGTGCACGGCGTTGAGGGAGTGCATTGCGCCTTGGAAGACGATCGAGGCGCCGGCCCACCGCACCGCCCGTACCTGACCCCACCGCATGGTCAGGATGTCCTCGCCGTCCAGCAGCACCGACCCGGCGATCCGCGTTCCGGTCGGCAGCAGCCTCAGCAGCGCCAGTGCCAGCGTCGACTTGCCGCACCCGGACTCGCCCGCGAGGCCGAGCTTCTGCCCTGCCGCCAGCGTCAGGTCCACACCCCGCACGGCGGCCGCACCGCCCGGATAGGTCACCTCCAGGTCCCGGACTTCGAGCAGTGTCAACGGGCCACCCCCAGCCTGGGATTGAGAACGGACTCCACCGCACGCCCGCACAGTGTGAACGCCAGCGCGATCACGGCGATGGCGATACCGGGCGGTACCAGATACCACCAGTCGCCCGAGCTGACCGCACCCGCCTCCCGCGCCTCCTGAAGCATTCCGCCCCAGGACACAACCGTCGGATCGCCCAGGCCCAGGAAGGCGAGAGTCGCCTCGGCGAGGATGGAGGAGGAGATCATCAAGGTGGTCTGTGCCAGCACCAGCGGCATGACGTTCGGCAGGACGTGCCTCGACATGACGTGCCAGTGGCCGCCACCGAGCGCCTTCGCACGTTCGATGTACGGACGGGACTCCACCGCCAGCGTCTGAGCCCGCACCAGCCGGGCCGTGGTCGGCCAGGTGGTGACGCCGATCGCCAGGACGACCGTGCCGAGGGACCGGGACAGCACCGTGGCGAGGGCGATGGCGAGCACCAGCGTCGGCATGACGAGGAACCAGTCCGTGATCCGCATCAGCACGGTGGCGTACCCCCCGCGGAAGTGCCCGGCGGTGATTCCGACCAGAGCACCGATCACCACCGAGAGCACCGCAGCCAGTAGCCCGACCAGGAGCGAGACACGCGAGCCCCAGATCAGCAGGCCCAGCAGGTCGCGACCGAAGCGGTCGGTCCCCAGTGGGAACTCGGCGCTCGGACTCTCCATCGGGCTGCCCGGCGCGTCCGTCACGCTCGCGACGTCCGAGCCGACCGTCAGTGGCGCAGTCAGGGCGGCCAGTACGAAGAGGGCGAGGGCGGTCAGGCCCACCAGGCCCGCGCGGTGCGTCCGGTAGCGCTTCCAGAAACGGGCCGCGGATTCGCGACGACGCTGCCAGGCGAGCTTCCGCCGCCCCGCCGGCACAGGCCTCTCAGCGGTTGTCATCGGGCCACCCTGGGATCGAGCAGCGGATAGATCAGATCGGCCAGTGTGTTCATCACGATCACCGCTGCCGCGAACACGAAGAACAGGCCTTGCACCAGCGGGAGATCAGGCACGCTCAGCGCCTGGTAGAAGAGTCCGCCCAGGCCCGGCCACGAGAAGACGGTCTCGACGAGGATCACGCCCGCCACGGTCCGGCCCAGGTTCACGAAGATCAGCGTCACCGTCGGCAGCATCGCGTTGGGCACGGCGTGCCGGCGCCGGACCAGGTCGTCCCTGAGGCCTTTGGCGCGCGCCGTGGTCAGATAGTCGCTGCCCATCTCGTCGAGCAGCGCCGAGCGGGTGACCAGCAGGGTCTGGCCGTACTCGACGGCGACCAGCGTGATCACCGGCAGCACGAGATGGTGGGCGACATCGATGACGTACGCGATGCCCTCCTCACTCCCCGACTCCATGCCACCGGTCGGGAAGAGGCCGGGAATCGGGCCCATGCCCACCGCGAACACGATGATGAGCAACAGCCCCAGCCAGAAGGACGGGATGGAGTAGAGGGTCAGTGCCAGGCCGGTGTTCAGCCGGTCGCCGAGGCGGCCGTGGCGCCATGCCGAACGTGTGCCGAGGAGGATGCCCAGCGCGGTGTAGAGGACGAATGCCGTACCTGTGAGGACGAGGGTGTTGGGAAGCGCTTCGACGATCTTGTCGGTGACCGGGGTCCGGAACTGGTACGACGTGCCGAGATCCCCGGTAAGAGCCTTGCGGCAGTAGTCCGTGAACTGCTGCCACACCGGAAGGTCGAGCCCGAACTCCCTGCGGTAAGCGGCAAGTTGTTCGTTCGAGACCTGACGCCCGCCGGTCATGTACTTGACCGGGTCCCCAGGGATCAGCCGGAACAGGAAGAAGCTGGTGACCAGGACGGCGAACAGGGACACGACAGCGCCACCCAGCTTTGCGACGCCGTACCGGAGGTAGCCGGTCCCCTTGGGGGCCGACGGACCGCCGGCCTTCGTCATGGACACGGATGCTGCGTCAGCGGCCATGAAGGCTACTCACGGTCCTCGGCGGTCGCACGCCGCCGCAGACCGAAGAACACGCCCGCGCCGACAAGGATCACAACACCGGCCACGATGCCCACGACCACGCCCGTCGAGCCCGAGCCGTCGGAGGAGTCACCGGATGCGGTCGGTACCGCCGACCACCAACTCCAGTACCCGTCCTGGCCGTAGATGTTGCCCGCTTTCTCCGGCATGGTGGTGATCGACTCGATCTGGTCCGTGCGATATGCCTCGACCGCGTTCGGGTACGCCATGACGTTCATGTACCCGAGGTCGTACAGGCGCGACTCCATTTGCTTGACGAGGTCGGCCCGGGTGGCCGGGTCGTACTCGGCCAGTTGCCGCGCGTACAACTCGTCGTACTTCTTGTCGCAGATGAAGTTGTCGGTCGCACCCACGTCCTCGGGGGTGGCGGGCAGGGCGTCGCAGGTGTGGATCGACAGGACGAAGTCCGGGTCGGGGTTGACCGACCAGCCGTCGAAGGCAAGGTCGTACTGGCCCGCCAGCCAGGGGTCGGACACGTTGTCGAGGCAGTTGAGCGTCACGCCGATGCCGAGGTCGCTCCACCACTCCTTGAGGTACTGGCCGACGGCCTTGTCGTTCGGGTCGGTGGCGTGACAGAGGATGCGGTAGTTGATCGGTTTGCCGTCCTTGCCGACCCGTTCACCGTTGCCGTTCTTCTTGTAGCCCGCCTCGTCCAGGAGTTGGCCCGCCTTCGTGGGGTCGTAGGCGAGTTTCTGTTCCGCCGACGGCTTCCAGTAGTACGGCGAGAAGCGCGGCGGGATGTAACCCTCACCTTCGACGGCATGGCCCTGGAAGACCTTGTCGACCAGGGCGGTACGGTCGACCGCCATGAACAGCGCCCGCCGTACCCGCTGGTCCAGCAGCGAGGAATGGCCGTCACCGAACTTCTCACCGTTCGCGGCCCGCGCGCCCGGATTGGTGGCCAGGGCGTAGAAACGACGGCCGGGCGCGTCGTTGACCTTGATGTTCTGCTGCCCTTGCAGCGCCTCGGCCTGAGCGGGCGTCAGGCCGCTGACGAAGGACACCTCGCCCTTCTGCAGAGCGGCGACGGCCGCGTCACCGTCCTTGTAGTACTTGAAGAGCACCTCGTCGAACTTCGCGGGCCCGCGCCAGAAGTTCTCGTTCGGCTCCAGTCGCACATAGCTGTCGGCCTTGTAGCCGGTGAGGACGAACGGCCCGTTGCCGACAACGGGAAACTCCGTGTCGTTGTTGAACTTGGAGAAGTCCTTCACCTTCTCCCAGACGTGCCTGGGCACGATCGGCACATCGAGGGCGGCCATGGTGGCCTGGGGTTTGTCGAGTTCTATGACGAGCTGGGTGGGGCTGGGAGCCGTCACCTTCTTGAAGTTGCCGACGAAGCTGCCGTTGGCGGTGGCCGCGTCCTCGTCGGTCATCATCTTGTTGAACGTCCAGGCAGCGTCCTCGGCGGTGACCGGCTTGCCGTCCGACCACTTGGTGCCGGAGCGGATCGTGTACGTCCAGGTGAGCTTGTCGGCGGACGGCGTCCACTTGGTGGCGAGACCCGGGATCGCGCGAGCGTCCTTGGGGTCGTAATTGGTGAGGTACTCGTACATGAGCCGGTGGATGCTCGTGCTGACCAGTCGGGACGCCAGGAAGGGACTCAGTGAGTCCACACTCTGCGCCACCGCGACGGTGAGGACCTTCTTGCCGTCCGCTGCTGCGGCCTGCGAGGGCGCGGGGCCGCCGAGCGGTACCACGAGCGCCACCGACAGTGTGAGGAGGGCGGCGAGGATACGGGGCACGCGGGGGCGGAGTCTGTGGGGGTGGCCATGCTGGTCGTGTCGCTTCATAGAACCTGACCTCGCGTCATCGCTCGCACAGGGACGGGTTCCCGGTGTCTATCAGCGCCGCTCCGGGCCCGTCAATGGCGCCTGCACCCCTTGTGGCCTGCGGAAACAACAAGTTGATAGGACCGTGATCACCAGAGGTCCAGACCTGTGAAGCCCCCCAGGTGACGGGCTGATACCCGTCTTGCGCGATATGTGGACCCATACGGGCGGAGCTGACGTGCGAATGATCCATTCCAGGCCGATATTGGCCGTTAACGGATCCGCGCGGCGCCGACACCGGCACCTTCACGAGGAGGCACCCCATGCGCAGAGCGACGCACGCCACATGGGCCGCATGCGCGGCGGCTGTAGCGCTCGCGGCGACGGCCTGCGGCGGAGGCGGCGGCAGCGGTGACGGGGGCGCGGTGCTCAGCTCCTCGTGGGGCGACCCGCAGAACCCGCTCGAGCCCGCCAACACCAACGAGGTGCAGGGCGGCAAGGTCCTCGACATGATCTTCCGCGGGCTGAAGAGGTACGACCCGGTGAGCGGCAAGGCCGAGGACATGCTCGCCGAGTCCATCACGACCAGCGACTCCCGGAACTTCACCGTCACCGTCAAGGACGGCTGGACCTTCAGCAACGGCGAGAAGGTCACCGCCCGCTCCTTCGTCGACGCCTGGAACTACGGCGCCGACCTGAAGAACAACCAGCGCAACGCCTACTTCTTCAGCTACATCGACGGCTACGACAAGGTGCACCCGAAGGGCGGCGGCAAGCAGAGCGCCGACACCCTGTCCGGTCTGCGGGTCACCGGCGACCGCACCTTCACGGTACGGCTGAGCCAGAAGTTCTCCAGCTTCCCCGACACCCTCGGCTACGCCGCCTTCGCCCCACTGCCCCGCGCCTTCTTCGACGACCACGCGGCCTGGCTGAGCAAGCCCGTCGGCAACGGCCCCTACGCCGTCGACTCGTACACCAAGGGCTCCCAGATGTCACTGCGTACCTGGGAGGGCTACCCGGGCCCCGACAAGGCGCAGAACGGCGGCGTCGACCTCAAGGTCTACACCGACAACAACACCGCCTACACCGACCTCATGGCGGGCAACCTGGACCTGGTCGACGACGTCCCCGCCGCCCAGCTGAAGAACGTACGGACCGACCTCGGCGACCGCTACCTCAACACCCCGGCCGGCATCCTCCAGACCCTCGCCTTCCCGTACTACGACGCGAACTGGGACAAGCCCCGCATGGACAAGGTCCGCAAGGGCCTGTCCCGGGCGATCGACAGGGAACAGATCACCAAGACCATCTTCCACGGGACCCGCACCCCGGCCACCGACTGGACCTCTCCGGTGCTCGGCGAGGACGGCGGCTACAAACCGGGCCTGTGCGGCGAGTGGTGCGAGTACGACGCCGCCGCGGCGAGGAAGCTGATCGAGGAGGGCGGCGGGCTGCCCGGAGGCCAGGTGAAGATCACGGTCAACGCGGACACCGGGTCGCACAAGCAGTGGGTGGACGCCGTCTGCAACTCCATCAACAACGCCCTCGACAACGACCGCGCCTGCGTCACCAACCCGGTCGGCACCTTCGCCGACTTCCGCGGCCGGATCACCGACAAGGAGATGACCGGGCCGTTCCGCGCCGGCTGGCAGATGGACTACCCGCTGATCCAGAACTTCCTCCAGCCGCTCTACTACACCGACGCCTCCTCCAACGACGGCAAGTGGTCCGACGAGAAGTTCGACGAGCTGGTCGACCGGGCGAACGCCGAGACCGACGCCGCCAAGGCCGTGAAGGCCTTCCAGCAGGCCGAGGAGGTCGTCCGGGACAACATGGCCGCCATCCCGCTCTGGTACCAGAACGGCAGCGCCGGCTACTCGCAGCGGCTGTCCGACGTGAAGCTCAACCCGTTCTCCGTCCCGGTCTACAACGAGATCAAGGTCAGCTGAGGCGGCGCCATGGGACGGTACGTCGTCCGGCGGCTGCTGCAGATGATCCCGGTGTTCATCGGGGCCACGCTGCTGATCTTCCTGATGGTCAACGTGATGGGCGACCCCATCGCCGGCCTGTGCGGCGAGCGGGAGTGCGACCCCGCGACGGCCGCGCAGCTCAGGAAGGAGTTCGGCCTCGACAAGCCGGTCTGGCAGCAATACCTGACCTACATGGGCAACGTCTTCACCGGCGACTTCGGCACCGCCTTCAACGGCCAGCCGGTCACCGAGCTGATGGGCAGCGCCTTCCCCGTCACCATCCGGCTGACCGTCGTCGCGATCCTCTTCGAGATCGTCATCGGCGTCACCCTGGGCGTGGTCACCGGCCTGCGCCGCGGCCGGCCCGTCGACACCGGCGTGCTGCTGGCCACGCTGGTGGTCATCTCCGTCCCCACCTTCGTCACCGGCCTGCTCCTTCAGCTCCTGCTCGGCGTCGAGTGGGGCTGGATCCGGCCGTCGGTGTCCCCCGAGGCCCCCTTCGGCGAACTGCTCCTGCCGGGCCTCGTCCTCGCCTCCGTCTCGCTGGCGTACGTCACCCGCCTGACCCGCACCTCCATCGCGGAGAACCGCCGCTCCGACTACGTCCGCACAGCCATCGCCAAGGGCCTGCCCAGACGCCGGGTCATCACCCGCCACCTGCTGCGCAACTCCCTGATCCCGGTGGTCACCTTCATCGGCACCGACATCGGCGCCCTGATGGGCGGCGCCATCGTCACCGAGCGCATCTTCAACATCCACGGCGTCGGCTACCAGCTCTACCAGGGCATCCTCCGCCAGAACACCCAGACCGTCGTCGGCTTCGTGACCGTCCTCGTCCTGGTCTTCCTGCTCGCCAACCTCCTCGTCGACCTCCTGTACGCCGTACTCGACCCGAGGATCCGTTATGTCTGACGCCCAGGACACCGGCGCGCCCACGGGCGCCGTCGCCGGCACCGGCATGGGCGGTGCGATGGACCTCGCCACCAGCGAGGCCCGGACGCTGGAGCGCCCGCCCGGTGGCCCCGACACCGGCGGCCCGTCCGGCAGACCGCGCTCCCTGGGGTCCGACGCCTGGCACGACCTGCGCCGCAACCCGGTCTTCCTCGTCTCCGCCCTCGTGATCCTCTTCCTGGTCTTCATCTCCCTGTGGCCGTCCGCGATCGCCTCCGGCAGCCCCCTGCGCTGCGACCTGGCCAAGGCCCAGGAGGGCTCCCAGCCCGGCGCCCCCTTCGGTTACGACGGCCAGGGCTGCAACGTCTACACGCGCACGGTCTACGGCGCCCGTACGTCCGTCGCGGTCGGCGTCTGCGCCACGCTCGGGGTCGCGATCCTCGGCAGCGTCCTCGGCGGCCTCGCCGGGTTCTTCGGTGGCGCCGGCGACTCGATCCTGTCCCGGATCACCGACATCTTCTTCGCGATCCCGGTCGTCCTCGGCGGGCTGGTCCTGCTGTCGGTGGTCACCAGCAACAGCATCTGGCCGGTCATCGGGTTCATGGTGCTGCTCGGATGGCCGCAGATCTCCCGGATCGCCCGCGGCGCGGTCATCACCGCCAAGCAGAACGACTACGTCCAGGCCGCCCGCTCCCTCGGCGCCTCCCCCGCCCGGCTGCTGCTGCGGCACATCGCGCCCAACGCCGTCGCGCCGGTCATCGTCGTGGCGACCATCGCGCTCGGCACCTACATCGCGCTGGAGGCGACCCTGTCGTATCTGGGCGTCGGCCTGAAGCCGCCGAGCGTCTCCTGGGGCATCGACATCTCCGCCGCCTCGCCCTACATCCGCAACGCCCCGCACGCCCTGCTGTGGCCCTCCGGGGCGCTCGCGGTCACCGTGCTGGCGTTCATCATGCTCGGCGACGCGGTGCGCGACGCCCTCGACCCCAAGCTGAGGTGAGGCGCCCCGATGCTGCTCGACGTACGTGATCTGCACGTGGAGTTCCGGACCCGCGACGGGGTCGCCAAGGCCGTCAACGGCGTCACCTACAGCGTGGACGCGGGCGAGACGCTCGCCGTGCTGGGGGAGTCCGGCTCGGGCAAGTCCGTCACCGCGCAGGCCGTGATGGGCATCCTCGACATGCCGCCGGGGCGGATCACCGGCGGTGAGGTCCTCTTCCAGGGCAGGGACCTGCTCCGGCTCAGGGAGGAGGAGCGGCGCAAGGTGCGCGGCGCCGGGATGGCGATGATCTTCCAGGACGCGCTGTCCTCGCTCAACCCCGTGCTGACGGTGGGCGACCAGCTCGGCGAGATGTTCGTCGTGCACCGGGGCATGTCCAGGAAGGACGCCAGGGCCAAGGCCGTCGAGCTGATGGACCGGGTGCGCATCCCGGGTGCCAGGGAGCGGGTGAGGCAGTACCCGCACCAGTTCTCCGGCGGGATGCGCCAGCGCATCATGATCGCGATGGCGCTCGCCCTGGAACCGGCCCTGATCATCGCCGACGAGCCGACCACCGCCCTCGACGTCACCGTCCAGGCCCAGGTCATGGAGCTGCTCGCGGAGTTGCGGCGCGAGCTGGACATGGGACTGATCCTGATCACCCACGACCTGGGCGTGGTCGCCGACGTCGCCGACCGGATCGCCGTGATGTACGCGGGCCGGATCGTGGAGTCGGCGCCGGTGCACGACATCTACAAGGCGCCGGCCCACCCGTACACGCGCGGCCTGCTCGAATCCATCCCACGCCTGGACCGCAAGGGCCGGGAGCTCTACGCCATCAAGGGCCTGCCGCCAAGCCTGCTGAACATCCCGCCGGGCTGCGCCTTCCACCCGCGCTGCCCGATGGCCCGGGACGTGTGCCGGACGGACGTACCCCCGTTGTACGAGGTGTCCGGGGAGCGGGGGAGTGCCTGCCACTTCTGGAGGGAGTGCCTCGATGGCCGATCCGGTTCTTGAGGTCAGCGGGCTCGTCAAGCACTACCCGCTCACCACGGGCATCCTCTTCCGCAAGCAGGTCGGCTCGGTGAAGGCCGTCGACGGCGTGGACTTCACGCTCGACCGGGGCGAGACCCTCGGCATCGTCGGGGAGTCCGGCTGCGGCAAGTCGACGGTCGCGAAGATGCTGGTCCACCTGGAGAAGCCGACCGCCGGGGTGATCCGGTACAAGGGCGAGGACATCACCAGGCTGTCCGGCAAGGCGCTCAAGGCCGTCCGGCGCAACATCCAGATGGTGTTCCAGGACCCGTACACCTCGCTCAACCCCCGCATGACGGTGGGCGACATCATCGGCGAGCCGTACGAGATCCACCCCGAGGCGGCGCCGAAGGGCGAGCGGCGCAGGCGTGTCCAGGACCTCCTGGACGTCGTCGGCCTCAACCCGGAGTACATCAACCGCTATCCGCACCAGTTCTCCGGCGGCCAGCGCCAGCGCATCGGCATCGCCCGGGGGCTGGCGCTGCGCCCGGAGATCATCGTCGCCGACGAACCGGTCTCCGCGCTCGACGTGTCCGTGCAGGCGCAGGTCATCAACCTGATGGAGCGGCTCCAGGCCGAGTTCGACCTGTCCTACGTGTTCATCGCGCACGACCTGTCCATCGTCCGGCACATCTCGGACCGGGTCGGGGTGATGTACCTCGGGCGGATCGTGGAGATCGGCCGAGACGCCGAGATCTACGACCACCCCACGCACCCCTACACACAGGCGCTGCTCTCCGCCGTCCCCGTGCCCGACCCTCAAGCCCGTGAGCACCGCGAGCGCATCATCCTCGCCGGTGACGTGCCCTCCCCGACGAACATCCCGTCCGGCTGCCGGTTCCGCACCCGCTGCTTCAAGGCGCGCGAGCGCTGCGCCCTGGAGGTCCCGACGCTGACGGTCCCCGCCGAGTACCGTTCGGCCACCGGCCCCGCCGCCCACCCCTCGGCCTGTCATTTCGCGGAGGAGAAACAGGTCGTCGCGCCCGGGGAGACGCGGTAACACACAGGCAACTCCGCCGACCCGGCTCCGATATACGGACGCGCCACTCTCTACGACGTACGGCCGTGCGGGTGCCGTGAACGGGCCGGGGGCGCCATGTCCCCCGGCCCGTTGCCGTTCAGCGGGGCAGGCCCAACGACCGCTTCAGGAAGTCCACCTGCAGCAGCAGCAGGTTCTCGGCGACCTGTTCCTGCGGCGTCATGTGCGTCACGCCGGACAGCGGGAGCACCTCGTGCGGGCGGCCGGCGGCGAGCAGGGCGGAGGACAGGCGCAGGGCGTGGGCGACCACCACGTTGTCGTCTGCCAGGCCGTGCACGATCATCAGCGGGCGGTGCGGCTCCGCCGCCGAGGACAGCCCGTCGTCGGTGATCAGGGAGCTCTTCGCGTACGCCTGCGGGGACTCGGCCGGGTGGCCCAGGTACCGCTCCGTGTAGTGCGTGTCGTACAGCCGCCAGTCCGTCACCGGGGCCCCGGCGATGCCCGCGTGGAAGACATCCGGCCGTCGCAGCACGGCCAGGGCGGCCAGCCAGCCGCCGTAGGACCAGCCGCGGATCGCGACCCGGGTGAGGTCCAGCGGGTGCGTCTTCGCGAGGTCCTGGAGCGCCTCGATCTGGTCGTCGAGGGAGACGGTGAAGTCGTCCCGGACCGCCTTCTCCCAGGCCGGGGAGCGGCCGGGCGTGCCGCGCCCGTCGGCGACGACCACCGCGAACCCCTGGTCCGCGAACCACTGCGAGGTCAGATACGCGTTGTGCGCGGCGACCACGCGAGGGCCGTGCGGACCGCCGTAGGGGTCGAGGAGAACCGGAAGGGAAGTGTCTCCTTGGTAGTCCTGCGGCATAAGCACGGCGCACGGAATCCTCTGTGCGCCCCCCACGGTGAGCGTCACGCGCGGGGACATACCGGGATCCTCGGCGTACGACGGGACAGTCGCCAGCTTCGCCCAGCCTTCGGCCGGGGGGACCCCCATCTCCCTTCGGTCGCCCTCGCGCAGCACCCGCACCGTCGCGCCCGGCCGGTCCGGCGTAGCGGACACGAGCACGGTCACGTCCCCGGCGCGCACCGCCGAGTGCACGCCCGGCTCCTGCGAGAGGCGCTCGACGCCGAGCTCGTTGACGCGATAGACGTGCACCTCGCCGGTCTCCGGACTCGCCGCCTCCGCCCCCGCCGAGGCCGACACGAGCACGTCGTCGGCCGTCACGTCGAGCACGGCACGCAGGTGCAACTGCGGTCCTGTCAGGGGGCGTTCACCCACAGCGAGGACCCGCGCGCCGCCCTCGTCGGCGATCCGCACCAGCTGCCCCGAGGGAGACCAGCACGGCACCCCAGGGAAAAGATCAAGCCAAATCGGATCTTCGTCGGCGTGCACCATCCGGGTCGCACCCGTGTCCGGATCCACCGCCAGGAACAACTGGCTGCGCTGGTCACGCGCCTGCACCAGGATCAGCGGTGCACCCGCCGCTGACCAGTGCACTCGCGCCAGATAGGGATACCGCACGCGGTCCCAGACGACCTCGGTGCGCGCCCCGCCCAGGTCGAACACGAACAACCGCACGTCCGCGTTCGCCGTGCCGGCCGCCGGATAGGGCACGTGTTGTGGATCACGTTCCGGCTGGGCCGGATCGGAGATCCACCACCGCCGCACCGGCGTGTCGTCCACCCGCGCCACCAGCAGCCGGTCGGACTCCGGCGCCCACCAGAAACCTCGCGAGCGCCCCATTTCCTCCGCCGCGATGAACTCGGCCAGACCGTAGGAAACCGACTCCGCGTCCGGTTCCGCGAGCGCCCGGTCGCCCTCGCCCTCGGCGCCGATCACCCGCAGCGCGCCCTGTGCGACGTACGCGATGTGCCGCCCGTCGGGGGACGGGCGGGGGTCGATCACCGGGGTGGGAACGGTGAGTTCACGCGCCGTGCCGGCCCGCAGCTCGGCCGTGAAGAGCCGCCCTGACAAGGTGAAAGACGCCAACTCCACGGCCGTGTCGGTGGCGTAGCCGACGATGCCGGCGCCGCCCTCGCGGCTGCGTTCACGGCGCGCCCGTTCCTCGGGCGAGAGGTCCTCCGCGGCCCCGCCCAGCAGGGCGCGCGGGTCGGCCGCCGGGCGCTCGGCGAGGTCCGCCAGGTCGAGCACCCACAGGGCGTTCGCCCGGTCGGTGCCGGAGTGCGAGCGCAGGAAGACGACACGGGAACCGTCGGGAGCCACGGTGAACGAACGCGGCGCGCCGAGCGTGAACCGCTGGGTGCGGGCGTGCCGTCGGGGGAAGGAGTCAGGCTCGGTGGTCATGCCCCGACCATATTGGCCATGCGCCCCCTTGTGCGGCCGTGCGCCATTCGATGCGCGCGTACGGATAGTTATGATCACTAGCGCTGCGTGGGTATGAACCTGCTGGCCGCTGTATGGATTTACACGTTTCCTCGCACTGTTCGTCCCCACATTCCCGGTTCTTGGAGGTGAGCCGCCGTGGCACTCTCGATTTCGGCGGTGGTGCTGCTGGCGATCATCGTCTTCCTGCTGATCAAGAAGTCGGGGCTGAAGGCCGGGCATGCGGTGGTCTGCATGCTGCTGGGCTTCTACCTCGCCTCGTCCACCGTGGCGCCCACGATCAGTGAGCTGACCACGAACATCGCGGGCATGATCGGCGGCATCAAGTTCTGACCGGCCCGGTCTGCTCGTAGGGTGGGTCCATGACGGAACGGCCCTCCCGGCGTCTGCTGCTGGTGCACGCGCACCCGGACGACGAGTCGATCAACAACGGCGCGACCATGGCCCGGTACGCGGCCGAGGGTGCCCATGTGACCCTGGTCACCTGCACCCTCGGTGAGCGTGGCGAGGTGATCCCGCCCGAGCTCGCGCATCTGACCGGCGCCGCCCTCGGCGAGCACCGCCTGGGCGAGCTCACCGCGGCCATGCGGGAACTCGGCGTCGAGGACTTCCGTCTGCTCG
Source organism: Streptomyces sp. NPDC059861 (assembly GCF_042731435.1). NCBI lineage: Bacteria > Bacillati > Actinomycetota > Actinomycetes > Kitasatosporales > Streptomycetaceae > Streptomyces > Streptomyces sp. NPDC059861. The sequence continues at coordinate 248,866 of NZ_JBHWJQ010000002.1, read as the reverse complement.
GCGCGGTCGGCCGCTACCGGGACTCCGGGATGATGGGCCTGCCCGACAACGACGACCCCGACTGCCTCTGGCGGGCGGACGTCGACGAGGCCGCCGCCCCGCTCGTCGAGGTGATCCGCGAGGTGCGGCCCCAGGTTCTCGTCACCTACGACCCGAACGGCGGCTACGGCCACCCCGACCACATCCAGGCCCACCGCATCGCCATGCGCGCCGCCGACCTCGCCGCCGAGGCCGGCATCGGCATCGCCAAGGTCTACTGGAACCGCGTCCCGCGCACGATCGCCGAGGACGCCTTCGACCGCCTCCAGGACGCGCTGCCCGGCCTCGGCTTCACCAGGAGCGCGGCGCCGGACGACGTACCCGGCGTGGTCGAGGACGAGCGGATCACCACCGAGATCGACGGAACCGCGTACGCCGCCGCCAAGGCGGCCGCGATGGCCGCGCACGTCACGCAGATCGAGGTCGCCGAGCCGTACTTCGCGCTGTCCAACCAGCTCGCACAGCCGCTGTTCGGCACGGAGTACTACGAGTTGGTGCGCGGCGAGCGGCCTTCGGGGCGGGAGACGGACCTGTTCGCCGGGATCGAGGTGGCGTCATGAGTGACCGGCACTCGATGCTCGCGCAGCCGCTGCGGCGCCCCTCCGCCGGGCGGTTCGCGGCCTGCCTCGGCCTGTTCGTGCTCGGACTGGTGGTCGGAGCCGCCGGATCGCTGGTGCAGGCCGCCTGGTTCCCGGGCGGGCTGCTGCTGGCGCTCGTGGGCGCGGCCGGGGCGTTCGTCGGCGGGGCGTGGCTGACCGGCGGCCGGGTCGGAGCCGTGGCGGCCGCGGCCGGCTGGATGCTCTCCGTCATCCTGCTCACCGCCAGCCGTCCCGAAGGGGACTTCCTCTTCGCCGCGGGCGTGGGCTCGTACGCCTACCTGCTCGGTGGCATGGCCGTGGCTGTGATCTGCGCCACCCTCGCTCCTGCGCCCCGAGCGGGTGGCCGGTCCGTCCGACTTGGCGAATGACGTACCGGTTCGCCGTCATGGGCTCGTGCGAGTCCCGTGTGGGTTTCCCCAGCGGTCGCGGGATACCCGCGCGAAGTGGCCAGTATGGTGGAGCCGCCGCCGCGCTGCCCGCGTATATGAGGTCGGAACCGGCGGTGGAGCCAACCGGGAGAACCTGCCTTGAGTCGTGAAACTGACAGTCCGTCCTCCGGGCCCAACGGGCACGGGGGTACCGCATACCCCTCGGGCACGCCGCCCTACGGCACCCCCACGGCTTCCGACAACGGTGCGGACACGGGCCGTTCGGGCGCAGGGACCGAGGAGCGCAAGACCGAGACCACGCTGACGACCCGGATCCGGATCAACATTCCCGGATCGCGGCCCATTCCGCCGGTCGTCGTCCGCAAGCCCGTCGCCGACTCCGAGAACGCCGACAGCGGCGCCGCCGAGCCCGCGGCGCCGAGCGCGGCCCCCTCGCCGGGCGCGGTCGAGGCTCCGGTCGAGCCACAACTTCCCCAGCCCGCCGAGGAGAAGACCAGCGACTGGTTCGCGCCGCGCAAGTCCGGTCCGGGCAAGCCCGGTCAGGGCGGCGTCGCCGCCAACGGGGCGGTCACGCCCACCGGTTCGGCCGCCCCGGCCGCTCCCGCCGGCCCCGCCGCTCCGGGTGCCGCGCGGCCCGGCGGTGTGGTCGGCTCCATGAACATGCCGGGCGGCTCCCGGCCCGGCGGCACGCAGGGCGGCGGCCTCCCCGGCGCCACCGGCGGCCCGGTGGCCCCCGGCCACGGCGGCGGCACGGGCTCCTTCGACGTCACCGAGGCCCTCGCGGCGAGCGGCAACGGCTCCCGCCCGGGTGAACCGCGCCGCGACGACCTGCCGTACTTCACGGAACCCGGACAGAACGGTCGGCCGGGCGGCCAGGGCACGCCCAACGGCCAGGACCCCTACGGCGCGCAGAGCCCGTACGGCGGTCAGGGTGCCGCTCCCCACGGCCGACGCGGTCCGAACGGCCAGGGCGGTCACGGCGGCCCCGGACATGGCGGCCCGGCCGGCCCGCAGGGCCCCTCGGGCCCGACCGGCGGCCCGGTCACCGGCAACAGCCCCCTCGCCCTGCCGAGCGGCCCCGGCGCGACCCCGCACCCCGGCCACGGCGGCGGCCTGAGCGACGACACCGCGATCCTCACCCCGCAGCAGCCGGCCCCCGAGCCGCCCCCCGGCAGCCCCTTCGGCGTGCCCGTGGACAACGTCTCCGGGGACACCCTCACCAGCGGCATCCCGGTCGTGCCGCCCGCCGACCGGAGCACGCCGTTCGGGCCGGGCGCCCCCGCCGACGGGCCGGTGGCGCACACCCCGCCGAAGCGGCCCGAGCCGGCGCAGCGGTCCGCGCCCCCCGCCGCGCCCAAGAAGAAAAAGAAGGGCCGCAACAAGCTGGTGCTGCTCAGCGGCGGCGTGATCGCCGTCGCCGGAGTGGCCTACGGCGCCGGTCTGCTGATGAACCACTCCGACGTGCCCAAGGGCACCACCGTGCTCGGCGTGGACATCGGCGGCGGCACCCGCGACGACGCCGTCAAGAAGCTCGACGAGGCCCTCGGCGACCGTGTCGACAACCCGGTGAAGCTGTCCGTCGACGGCGAGACCCTCTCCCTGAGGCCGGACCAGTCGGGGCTCCAGTTCGACACCGACGCCACGGTCGACGCCGCCGCCACGAGCGACTACAACCCGGTCTCCGTGATCGGCTCGCTGTTCGGCCAGGAGCGGGTCGTCGAGCCGGTCATGCCGGTCGACGAGGAGAAGCTGCACTCCGCCCTGGAGACCGCGGCGGGCGGCGCGGGCAGCGCCGGCGACGGCACGATCAGGTTCGAGTCCGGCAAGGCGGTCGCCGTCTACGGCAAGGCCGGCAAGGGCATCGCCGTCGACCAGGCCACCGAGGCCGTCGAGAACGCCTACCGCAGCCAGGTGGAGACCGGCGCGGCCACACCGGTCCAGGTCCCGACCACCGCCAAACAGCCGACGGTGCCCGACGCCGAGGTCGACCGGATGATGAAGGAGTTCGCCGAACCGGCGATGTCCGGCATAGTCACCGTGCAGACCGACGCGGCCCACTCGATCGCCTTCAGCCCGGAGAAGTCCCTGTGGAAGTTCCTCCGCGTCCAGGCGGTCGACGGCAAGCTCGTCGACACCTATGACGAGGCCGCCCTGAAGGAGCTCTACGGCAAGACCTTCGACGGCGTCCTCATCACGCGGGGCACCGGCCAGAAGACCACGATCACCGTCCAGGACGTGATCGGCGCCCTGCGCCCGGCCCTGAAGAGCACGACGAACCGCGTGGCGACGATCGAGACCGACCCGAGCTAGCCGGCGCAGACGCCGAGGGCACCCGGAACCCGCCGGGTGCCCCGGGGCGATGCCGGTCGGGGCAGCGTCCCTCAGGGGGTGCGGTGGACCACGCGACCAGCACGACGCGCCCACGCCCGCCGCGTCGAGCAGCCTCGGGGACGAACCTCTAGTTCAGGAGCGCCCGGGCCGCCCGGGCCTCCCCGCGCACCTTCTCGGCCGCCCCCTCGTCCACGGCCTCCACCACCTCCGCGTACGCGTCCAGCTCCGCGGCCCCGTCCATGAAGTCCCCCCGCCGCACCAGCACCTGCGCCCGCTCGTACCGCAGCCGCGCCGGATGCGAGGGCAGCAGCAACGACAGCTCCACCGCCCACAACGCCACGTCCGACCGCTCGGCCCGGGCCGCGGCCCACGCCCGGACGTTGTTAAGGATCCGCACCACCACGTCCAGCGGGTCCGCGGGCACCAGCATCGAGGGATCCAGCGGCGCCCCGGTGGCGCCCGCCACCAGCAACTCCGCGTCGTTCCCGCTGAGCACCCGCCCGCCGTCGAACGGATCGGCCAGCACCTGCTCCGCGGCCTCCCCCGGCGTCCCGCCGAAGCCGACCACGAAGTGCCCCGGCAGCGCCACGCCGTACACCGGCGCGCCTGCCCGCCGGGCCACCTCCAGCCACACCACCGACAGCAGGATCGGCAACCCCCGCCGCCGCGTCAGCACGGCGTGCAGCAGCGACGACTCCAGCCGCTGGTAGTCCGCGGCGGAGCCGCGGAACCCGCACCGCTCACCGAGCAGTACCCGCACCGCCTCGGCCCAGGCCCGCGCCCCGCCCGGCCGGAACGGCAGCATCCCGGCCAGCCGGTCCAGCTCCACCTGCGCGGCGTCGATGCCCGCCTCGTCCAGCGCCCGGTCGGCCTGCGCCCCCACGAGCAGACACAGCGTCGCCAGGTCGGGCCGCTCGGCGCGCGCCTCCTCGGCGAACCGCCGCCGCAGCTCGGAGGTCCGCTCGGGCGGTGGCGGGAAGGGTGGACGCATGGCTATCGGCCCTCCGGCTCCCGGAAATGGTGGTACGTGTGATGCGCGCCGAAGCCCAGCCCGGCGTACAACGACCGTGCACCGGCATTGTCCGTCTCGACCTGGAGCCACGCCGCCGACGCGCCCTCGTCCAGCGCGCGGCGGGCCAGCGCGGCCATCACCTCGGTCGCCAGCCCCCTCCGGCGCAGCGCGGGATCCACCTCGACGGCGGCGAACCCGGCCCACCGCCCGTCGACGACACAGCGGCCGATCGCGGCGGGTGCCCCACCGGCACCGGGGATGCTCGCGAACCAGACCGAACTCCCGCTCCCCAGCACACGCAGCGCCACCCCGCTCACGCCCTTGCGCTGGTACCTCGCCAGCCACCCGGCGTCCGCCTCCCGGGACAGCACCACCCCGGCGCCCTCGGACCGGTCGGCGACCGGCGCGAGGGCGCCGGTCCACACCTCGGCGGAGACCTCCCGCACCCAGCCGCGCCGTTCCAGCTCCGCGCACAGCAGTTCCTGCGTGCCCTCGGCGCCGGTGGCGGTCTGGAGGTAGGCGGGCAGGCCGCGCTCGCCGTACCAGCGCCGTACGGCGCTCAGCGCCTCGTCGAGCGACACGCCCGGGTCCCCGAGCGGCAGCGCGGAGTTGGCGCGCCGGGTGAACCCGGCGGCGGCGCGCAGCTCCCACTCGCCGAGCCGCTCGCTCTCCAGCGGCCGCCAGCCCCGCGCGGCGATCCGGGCCAGTTCCTCGTAGGAGGCGGCGGGACCGCGGCGGCGGGCCGGCGCGGCGGGCACGACCTTCCCCGCGACCAGCGCGGACTCCTTGATCCGGACGCGCTCGCCGTCCCGCCGTGTGATCACGAGCACACCGTCGTCCCAGGATGTGAGAACACCGACCGTGTCGGTGAATTTCTGCTCCGTGACGCCAAGGTCCCCCAACCGCCGTACGGAGACTCGTTTGCCCACGTCAGCTGTGGTGATACGGACCTCAAGGCGTCCGCCCGCCGATATTTCCACAGGTCGGTTCACCCCTCCTGTTCGGATCGTGCCCAGGAACGGAGATACTAGAGGCGGGCATCGACGACGCCGCGCTCCCGCGCGCCAGGCGGCGGAGCCTGAGGAGGCCCGCCGGCGCCCTATCGAGGAGGAACGACAGCGTGACCTACGTCATCGCGCAGCCTTGTGTCGACGTCAAGGACAAGGCGTGCATCGAGGAGTGCCCGGTCGACTGCATCTACGAGGGCTCACGGTCCTTGTACATCCACCCGGACGAATGCGTCGACTGTGGGGCATGTGAGCCGGTCTGCCCGGTTGAGGCGATCTTCTACGAGGACGACACTCCGGAGGAGTGGAAGGACTACTACAAGGCGAACGTGGAGTTCTTCGACGAGCTCGGCTCGCCCGGTGGCGCGAGCAAGCTGGGCCTGATCGAGCGGGACCACCCCTTCGTCGCCGCGTTGCCGCCGCAGGCCGAGTGACCCCTTAAGCGGCCCGAACCGCGCCGCCTCGGTCCCGTACGGCCCGATCACCCCGATCGCCGCCGCACGGGACCGAGGCGTTTGCCGCACCAGAAAGTGAGCCAGACACCGTGTCCGCAGTCTCCGACCGCCTGCCCACCTTTCCCTGGGACAAGCTCGCGCCGTACAAGGAGACGGCCGCCGCGCACCCGGACGGCATCGTCGACCTCTCCGTCGGCACCCCGGTCGACCCGGTCCCCGAGCTGATCCAGCAGGCGCTCGTCGCCGCCGCCGACTCGCCCGGCTACCCGACCGTCTGGGGCACGCCCGAACTGCGGGACGCGATCACCGGCTGGGTGCGGCGCCGCCTCGGCGCCCAGGACGTCACCCACCGCCACGTCCTGCCGATCGTCGGCTCCAAGGAACTCGTCGCCTGGCTCCCCACCCAGTTGGGTCTCGGCCCCGGCGACCGGGTCGCCTTCCCGCGCCTGGCGTACCCGACGTACGAGGTGGGCGCGCGCCTGGCCCGCGCGCAGTACGCGGTCTACGAAGACCCGACGGACCTCGACCCGGCGGACCTGAAGCTCCTCTGGCTGAACTCGCCCTCCAACCCGACGGGCAAGGTGCTCCCGAAGCAGGAGCTGACCCGGATCGTCGCCTGGGCCCGCGAGCACGGCGTCATGGTCTTCTCCGACGAGTGCTACCTCGAACTCGGCTGGGAGGCCGACCCGGTCTCGGTCCTGCACCCCGACGTCAACGGCGGCTCGTACGAGGGCGTCGTCGCGGTGCACTCCCTCTCCAAGCGCTCCAACCTGGCCGGCTACCGCGCCGCGTTCCTCGCCGGCGACCCGGCGGTTCTCGGCCCGCTCCTGGAGATCCGCAAGCACGGGGGCATGATGACGTCCGCGCCGACGCAGGCGGCCGTGGTGGCGGCGCTGGGCGACGACGTCCACGTCGGCGAGCAGCGCGACCGTTACGCGGCCCGCCGCACGATGCTGCGCGAGGCCCTGCTGGGCCACGGCTTCCGCATCGAGCACAGCGAGGCCGGCCTCTACCTGTGGGCCACCCGGGACGAGTCCTGCTGGACCACCGTGGCCCACCTCGCCGACCTGGGAGTCCTGGTCGCGCCGGGCGACTTCTACGGCCGCGCGGGCGAAAACTTCGTACGTGTGGCCCTGACGGCCTCGGACGAGCGGGTGGCGGCGGCGGTCAAGCGTCTCGCGTGAGCACGGCGAAGGGGCCCAGGGAACTCCCTGGACCCCTTCGCCTCGAGCGCCCGGCACTCAGCCGATCGGCAGCCCATTGGTGGGCAGCGACTGGGTCGGCAGTCCGCCCTTGGTCAGCCCGTCCGTCGGCAGCCCGCCCCTGGTCGCGCTCGCCGCGGCGTCACCCACCACGGCCCCGGCGGCACCGGCGGCGTCACCCGCGGCCTTCTGCACGGCGGGCGTCGCCTTCTTCGCGACCTGGCCACCGGTCTTGCCCGCGGCCGGGACGGCCTTCTTGACGGCCTTGCTGCCGGTGTCGCCGGCGGCACCGGTGACGTTCTGCGCCGTGCTGTCGACGGTGTTGCCGACGTTCGCCGCGTCCAGGGCGGTCAGTCCGCCGAGGTTGCCGGTGGCGGGCAGTTCGGGGGCCGCGCTGGCGGAGCCGGCCGCACCGACCCCGGCAGCCGCTCCCGCTGCGACAAGCAGCGCGGCACGGGCGATCCGACGGGTCAGGGGGAGGGACATGATGCTCCTTCGACGGGAGATGACGGTGAAGTGTCCAGCCGTTCCCGGGAGTTGCTCCGCGATGTCGGTCGCGGTCTCGCGCTCCGGGCTCGGACGCAGTGACTACCGCTCGAAGCGCGCGAAGGTTGCGGCGTGCCAAAGTAAAGAGTTGGCAATGCGTCGCATTATCGGCTGCGGATAAAAACGGGCAAAGAACACCCGGTCCGAAAGTCCGCCGAATCCTTACGGCTCCGTGTTCCCAAGGGATTTGGCGCATAGGGGGGTGAGGCTGCGAAAACCTGAGCACCCGGTCACCCGGTACCGGCGCAAGTAACCCCTGAGGCTGATCGGTCGCACTACTGTGCAGTGACAATGCGGACGGCCTCGGCGGTGCTCCGAGCCCCGTCCGGATTCTTCGCGTCCTCCGCGGCACGCCACCGGCTGTCCGTGTGCCCCGCGACCCACTCCCGCCCGGCGTACGAGACGCGTTCGATGTGCAGCGAGGAGGCGTTGGCCACGGCCCAGTGGGCGTACTGCCAGCCGCGCTCGCGCGCGCCGCGCTCGTCGGTGTCCTCGGCGACGGGCACGGTCACCGTGCGCCCGCTGGTCTCGGTGACCAGGGTCGGCGTGGGAGTGGGCGTGCGGGCGCCCACCTCGGCGCCGGCCTGCTGCACGGCGTCCCGCCCGAAGTCCCGCACCAGCGCGGAACGCACCGCGTCAGGACCGGCGGTCGGCGTCGCGCCCGGCCGTCCCTCGCAGGTCAGCGTGGCCGCCGCGCGCCCCGTGAGGGCGGCGGCGAGCAGGGTGGCGTCCGGCTCGTGCTTGGCGTACGCCTGCGGGAAGCCGCTGCGCTGCACGCGCTGGGCGGCGACGGTGAGGGGCAGCCGGGTGTAACCGGGGACGTCGACCAGGTGGTCGTAGAACATGCCCGCCGAGTAGATCGGGTCCATGATCTGCTCCTCGGTGCCCCAGCCCTGCGAGGGTCGCTGCTGGAACAGGCCGAGCGAGTCCCGGTCGCCGTGGCCGATGTTGCGCAGCGCGGACTCCTGCAGGGCGGTCGCGAGGGCGATCGTGACGGCCCGTTCGGGCAGGCCGCGTGCGGTGCCGACGGCGGTGACGGTCGCGGCGTTGACGGCCTGCTCGGGGCTGAACTCGTACGTCGCCCCGTCGCCGTCGGCCGAGACGACCTTGCATCCCGGGCCGCCGGTGCCCCCGGTGACGTACTGCACCGCGAGGTAGCCCGCGACGGCGAGGAGGACCACGAAGGCCGCCCCCACACGGAGAAGGCGGCCACGACGCTGGAGATGAGGTGACGGCTCTGGCACGCGTCCAAGGTACTGGAGAGTACGAAGTGACCGGTGCCAGGCGGGGAAAGTACACCCAGGTCGGGAGCGCTAGTGTCGACGCATGGCCGACTCCCCGCTTGACCTCACCCTGGACGCCGCCCAGCTCACCGCCCAGCTCGTCGACTTCCCGTCGGAGAGCGGCAGCGAGAAGCCCCTCGCGGACGCGATCGAGAACGCGCTGCGCGCCCTGCCGCACCTGACGGTCGAGCGGTACGGCAACAACGTCGTGGCCCGCACGGACCTGGGTCGGCCGCAGCGCGTGATCCTCGCCGGACACATCGACACGGTGCCGATCGCCGGCAACGTGCCGTCCCGGCTGGACGAGGACGGTGTGCTCTGGGGCTGCGGCACCTGCGACATGAAGGCGGGCGTCGCGGTCCAGCTGCGCATCGCGGCGACGGTTCCGGCCCCGAACCGCGACCTGACGTTCGTCTTCTACGACAACGAGGAGGTCGCCGCCGACCTCAACGGCCTCAAGCACATCGCCGAGGCGCACCCCGAGTGGCTGGAGGGCGACTTCGCGGTGCTGCTGGAGCCGTCCGACGGCCAGGTCGAGGGCGGCTGCCAGGGCACCCTGCGCGTCCTGCTGAGGACCGAGGGCGAGCGGGCGCACTCGGCGCGCGGCTGGATGGGCTCCAACGCGATCCACGCGGCCGCCCCGATCCTGGCCCGCCTCGCCTCCTACCAGCCCCGTTACCCGGTGATCGACGGGCTGGAGTACCGCGAGGGGCTGAACGCGGTGGGCATCTCGGGCGGTGTGGCCGGAAATGTCATCCCCGACGAGTGCGTGGTGACGGTGAACTTCCGCTACGCCCCGGACCGCACCGAGGAGGAGGCGATCGCCCATGTCCGCGAGGTGTTCGCGGACTGCGGCGTGACCGACTTCGTGGTGGACGACCACAGCGGGGCCGCGCTGCCCGGCCTGTCGCACCCGGCCGCGGCGGCCTTCATCGAGGCGGTCGGTGGCACCCCGCAGCCCAAGTACGGCTGGACGGACGTCTCCCGCTTCAGCGCCCTGGGCGTCCCGGCGGTCAACTACGGTCCCGGCAACCCGCACTTGGCGCACAAGCGGGACGAGCGGGTGGAGACGGCGAAGATCCTCGCCGGCGAGGAGCGGCTGCGGGCCTGGCTCACGGCGTGACGGGGGCGGTGCGTCCGCGAGGGGGTTTCCCCGCGGGCGCTTCGTTGCGGACATACACATGTCCCCCCTCTGTGACCGGCGTGGATCTACGCTGAGGTGGAAACACCCCGCAAGCGGAGGGAGCGCACATGGCCACCGGCAACCCTGAGGGAAAGCGGCAGCCGCCGGAGGAGCAGCGACTCGGACCGGTCCTCCGACGGCGGAGCCAGGTGACGGCGAGCACGACGGACCAGCGGCTGCTGGACGCGGGAGGCCCGTCGGACTGGGTCCACACCGATCCGTGGCGCGTTCTGCGCATCCAGTCGGAGTTCATCGAAGGCTTCGGCACGCTCGCCGAACTCCCGCCCGCGATCAGCGTGTTCGGCTCTGCCCGCACGCCCGTGGAGTCGTCCGAGTACGAGGTCGGCGTCCGTCTGGGCAGGGGCCTCGTGGAGGCGGGCTTCGCGGTCATCACCGGCGGCGGCCCCGGGGCGATGGAGGCGGCCAACAAGGGCGCCAGCGAGGCGGGCGGCATCTCGGTCGGCCTGGGCATCGAACTGCCCTTCGAGCAGGGGCTCAACCCCTATGTCGACATCGGCCTCAACTTCCGCTACTTCTTCGTCCGTAAGATGATGTTCGTCAAGTACGCCCAGGGGTTCGTGGTCCTCCCCGGCGGCCTGGGCACCCTGGACGAGCTCTTCGAGGCCCTGACCCTGGTCCAGACCCAGAAGGTCACCCGCTTCCCCATCGTCCTCTTCGGCACGGAGTACTGGGGCGGCCTGGTCGACTGGCTCCGCAACACCCTGGTCGCCCAGGGCAAGGCCGCGGAGAAGGACCTCCACCTCTTCCATCTCACGGACGACGTGGACGAGGCGGTGGCGCTGGTGTCGAAGGAGGCAGGGCGCTAGCTGTACTCGGCGCGGCGGGGTCTGGGGCCAGCCCCGGAGAGATTCACTTCCCGCACACCCGCCCACCCGACTGGCCGACCCGGTCGGGCGGGGCGGGTGGGATCAGCTGGGCGCAGGCCTCAGGCCAGCCCCCGCCGAGCGACCGCCGGGTCCCCCCAGCCCGCGATCGCCGCGACCATCTCCAGCACCTGCCGGGTCTCCCCGACCTCGTGCACCCGGTACACCTGCGCCCCCAGCCACGCGGAGACCGCCGTCGTGGCCAGCGTCCCGATCACCCGCTCCTTCACCGGCTTGTCCAGGCTCTCCCCGACGAAGTCCTTGTTGGACAGCGACACCAGCACCGGCCAGCCGGTCTCGACCATCTCCCCGAGCCGCCGCGTCGCCTCCAGACTGTGCCGCGTGTTCTTCCCGAAGTCGTGCCCGGGATCGATCAGCACCGACTCCCGGGGCACCCCCAGCGACACGGCCCGCTCGGCCAGCCCGAGCGTCACCCGCAGGATGTCCGCCATGACGTCGTCGTACGTCACCCGGTGCGGCCGCGTACGCGGCTCCGCCCCACCGGCGTGCGTACACACCAGCCCGACCCGGTACCGCGCGGCGACCTCCGCCAGCCTCGGGTCCACCCCACCCCAGGCGTCGTTCAGCAGATCCGCCCCGGCCTCGCACACGGCCTCGCCGACATCGTGCCGCCAGGTGTCCACGCTGATGACCACGTCGGGGAACCGCCGCCGCACCTCCGCCACGAAGCCGACCGTCCGCCGCGCCTCCTCCTGCGCGCTCACCTCCTCGCCGGGCCCCGCCTTGACCCCGCCGATGTCGATGATCGCGGCGCCCTCGGCCACCGCCTGCTCCACCCGAGCCAGCGCCGGCTCATCGCGGAACGTGGCCCCCTGGTCGTAGAAGGAGTCCGGGGTCCGGTTCACGATCGCCATGATCACCGACTCGCGCGGGTCGAACTCCCGCCTGCCCAGCCTGAGCATCCGTGTGACCTCTCCTCGTTCGTCCTGGTCCCGGCCCTGTGCGACCGCCTGTGACCCTAACTGTCAGACTCGCATGGCACGATCGGACCCTGACACATCCGACGTCGGCGTACGCCACAGGTGCGCCGCCACACTCCGCGTGGGGACCTCAGCGATGGTTATGTTCTTGTTCCTGGTCGTCGCCCTCGTCGTCGTGGTCGCCGCGGTGACCCTCGCGGTGGTCGGCGGCGGTGAGCGCGGCCCGCTCCCCGAGGCCGCGCCCGAACGGCTGCAGGACCCGCTGCCCCTGGACCGCCCGGTCGGCCGCACGGACATCGACGCCCTGCGCTTCCCCCTGGCCGCCCGCGGCTACCGCATGGCCGACGTCGACGACGCGCTGAACCGCGTCGCCGCCGAGCTCGCCGAGCGGGACGCCCGGATCGCCGACCTGGAGTCCGCCCTCGCCGGCGCCCAGGCCGCGGCCCGCGTCCCCATGGACAAGCCCGGCCGGGAAGAGGGCCCGCGATGACCGACGGAGCCACCCTGGCCGGCCCGGACGGCGCGCTGCGCTGCCCTTGGGCTTTGTCCACGCCGGACTATGTGACGTACCACGACGAGGAGTGGGGCCGCCCGGTCCACGGCGACGACGCGCTGTTCGAGCGGCTCTCCCTGGAGGCCTTCCAGTCCGGCCTGTCCTGGATCACCATCCTGCGCCGCCGCCCCGGCTTCCGCGCCGCCTTCGCCGACTTCAGCATCGCCACGGTCGCCACCTTCACGGACGACGACCGCGAGCGCCTCCTCGCCGACGTCGGCATCATCCGCAACCGCGCGAAGATCGACGCCACCCTCGCCAACGCCCGTGCGCTGGCCGGCTGGGAGCCCGGCGAGCTGGACGACCTCGTGTGGTCGCACGCTCCCGCCCCGGACACCCGCCCGGTCCCGAAGACCCTCGCCGACGTCCCCGCGGTCACCCCGGAGTCGACGGCACTGTCCAAGGCGCTGAAGAAGCGGGGCCTGCGCTTCGTGGGGCCGACGACGGCGTACGCGCTGATGCAGGCGTGCGGTCTGGTCGACGACCACCTGGCGGACTGCGCCGCACGCCGCGTCGGCTGAGCGGGCGGACCGGCTCAGCGCCCCAGATACTTCGGCTTCTCCTTGTTCACGAACGCCTGCACCGCGATCCGGTGGTCCTCCGAGGCTCCCGCCCGCGACTGCAACTCGTCCTCCTTCTCCAGCGTCTCGGCCAGCGAGTGACCGAACCCGTACGCCACGGCCTCCTTCAGCGCGGCGTACGCCACCGTCGGCCCCTCGGCGAGCAGCCTGGCCACCTGCTCGGCCTCCGCGCGCAGCTCCGCCGCGGGCACGACCCGGTTCGCGATGCCCAGCTCGTACGCCTCCTGCGCCTTGACGCTGCGCGGGAAGAACAGCAGGTCGGTGGCGCGCCCGGGCCCGACCACGCGCGGCAGTGTCCAGGAGACGCCGGAGTCGGCGGTCAGCGCGACGCCGGCGAACGAGGTGTTGAAGGCCGCCGTGTCCGCCACGACCCGGTAGTCGGCGGCGAGCGCGAAGCCGAAGCCGGCGCCGGCGGCGACGCCGTTCACGCCCGCGACCACGGGCTTCGCCATGTCGGTCAGCGCCCGCACGATCGGGTTGTAGTGCTCGCGCACGGTGCTCATCGTCTGCCCCTCGCCCGCCTCCCGGTCGGCGGCCAGCAGCCCGATGTGCTCCTTGAGGTCCTGTCCCACGCAGAACGCCCGGTCCCCGGCCGCGGTCAGCAGCACCGCCCGAACGGCCTCGTCGGCCGCCGCGGACCGGACCGCGTCCCGGAGCGCGACCTTGGTCTCGATGTTCAGAGCGTTCATCGCCTCGGGGCGGTTCAGCGTGATCGTCGCGAGCCCGTCGTTCACCTCGTAGAGCACGGTGTCGGCCATGGCGTATCCCCTCCGGTTCGGCGCTCGGGGCGTACCGGTCGGTACGTCCTGTCCGAGGACAGCATGGCGGAGATCACGGACAACGGCCCCGGGCGTCCGTGTGAGCTGCGTCAAAGAATTCGGGCCGGTTTCCGGTCGGCGGAAGTCCGTGCGGCTGCGCAGTATCGCAGTCACATCGCCGAATTGAGTGGTTTTGCTCGGGCGCGTTGCCCAAGCGATGCCGACCGATGTTGGTCATCGGGTCGTGAGATGCGGGATAATGGCTGGGAAGCAATGTGTTCGATGCCGGTGTCGCGTGTCTTGTTTCACGGACCGCGCGCGCCCTTCAGCGGGCGCCGTCGGCCTTGACGATGAGCTGGTTTTCAGGAAGGGGAACGAGCATGGCGGCCATGAAGCCGCGGACGGGTGACGGCCCGCTCGAGGTGACCAAGGAGGGGCGGGGCATCGTCATGCGCGTTCCGCTCGAAGGCGGCGGTCGGCTCGTCGTCGAGCTGACCCCGGACGAGGCCGACGCGCTCGGCGACGCCCTCAAGAAGGTCGTGGGCTGACCTGGAGGCGACCATACCCTTTCAGCCGCCCCGGCACCGCATCCGGTGCCGGGGCCGCTGTATTCCCGGCATTCCTCGGCTCACCGCTCCCGAATACGAGGTGCGGACCACCACCGCGGTGGCGAAAAAGAGTCAGCGCTTGACCGCGCACAGCAGCCCGTCGCCGACCGGCAGCAGCGACGGGACCAGTTCCTGGCTCTCGCGCACCGCGCGCAGCAGCTCACGCAGCCGCAGCACCTCCGTCGGCTGCGGGCCCGAGTCCACCGTGCGTCCGTTGGCGAAGACGCCCTCGAAGACCACCAGGCCGCCCGGACGCAGCAGGCGCAACGATTCAGCGAGGTAGTCCAGCACCTCCAGCCGGTCACCGTCGCAGAAGACGAGGTCGTAGCCGGCGTCCGCGAGCCGGGGCAGTACTTCCAGGGCGCGGCCGGGGATGAACCGGGCCCGGTTGCTGGCGAACCCGGAGGCGCGGAAGGCCTGCCGGGCGAACTGCTGGTGCTCCGGCTCGGGATCGACGGTGGTCAGCACGCCGTCCGCGCGCATGCCGTGCAGCAGATGGATCCCGGAGACACCGGTGCCGGTCCCGATCTCGGCCACCGCCTTGGCGTCCACGGAGGCGGCCAGCAACCGCAGCGCGGCGCCCGTCCCGGGCGAGACCGAGCGCAGCCCTGCGTCCCGGGCGCGGTCGCGGGCCCAGTGAAGCGCCTCGTCCTCGGCGACAAAGGCGTCGGCGAACGCCCAGCTCGTCAGCCGGTTGCCGGTAATGACCCTCTCCTGTCCCCGTGGTTGCCTGGGCGTGACTGTATCCGTTGGTGCCGGGAACCCGCAGATGGGACCAGGCGTTTAGAGGGGTGGGAGACGACGGCGGGGGACACGGTTGGATCACGACGACGAGCGGGGCGCCGAGCAAGTGCTGACGCAGCCGCATGAGCCGTACCAGCACAGATCAATTTCTCGTAAAACCGCTTATGGGGAGCTAACGGGCGAGGTGGCTATGGTAGGGGCCCCACTGGACACCACCAGAGCTGACAGGGGAGGTGCGGCTGCGCCTGTGGACCGCACAGGAGTGCTGAGGCGCTTCCTTGGGTCGGCGGGCAGGCCGAAATCCGTGAACGACACTGCTGCTGACCACAGCCACGCCGCTGACCACGACCGGACCGCGACGTTCTCCACCGACGCGGACGGGCAGGCGTGGACTCCGCCCACCTGGGAGGAGATCGTCAGCACCCACAGCGGTCGTGTCTACCGGCTGGCGTACCGCCTCACCGGTAACCAGCACGACGCCGAGGACCTCACGCAGGAGGTCTTCGTGCGTGTGTTCCGCTCCCTGTCGACGTACTCGCCGGGGACGTTCGAGGGTTGGCTGCACCGCATCACCACGAACCTCTTCCTGGACATGGTCCGCCGCAAGCAGCGCATCCGCTTCGACGCCCTCGGCGACGACGCGGCAGAGCGACTGCCCAGCCGCGAGCCGTCCCCGCAGCAGGTCTTCAACGACGCGCACTTCGACGCGGACGTCCAGCAGGCCCTCGACACCTTGGCGCCCGAGTTCCGCGCCGCGGTCGTCCTGTGCGACATCGAAGGACTGTCGTACGAGGAGATCGCCGCGACCCTCGGGGTCAAGCTCGGCACGGTCCGGTCCCGGATCCACCGCGGCCGCTCCCAGCTGCGCAAGGCCCTCGCGCACCGGTCCCCGGAGGCGCGCGCCGAGCGTCGCTCCTTCGTGCCCCGCGTGCCCGCTCTGGGGGGAGGGGGCGCGTCCGCGTGAGTGGAACACGACCGACGGCTGCCGAGGAGCGCCTCGCGGAGCAGCACCTGGGAGACCGACTCGCCGCCCTGGTGGACGGCGAGCTCGGTCATGACACGCGTGAGCGTGTGCTGGCGCACGTGGCGACCTGCCCGAAGTGCAAGGCGGAGGTCGACGCCCAGCGCCGGCTGAAGAACGTCTTCGCGGAGGCCGCGCCGCCGCCGCCCTCCGAGAGCTTCCTGGCCCGGCTCCAGGGGCTGCCCGGCGGAGGTGATCTCGACGGTGGTGTGCCACCGATGGGGGGAGGCTTCGGCGGAGGCGTCTTCGGCATGAGGCGCGGTGAGGGCTTCGACTTCGAGTACGTCCCCGCGGCCGCGCACGGGTCCGTCCTGCCCTCCTCCGCGCAGCGCGGCTTCCGGATCCACGACGTCGCCCGCAGCGAGGCCGAGCGGGCGGCGGCCTCCCGCGGGCGCCGGTTCGCCTTCGTGGCCGCTGGGGCGGTGTCCCTGGCCGCGATCGCGCTGGGCGGCGTCACCACCGGCACGCCGGGCGACGCCGAGACCCGGGGCGGCTCGGGAAGCAACGTGACCCCGGCGCGTCCGGGGTCGGGCACGACGACGCCGGAGAACCAGCGGCGCCGTGGGGCCGGCCCCCTGCTCTCACAGATCCAGGGCGGACGGACGCTCGGGGAGACGCCGGCGGCGGCGACAGAGGTGTCCGCGCCGCTGCTGCCCGGGGTGGCGTCCCAGCCGGTACACGCCCTCACGGCTCCCATGGTGGCCGACGCGGCCGCGATGTCGCCGTTGATACGTCCCCTGGTGGCGACGCCACCGATCACGCTCAGCAACTGGTCGACGGCTCCCGAGGCCATGACCCCGGGCCTGCTCGCGGCGCCCGTCACGGAAGGGAAGACGACTCCCTCCGCGTCCTCCTCCGTCACACCCCGCTGACCGTTCCCTGCGCCCCGGGGCGCGAACCTGATTGAATCCGAGGTGAAGCGCGCCCACGCCCAGGCGTCCGGTGCGGAATCTTCGAACTGCGGCCACACCAACGACGAGCCGGGCCGCGGCCAGCTGTGGGGAGAGCATGAACGAGGGCACCGCGCCGACGCCGGGCAAGGGGGAGGGCGACTTCGAACTGAGGCGCCCGGAGGAGGCACCCACGGAGACGGTCACCGAGGAGGTGCGGGGGGCTGACGTGCCAGGGGGTACTGGCGCTCCCGCGACGACCGGGCCACGGGACGAGGTGCCGCGGGCTGACGTGCCCCGGGACGACGCTCCGCGAGGTGAGTTGCCACGGGACGAGGTGCCGCCGCGGGGTGAGGTGCCCGGCGACGACGTGCCGCAAGGTGTCATGATCGCGTCCGATGCGCAGGATGTTCCGGCCGCTCGGCCGGCCGTGGAGGACCTCAAGCCACTGCACGACCCCGACCCGTACAGCACCCCGCCGTACGGCCAGCCCGGCCCATGGGCACCCGCCCCGCCCGTACAGCATCCGGCGACCACGCCCGCGCAGGGCACGGCCATGGTGGCGCCCCCGGCGGCCCCGGTGGGGGCACCTGTCGCGACGCCTCCGCACGGAGCACCTGCCCCGGTCCATCCGGCCCCTGCTGCGGCCCGGACTTCGGCTGCGCCTGTCCCTGCCCCTACGCCCGCATCGGCTCCGCCTTCGTTCCCTCCGGCCCCCGCTCCGGCAGTCCAGGCCCCCACTCCGGCTGCGGCCCCCGCCCAGGCCCTCGATCCGACCGCCCCCGCCCAGGCCCCCGCGCCGGCACCTGCTCCGACGGCCCAAGCCACCGCTCCGGCTCCGGCGCCCCTCTCTGCCCCCGCTCCCGCTCCGGAACCCGCGCCGGCGGTCCAGGCCCCCGCTCCGGCTGCGGCCCCCGCCCAGGCCCCCGCTCCGGCTGCGGCCCCCGCCCAGGCCTTCGATCCGACCGCCCCCGTCCAGGCCCCCGCGCCAGCACCTGCCCCGACCGCCCAGGCCACCGCTCCGGCTCCGGCGCCCGCCCAGGCCCCCGCTCCGGCTCCGGCACCTGCTCATGCCGTCCAGGCCCCCGTGCTGCCCCCTCAGGCCCCCGCACCGGCCGTTCCGGCTCCCAGGCCGGGGGGCGCCGCAGCAGCCGCCTCCGCACCTCCCAGCGGCAGCGGCGCCCCCACCCCGCCCCCGGCCTCAGCCGCCCCCGACCCCTGGCGCCGCTACGACCCCTGGGCCGCCGCCGGCCCCGCCACCGCCGCCGGCCCAGCGCTCGCCCCGGCCCCTCTCCAGCAGACCGGTGCCGCGGTCCTCACCGAGCGGCAGCGGCACAGGCGGGGCCTCAAGATCCTCGTCCTCGGCACCGCGCTGGTCGCCCTCGTGGCCGGCGGCATCGGCGGTGTCGTGGGCGCGTATCTGGAGCGCAACGGCGGGGTCGGGCAGGTCGAGCTGCCGCAGGCCGGGCAGGAGGACGCCGCGCGGGACGCCGACAGCGTGGCCGGGATCGCCGCGCGGGCCCTGCCCAGCGTGGTCACCCTGCATGTCAGCGGCTCCGGCGAGGCGGGCACCGGCACCGGATTCGTGCTCGACGGCCGGGGCCACATCCTCACGAACAATCACGTCGTGGAGCCCGCAGGCGAGGACGGTGAGATAACGGTCACGTTCCACGACGGTGAGAACGCGAAGGCCGAGGTCGTCGGCCAGGACAGCGGCTACGACCTCGCGGTCGTCCGCGTCCGCGGCGTCAGCGGTCTGCGGCCACTGCCCCTCGGCAACTCCGACAACGTCCAGGTCGGCGACCCGGTCGTCGCCATCGGAGCCCCCTTCGACCTGGCGGGGACGGTCACCTCCGGCATCATCAGCGCCAAGGAGCGCCCCATCACGGCGGGCGGCGAGGGCGGCGACGCCAGCGACATCTCCTACGTCGACGCGCTCCAGACCGACGCACCCATCAACCCGGGCAACTCCGGCGGCCCGCTGCTCGACGCCCGGGCCCGCGTCATCGGCATCAACTCCGCCATCCGCTCCGCCGGCGACGGGGCCGACGCGGACGGCGGCCAGTCCGGCTCCATCGGTCTCGGCTTCGCCATACCGATCAACCAGGGCAAACGCGTCGCCGAGGAACTGATCAACACGGGCCGGGCGACCCACCCGGTCATCGGCGTCACCCTCGACATGGACTACACCGGCGACGGCGCCCGCGTCGGCACCGCGGGCGCCGACGGTGCCGCCCCGGTCACCCCCGGCGGCCCCGGCGACAAGGCCGGCATCGAGCCGGGCGACGTGGTCACCGAGGTCGACGGGCAGCCGATCCACTCGGGTGAGGAACTGATCGTCAAGACCCGCGCCCACCGCCCCGGCGACCGGTTGGAGCTGACCCTGCGGCGGGACGGCGCGGAACGGACGATCTCCCTGGTGCTCGGTTCCTCCGGCGGAGCCTGAGGAGACGAGAACAAACCTCACAGACCGGACGGTGACCCGCTCCCGCAAGGCAAACAACCGGAAAAACGCTCACCAACGTGCACGTGTGACGCCCGGGACAGTACCGGTCGGACAGGATCGACGGGTACCGTGGATCCGGCCCGGGACACACAAGGAGCTTTCAGGTGTTCAATGACATAGGAGCGCTGGAGCTGGTGACGCTTGTCGTCCTCGCCGTGCTCGTGTTCGGTCCGGACAAGCTCCCGAAAGTCATCCAGGACGTGACGCGCACGATCCGGAAGATCCGTGAGTTCTCGGAGAGCGCGAAGCAGGACATCCGGCAGGAACTCGGCCCGGAGTTCAAGGACTTCGAGTTCGAGGATCTCAACCCCAAGACCTTCATCCGCAAGCAGCTGGACAACGAGGAACTGGGGCTCAAGGAGATCCGCAACGGCTTCGACCTGAAGAAGGAGATGGCCGAGGTGACGGACGCGGTGCACAGCCGCGACGCCGAGCCGCCCGCCTCCTCCGGGTCCTCGGGTGCCCGCGTCGACATGACGAAGAAGCCCGACGACCGCCCGCCCTTCGACGCGGACGCCACCTGACACCCGGGACCCGCCTGACGCCCGCGGACCCGCGTGACGCGCGCGGGACACGACTGACACCTGTGGGATCCGCCTTTCCCCGTGCCACCTCGTCGGATGCCCGCGCGTCGGCCCCTTCGATCACCCGCCCCACGGCTTGAGGACGACGCCCACGCGACCCACGCGCCGGGCGCATTCCCGGCTGCCCGCACCGGTGTGGATATGCTGCCGAGTTGTTGTGCGGACCGGACGAGTACGCCCGAAGGGGGGTGGGCCGTCCGATCCGACGAGAGCGAGGAGGCGTCCGGGCACATGGAGACGACGAGTCGGGCAGTCGAGCAGGCGCCGGCCGCGGAGGGTGGACAACAGTTCCCCTCCGCCCGGCGTACGGTCGACGGCTACCTGCGTGCGCCTTTCCCGTGGTACGGCCTCGACGAGGCGTTCACGGGCCCGCGCTGGCTGATGCAGGTGGGTATGACGGCCGACGGGGCCGTGGAACACGGTTCGATCGGCCACGGTGACGAGCCCTCGGTGCGCGCGGAAGGCGTCGCCGAGGAACGGGAGCGCTTCGCGGTCGTGGTGACCGTCGCCGCGAACCCCGTGCGGCGCAGCGCCGACGGCACGGGGCTGCTGGAGGCCACGTCGGTCTCCTCGGCCGCCTGGCTCGCGGGGGTGGGGCTGCTGTCCTTCACCTGGCCCGGGCAGATGGACCACAGCCTGCGGGACCACTGGCTGGAGCAGCAGACGGAGACCGCCTGGGTCCTCGCGGACGACCTCGCCGGTTCGGACTGGTCGACGCTCTCGCTTCCCGTCGACGGCGTTCCCACGCCGTTCCACTACCGGGAGTCCGAGTTCGGCTGGGTGCTGGCGGGGTCGACGCAGGAAGGCGTCCACGTGGGCGCGTACGGCCGCGGGATGAGCGCGTACGGCCTGGGGTTCTCGGTGGTCAAGGACATCGCCCAGTACGCATGAGAAAGGGCGCCGCCGGGACGGGGCGCCCTCTCGCCGTGGGTGGTGCTCACGCAGTTCCCCGCGCCCCCGAGGGGGCGCACGCGTCACCCACGGGCCGGACTCAGAACTTGTTGCGCGGCGTGATTCCGAGCGACATGCCGGACAGGCCGCGCTGGCGGCCGCCCAGCTTGCCGGCGATCGAACGCAGGGCCGCGCCGGCGGGGGAGTCGGGGTCGCTCAGGACCACCGGCTTGCCCTCGTCGCCGCCCTCGCGGAGGCGGACGTCGATGGGGATGCTGCCGAGCACCGGGACGTTGGTGCCCGTGGTGCGGGTCAGGCCTTCGGCGACCGTCTGGCCGCCGCCCGTGCCGAAGACGTCGACCATCTCGCCGCAGTGCGGGCAGGGCAGCCCGGACATGTTCTCGACCACGCCGACGATCTTCTGGTGGGTCTGTACGGCGATGGAGCCGGCCCGCTCCGCGACCTCGGCCGCCGCCTGCTGCGGGGTCGTCACGACGAGGATCTCGGCGTTGGGGACCAGCTGGGCCACGGAGATGGCGATGTCGCCGGTGCCGGGCGGCAGGTCCAGCAGCAGGATGTCCAGGTCGCCCCAGTACACGTCCGCCAGGAACTGCTGGAGCGCGCGGTGCAGCATCGGACCGCGCCAGACGACGGGGGCGTTGCCCGGCGTGAACATGCCGATGGAGATGACCTTCACGCCGTGCGCGGACGGCGGCATGATCATGTTCTCGACCTGGGTGGGCCGCCCGTCGGCGCCCAGCATGCGCGGCACGCTGTGGCCGTAGATGTCGGCGTCGACGACACCGACCTTCAGGCCGTCGGCCGCCATCGCCGCCGCCAGGTTGACCGTGACGGACGACTTGCCGACGCCGCCCTTGCCGGAGGCGACCGCGTACACCCGGGTGAGCGAGCCGGGCTTGGCGAAGGGCACCTCGCGCTCGGCCTGGCCGCCGCGCAGGGCGCTCGCCAGCTCCTTGCGCTGCTCGTCGCTCATCACGTCGAGCGTGACGTCGACGCGGGTGACGCCGTCGACCCGGGAGACCGCCTCGGTCACCCGCTGCGTGATCGTGTCGCGCATCGGGCAGCCCGAGACCGTGAGGTACACGGAGACCGCGACCGCTCCGTCCGCGCCGATCCCCACCGACTTCACCATCCCGAGCTCGGTGATGGGCCGGTTGATCTCGGGGTCGTTCACCGTCGCCAGTGCCTCGCGCACCGCGTCTTCCGTAGCCATAAGGACGATGGTACGGCGCCGCACAGGCACCGCGGAAAGCCCGTCAGCGGTCGTCTACGTCACGCGCCCCGGACCGTTCTGCCGGGAATGCCCGGTGACCGTCGGGCTGCCCGTCCTGAAGGTCCTTGACGATGTCCTGCAATTCGGAGCGGATCCAGTCGCGGGTCGCCACCTCGCCGAGCCCGATCCGCAGGGCCGCGATCTCGCGCGTCAGGTACTCGGTGTCCGCGATCGACCGCTCGTTCTGCTTGCGGTCCTGTTCGAGGTTGACCCGGTCACGGTCGTCCTGCCGGTTCTGGGCGAGCAGGATCAGGGGGGCCGCGTAGGAGGCCTGGAGCGAGAGCATCAGGGTCAGAAAGATGAACGGGTAGCTGTCGAAGCGCAGGCCGGCCGGCGCGGACACGTTCCACAGCACCCACGCCACGACGACGATCGTCATCCAGACCAGGAACCGCCCGGTGCCGATGAAGCGCGCGACGCGCTCGGACAGCTTCCCGAACGCCTCCGGGTCCCACTCGGGCAGGATCCGGGGCCGCCGGGGACGTGGCTGGTCGAGCCGGGCGCGCGAGCGTGTGGTCGCCGTGGCCCCGGCGGGCACGCGCTCCCGGCCGGTCTCGCGCCACGCCTCGCGTCGCACCACCTCACGCTCGGGAGCCATGGACGCTCACCCCCTCGCCCTCGTCCAGCTCGAACTCGGACTCCCGCCAGTCCTCGGGCAGCATGTGGTCCAGTACGTCGTCCACGGTCACCGCGCCCAGCAGCGACCCGGACTCGTCGACGACGGGCGCCGAGACCATGTCGTACGTCGCGAAGAACCCGGCGACGAGCTGCAGCGTCGCCCCCGGCGCGAGGGGTTGCAGATCGTCGTCGAGGATCGAGCTGACCAGGGTGTACGGCGGGTCGCGCAGCAGCCGCTGGAAGTGGACGGTGCCGAGGTACTTGCCGGTGGGCGTCTCGTCGGGCGGCCGGCAGACGTAGATCTGGGCGGCGAGGGCGGGGGAGAGGTCGCGGTTGCGGACCCGGGCGAGGGCCTCGGCGACGGTGGCGTCGGGGCGCAGGACGATCGGCTCGGTGGTCATCAGACCGCCCGCGGTGTGTTCCTCGTACGCCATCAGGCGCCGCATGTCGGCGGCGTCGGCGGGCTCCATCAGGCTCAGCAGCCGCTCCTTCTCCTCCTCCGGCAGCTCGGAGAGCAGGTCGGCCGCGTCGTCCGGGTCCATCGCCTCCAGGACGTCCGCGGCGCGCTCCTCCTGGAGCTTGCCGAGGATCTCGATCTGGTCGTCCTCGGGGAGCTGTTCGAGCACGTCGGCCAGGCGGTCGTCGTCGAGGGCCGCGGCGACCTCCGCCCGCCGCTTCGCCGACAGATGGTGCAGGACGTTGGCGAGGTCGGCGGGGCGCAGCTGCTCGAAGGTGGCGAGGAGGCTCTCGGCGCCCTGTCCGTGCTCCTCCAGGGAGAATCCGGTGACGCCGGACCACTCGACGGTCAGCGTCTCGCCCTTGGCCCGCCGGAAGGCGCTGCCCTTCCTGCCCTTGCGGACGAAGACGCGGTCGATCTCCCAGTCGCGGCGGGCCGGCAACTGCTGCACCGCGAGGTCCAGGACGGTGACCTGCTCGCCGGTCTCGACGAGGGTGACGCTCTTGTCCAGCAGCTCGCCGAAGACCAGCCGCTCGGTGGGGCGCTGTTCGAAACGGCGGACGTTCACCACGCCGGTGGTGATGACCTGTCCGGACTCGACGCCGGTGACCCGGGTCATGGGCAGGAAGATCCGGCGCCGGGTGGTGAGTTCGACGACCAGCCCGAGCAGCCGCGGCGGCTTGTTGCCGACCCGCAGCATGACGACCAGATCGCGTACGCGGCCCACCTGGTCGCCGTTCGGGTCGAAGACGGCGGTGCCGGAGAGGTGCGAGACGAAGATCCGGGGGGCGCCGGCGGCCATGGCTGCGCCTCCTTTTCCTGCTGTTCGTTGCGTTTGCTCCGCTTGTGCCGAATTGCTCGCTCGGATGGGCTTCAGGCTAGCCCGTCCCGATCGGATCCGCCCTGGTGAGCGGTCCGGACGGACTGGCTCCATGGGCCGCCCGGCACCCCGGTACGCTGCGTTACGCCGGTGAAGTACCGACGTCGGAAAGGCAACACCACCTGTGACTGCGATGCGCCAGGGCCGTATGCGCCGGACCACTCTGGTGAGCGCGATGTGCGCGCTGGTTGTGGCGGGGACGGGGCTGACCGGGTGTGGCAGCGAGGACCCGGACGCGGGCACGAACGGCGTGGGCAAGCTGCCCGCCGAGAAGATCCAGGCCACGACGCGTACGGCGGCCGAGTCCGCGAAGGCGGTACGGCTGTCGGGGACGGTCGTCGCGGGCGGCAGCACGTACAAGCTGGACATGCGCCTGAAGGCGGACGGTGGCACCGGGTCGGTGAGCGGGGAGGGGGCGACCTTCGAGCTGCTGCGGGTCGGGGAGAAGCTGTTCCTGATGGCGGACGCGGAGTTCTGGAGCCACGGCGGGGGCGAGGGCGAGGGCGGAAAGTCCGACGCCGCCGCGGCCGACAAGCTCGACGGCAAGTTCGTGAAGGTGCCGCAGGGCGATCCCTCGTACAAGCGGTTCAGCGGATTCACCGACAAGGACGTCCTGCTCGGCAGCCTGCTGACCCTGCACGGCGCCCTGGCGACCGACGGGCGCCACGAGGAGTCCGGCGTGCGCACCGTCCGCATCACCGGCGACAAGGGCTCCGGGGGCACCCTGGACGTCTCCCTGGAAGGCCGGCCGTACCCGCTGCGCCTGGTCCGCGCGGGAGGCGCGGGCACCCTCACCTTCTCCGACTGGGGCAAGGACTTCCCCCTGGAGCCGCCCGCCAAGGACAAGACGGTGGACTACGGCCAGCAGCTCCCGACGTCGTAGGCCGCCCGGCAGCACCCCCGCTTCCCCGGGGGGCGTCGCTCGCTAGGAGCGCTTCCGCTTCTTCCTCAGGAGCAGACGCGGCAGCGCGGCGGGGATCGGCTCACGTGTCGTCACCGGTGTCGGCAGCGGCGCCTCGGCCAGCGAGCCGTCCGGCAGCGGCGAGGTCGTGCCGGTCGGTTCCAGGCGCACCACCCGGCACTCCCGGGCCCACCGCGCGGGCATCGCCTCACCGTCGGGCGCGTTGAGGCGCTTGCCCTTCAGCTCGGCGACCGTCGCCTCCCACTGCTCGGATCCGGACGGCAGTTCGACAACCCGCGCCGTCCAGGCGACCAGCCGGCCGCCCTTGTCCTTGCTGCGCACGGTCACCTCGGCGGCGCCCCCGTCGGCCAGCCCCGGCAGCGGCTGCTCGCCCGGCCCGTCGCCGACCACGCACGCGGCACCCTCGTGCCACACATGCCACAGCGCACGAGCGGCCGGCGCCCCGGCACCCCGCACCCAGATGAGGCCGGACTTCTTCGTGGCCTCCTCGACGAGGGCCTGGTCGAGCAGCTCGCTAGTCATGGGAGCAGCGTAGCGAGGCCGCTCACAGCCAGCCGTTGCGCTTCAGCGTCCGGTGGATGCCGAAGCAGATCACGGCCGTGATGCCGAGCACCATCGGGTAGCCGAACCTCCAGCGCAGCTCGGGCATGTAGTCGAAGTTCATCCCGTACACGCCACACACCATGGTCGGGACGGCGATGATGGCGGCCCAGGACGTGATCTTGCGCATGTCCTCGTTCTGGGCGACCGACGCCTGCGCGAGATTGGCCTGGAGGATGGAGTTGAGCAGCTCGTCGAAGCCCGTCACCTGCTCCTGCACCCGGGCGAGGTGGTCGGCGACGTCGCGGAAGTACTTCTGGATGTCGGGGTCGATCAGCCGCATCGGCCGCTCGCTCAGCAGCTGCAGCGGCCGCATCAGCGGCTGCACCGCCCGCCTGAACTCCATGACCTCACGCTTGAGCTGGTAGATCCGCCCGGCGTCGACGCCCCGCGGCGCGCCCTTGCGGCCCGGCGAGAACACCTCGGTCTCCACCTCGTCGATGTCGTCCTGCACCGCGTCGGCGACCGCGATGTAGCCGTCGACGACGTGGTCGGCGATGGCGTGCAGCACCGCCGAGGGGCCCCTGGCGAGCAGTTCGGGGTCGTCCTGCAGCCGGTGGCGCAGCGCCCGCAGCGAGCCCTGGCCGCCGTGCCGGACGGTGATGAAGAAGTCCCGGCCGGTGAAGCACATCACCTCGCCGGTCTCGACGACCTGGCTGCTGGCGGTGAGTTCGTCGTGCTCGACGTAGTGGATGGTCTTGAAGACGGTGAACAGGGAGTCGTCGTAGCGCTCCAGCTTCGGCCGCTGGTGGGCCTGGACGGCGTCCTCGACGGCCAGTGGGTGCAGCCCGAACTCACTGGCGATACCGGCGAATTCGGCTTCCGTGGGCTCGTGCAGCCCGATCCACACGAAGCCGCCGTCGCGCCGCACCCGGCGCATCGCCTCGTGCGGGGTGAGCGGGCCCGTGGTCTCGACGCGGGCGCCGTCGCGGTAGACGGCGCAGTCGACGACGGCGGTGGTGGTCTGGGGGTCGCGGGTCGTGTCGTACGCCCCGGTGTCCTTGCGCAGTGCGGGACGCGACGGGCGGACCGCGGCACGGAGGTCACGGATCATCGACATGGCAGGCTCCTTCGCAGGCGAGCAGCGAGAGGCCGCGGGCGCCGGGTGGAACTGCCCGGAATGGGGACGTCCTGACTGCGGAGGTTTGGCACGTCCACAAAGCGGGGAGCACCGCACCGTCGCGGTGGCGAACTTCGCTACTGATTCAGCTGCTGATGCAGGTCATACAGATCAGGCAGAGGCAAAACGGAACGAAGTGCTCTTCAGCGGACAACGCAGGAGATGCGCATGCGAGAGGTGGCGGCAGACCAGAGCCAGACCAACATCAGCGGCCGGAAGAGCGGGTGGTACTGCACGGTCGACTTCGGTCCATTGCAGCCCCACCTCCTCCGGCCGGTCCCTCGTAAGGGAGTGTCGTCGGCGTCGGGACTTGATCGCGACGCTTCTGCGTGCTGCCCCGAACCGCCGGGCAAGAGTATCAGCAGACCGAAGTGTCAAGGCGCTGCTTTGCCTGGTACTGACGAGTTCTATGCTCGGCGCATGGCTGATGTTCTCCCGCTGGTCGAGGCCCGGTTGCGCTCCGCGCTCGGCGAACCGGACGCGCGCGCCGCGGTCACCTTCCTCGGTACCGACCGCCTGGAGGTACTGCGTTTCCAGGAGGGGGACCTCGTCCGCTACGCCACGCTCGGCATGTCCGCGCAGCCCATGGCGGACCCCACCGCGGTCCTCGCCGACCCGGTCAAGGGCCCGCGCGCCGAACTGGTCCTGTCCGTACGGGCCGGGCTCGCCGAGACCGACAAGGTGCTCCGGCCGCTCGCCGTCCTCGCGGCGTCCCCGCAGGTCGAGGGCGTGGTCGTGGCCCCCGGCGCCTCCCTGGACGTCGGCGAACCGCTGTGGCCGGGCGCCCCGTTCACCTCGGTCCTGGTCGCCGAGCCGGGCGGCCTGGTCGAGGACCTGGAACTGGACGAGCCCCTCGACCCGGTCCGTTTCCTGCCGCTGCTCCCGATGACCCCGAACGAGGCCGCCTGGAAGCGCGTCCACGGCGCCCAGGCCCTCCAGGAACGCTGGCTCACGCAGGGAACCGACCTGCGGGACCCGTCCCGCAAGTCGGTGGCGCTGGATTGACCGAAGGCCGCACCGGTGTGCGCGAGGGGCGTGAGGAAGCTCACCAAAGTCCCCCCGGGATCGGTCAGTTGGCGAAGACGCCCACACCGTCCTCGGTGGCGTGCCGCACCTCCAGCTCCTGCGCCTTCGCCGTCAGCGCCCGGCGTCGCACGGCGACCACGGCCGCGCCCAGCACCGCGGTGACCGCCGCCACCACGAAGGGGACGTGCACGTCGCTCCACTCCTCGATCTTCGGCGCGAGGAACGGCGCGGCCGCCGCCGCGAACCACCGCACGAAGTTGTAGCCCGCGCTCGCCACCGGGCGTGGCGCGTCCGACACCCCGAGCGCCAGCTCGGTGTAGACGGTGTTGTTCACGCCGATGAAGGCGCCGGACAGGATCGTGCAGACGACGGCCGTGGTGTGGTCGCCGTAGCCGAGGACGAGGACGTCGACCGCGAGCAGCAGCAGTGAGCCGCCGAGCACCTTCAGCGAGCCGAACCGCGCCTGCATCCGCGGGGCGACGAGTACCGAGAAGACGGCGAGCAGCACACCCCAGGCGAAGAACACCGCGCCCGACCGGTACGGGCTCATGTTCAGCACGAACGGCGTGAAGGCCAGCACGGTGAAGAACGTGTAGTTGTAGAAGAACGCCGATATCGCCGCCGAGGCGAGCCCGCCGTGGCCGAGCGCCTTGAGCGGGTCCAGCAGCGAGGTCCGGCGGGCCGGCTTCGGCTGCTCCTTCAGGAGCACCGTGATGCACAGGAAGCCCACCGCCATCAGGAACGCGGTGCCGAAGAACGGGTAGCGCCAGCTGGCGTCGCCGAGCAGCGCGCCCAGCAGCGGCCCGCACGCCATGCCGAGGCCGAGCGCGGACTCGTACAGCAGGATCGCCGCGGCGCTGCCGCCCGCCGCCGCGCCGACGATGACCGCGAGGGCCGTCGAGACGAACAGCGCGTTGCCCAGTCCCCAGCCGGCCCGGAACCCGACGAGTTCGCCGACCGAGCCGGAGGTGCCGGACAGGCCGGCGAAGACCACGACGAGGGCGAGGCCGAGCAGCAGCGTCTTGCGGCCGCCGATACGGCTGGAGACGAAGCCGGTGAGCAGCATCGCGATCGCGGTGATCAGGAAGTAGGAGGTGAAGAGCAGCGAGACCTGGCTGGTGGTGGCGTCCAGGCCCTTGGCGATCGACGGCAGGATCGGGTCGACCAGCCCGATGCCCATGAAGGCGACGACCGAGGCGCCGGCGGTGGCCCAGACCGCCTTCGGCTGACGTAGGACTCCCGTGCTGCTGTGCATGCCTGGGGCTCCCCTGCTGACGGTGGGAATGGTTGATGTTTACACACAATAAATTAGTGTTGCTAATTAATGCAAGCTACACCTAATGGTTCGCGGTGCCGCTTCCGCCCGGACGGGTGATCGTCCTTGACGTGGCGCAGAAGGGGTAGGACCGTGGAGCCCTATGAGGGGCGAACCCAGTTGCCCGAAGTGTGGTGGCCGGGTCAGGGCTCCCGGACTCTTCGCCGATACCTGGCAGTGCGATGTGCACGGCACGGTGCATCCGCTGCAGCCCGTGATCCCGCCCAGCGTCGAGGCCCTCGGTGTCGTGGTGGCTCGCACGCAGGTGCCGGTGTGGATGCCGTGGCCCCTGCCGGTCGGCTGGCTGTTCACGGGCGTGATCTGTGCCGGTGACGATCGCAGCGGTGGTCGTGCCACCGCGGTGGCGTGCTCGGGGCCCGGGCCGCTCGGCGGCATCGGTGAACTCGTCCTGGTCGCCGAGGAGCTCGGCGTCGGTCTCGGTGCGCGGTACGCGGGGATCGACGGCCCGGACCCAGGGCCGTACATGAACGTCGAGAAGCCGCCCCAGGCGAAGGTGCTGGCCGCGGGCCGGCCCACCCCGCTGTGGCACGTCACCGGGGCGCCGGACGACCGGGCGGTGTTCGCGGGGGAGGCCCGGGGGCTGTGGCTGTGGGCCGTGGTGTGGCCGGAGCAGTCCGGGCTGCTGATGTACGACGAGCTGGTGCTGACGGACGTCCGGGACGCGGGCGCGGAGGTCGAGCTGGTGCCGTGCGGAGCGTTGTCGCCGCGCTTGCTGCACCCGTAGCGGGCCGTTCCCCCGCGCCCCCTCGCGGTGCGAGCCCAGTGCGTTTGTAGGGGGTGCACCCCGGTTGCAGGTGTGACAGGGGGGCGCGGAACGACCCGCTATCCTTGGGTGTCCCTTTCCGTTCAGTGACCGCCTGGAGTCCGTGTCGTGCGAATAGACCTGCACACCCACTCCACCGCGTCCGATGGCACGGACACCCCTGCTGAGCTGGTGCGCAATGCCGCCGCTGCCGGGCTGGACGTCGTCGGGCTGACCGATCACGACACGACCCGGGGACACGCCGAGGCGATCGAGGCGCTGCCCGAGGGGCTCACGCTGGTCACCGGAGCCGAGCTGTCCTGCCGCACCGACGGCATCGGCATGCACATGCTGGCCTATCTCTTCGACGCCGAGGAGCCCGCGCTGCTCGCGGAGCGTGAGCTGGTGCGCGACGACCGGGTGCCGCGGGCAAAGGGCATGATCGCCAAGCTGAACGAGCTGGGCGTGCCGGTCACCTGGGAGCAGGTCGCGCGGATCGCCGGCGAAGGGTCCGTGGGGCGCCCGCATGTGGCGACCGCGCTGGTCGAGCTGGGTGTCGTACCGAGTGTGGGCGACGCCTTCACGCAGGACTGGCTGGCCGACGGCGGGCGGGCCTACGTGGGGAAGCACGAGACCGATCCGTTCGAGGCGATCCGGCTGATCAAGGGCGCCGGCGGAGTCGCCGTGTTTGCGCATCCGGGCGCCGCCAAGCGCGGGCGTACGGTGCCGGAGTCGGTGATCGCCGAGCTGGCCGCCGTCGGGCTGGACGGCATCGAGGTCGACCACATGGACCACGACCCGGACACCCGGGCACGGCTGCGTGGCCTGGCCAAGGAGCTCGGGCTGCTGGTCACGGGGTCCAGCGACTACCACGGCAGCCGCAAGACGGTCGCGCTCGGCGAGTACGCGACCGACCCCGAGGTGTACGGGGAGATCACCCGGCGGGCGACGGGCGCGTTCCCGGTGCCGGGCACCGGCGGAGCCTGAGGCGCACCTCCCGCACGCTCACCGCCGTCACCCCATCGCAAGGCCTGTAGCTCTCTCATGTTCGACCTCGCTGTCTTCGGCTCGCTCTTCCTCACCCTCTTCGTCATCATGGATCCCCCGGGATCACCCCGATCTTCCTCGCCCTGACCGCGGGGCGGCCCGCCAAGGTGCAGCGGCGGATGGCCTTCCAGGCCGTCTGCGTCGCCGGTGGCGTGATCACCGTGTTCGGGGTGCTGGGGCATCAGATCCTCGACTACCTGCATGTCTCCGTGCCGGCCCTGATGATCGCCGGCGGGCTGCTGCTCCTGTTGATCGCGCTCGACCTGCTCACCGGCAAGACCGACGAGCCCCAGCAGACGAAGGACGTCAACGTCGCCCTCGTACCGCTCGGCATGCCGCTGCTGGCCGGGCCCGGCGCGATCGTGTCGGTCATCCTCGCCGTGCAGAAGGCGGACGGCATCGGCCCCCAGGTGTCCGTGTGGGCCGCGATCCTCGCCATCCATGTCGTGCTGTGGCTGGTCATGCGGTACTCGCTGCTGATCATCCGGGTCATCAAGGACGGCGGTGTGGTGCTGGTGACCCGCCTCGCGGGCATGATGCTGTCCGCGATCGCCGTGCAGCAGATCATCAACGGGGTGACCCAGGTGATCCGGGGGAGCTGAGCCCCGCGGACACACCAGGACCCCGTACGGCGTGTCCGTACGGGGTCCTGAAGCTTCGAGTGGGGATCCGCTGTTATGAGGCCGTGGTCTCGGCCGGGCGGATCCAGAGTCGCTGCCCGATGGCGGCGGCCTGCTGAACGATCCGGTTGACGGAGGCGGCGTCCACGACGGTCGTGTCCACGGGCGTGCCGTCCACGTCGTCGAGTCGCATGATTTCGAAGCGCATGGCTTCTCCCTTCGTCTGGTCATCCTCCTGAGGAGAACTACTGGTGATGGCGCGAGAGGCGGGGTGTCTCCGGCTCCATACGTATGCAACGGAGTGTGGGTTACAAACATTCCCTACGCTAAGGAAATTTTTCGAACGTCTAAATACTGAACGGTAAGCAGCTCTCCTGAGACTAACCGGGACCAGTTGTGTTCGCAGCGTGACCAACGGGACAATGGAGGCGATGAACGACGACCTCGCGGCCCTGTCCGCCCGCATCGACCGCACGAACGAGCTGCTTCAGCGCATGCTCGCCGAGGTGGCGAAGACACCCTCGACCCACGCCATCTTCGTCGACGCGGGATATCTCTACGCGGCCGCGGGCCGGTTGGTGTCCGGGACCGAGGACCGGCGCGCCTTCGACCTGGACGCCGAGGGCCTGATCGAGGCGCTCATCGACAAGGCCCGCCAGATCTTCGCGGACAGCCGACTGCTGCGGGTCTACTGGTACGACGGCGCCCGCCGCCGCATCCACACCACCGAGCAGCAGTCCATCGCCGAGCTGCCCGACGTGAAGGTCCGCCTCGGCAACCTCAACGCCAACAACCAGCAGAAAGGCGTCGACTCACTGATCCGCACCGACCTGGAGTCCCTCGCCCGGCACCGCGCCATCAGCGACGCGGCCCTGCTCGGCGGCGACGAGGACCTGGTCTCGGCGGTCGAGGCGGCGCAGGGGTACGGGGCGCGGGTGCACCTGTGGGGCATCGAGGCACCCGAGGGCCGTAACCAGGCCGAGCCGCTGCTGTGGGAGGTCGACAGCCAGCGCACCCTCGACCTCGACTTCTTCAAGCCGTACGTCTCCCGGCGCACGGCCGCCGCCTACGAGCCCACCACGGCCGTGCGGCCCGCCCGCGAGGCCGTCCGCTTCGTCGGGGCGCAGATCGCGGCGAAGTGGCTGGCGGCACGGGGGCGGGAGTCGCTGGTGGAGCTGCTGCCGGGGCATCCGTATCTGCCCGGGTCGGTGGACCAGGATCTGCTGGTCGAGGCCGAGGGGCTGCTGCAGTACTCGCTGCGGGGACAGGCGGATCTGCGGCGGGCGCTGCGGGACGGGTTCTGGGAGCATCTGCGGACGCAGTACTGACGGGCGGCGGCACGGGTCGTGCACCGGAAGTCGGTGATGGCTAGTCCGTCGTGTGGGTCATGTCCCAGAAGTCGGCGATCGCACGGGCCGTCGGGAGCGGCTGCTCCGCGTTCGGCGAGTGTTCGGCGTCCTCGACGACCGTGCGGTGCGCGCGCAGCCGTACGGCCATGTCGTCCAGGAGCGGCAGCGGCCAGGTGTCGTCCCGCACGCCCGACAGGACGTGGAACGGCAGCGGCACTGCGGCGAGTTCGGCGACGCGATCCGGCTCGGTGGACAACTGGCGTCCGGTGGCGATGAGTTGTGCGGGCTTGTTGCCCAACCAGCGGCGACGCAGCAGTTCGGGACCGCCGATGCCCCGAGCCGGACCGCCGACCTCCTCGGGGGCGCCCATCGACTGGATCACCTCCCAGACCTCGGCCATCGTCATCACGGCGAGCGCGTCCCGCAGCAGCTTCACGCGTTGCTGCTGGGAGACCGAGATCTGCGCCGGGCCCGACGACATGAGGGTGAGTGAGGCGAAGGGGGAGTGGTCGAGCAGAACCGCGGCGCGGGTGATCTGGCCGCCCAGGGAGTGTCCGAGGAGGTGCAGGGGAGCGCCCAGGGACTCGGCCTGCGCGAGGACGTCACGTGCCAACTCCGGCTGGGCATAGACGGTTTCGTCGTGCTCGGGCCCGTCCGACTCGAACTGTCCCCGGCCGTCCACGGCCACCGTACGGTATCCACGCGCCGCGAGCGGCCCCTGCATCAGGCGGAAGTCCTCCTTGCTGCCGGTGAATCCGGGAATCAGCAGGGCCGTGCCGCGCGGCGCGACGCCGGGGGCGACCGGTACGTCCACCACCGCGAAGTCACCGCGTGCGGTGGGCAGGGGGTAGGCGCGGGCGCCGGGGGGTGGGGTGTGGGCGGCGGGCGTGGTCACGGGGTGAGGGTAGCGGGTGGGGGTGTACGGGGAGGGGCGGCGAGATGGGCACAGTTGTGCCGGAACGCCGACGGCCCGGTCCCACGAGAAGGGGGACCGGGCCGTCAGGTTGCCGTGATCAGCTGTCCGCGGGCTCCGCGGCGGCCGTGGCCTTGCGGGTGCGGCGGCGCGGTTCGGCCTCCGGCTCCTGCGTGGCCTGCGCCGGGATCTCGGCGGTCGCCTCCGGGGCGGGTACGGCTGCCTTGCGCGTCCGGGTGCGCTTGGGCTTGGCCTCGGCGCTCTCGGCGGTGTCCACCGCGGCCTCGGCCTTGGCGGCCGCGGTCTTGCGGGTGCGCTTCGGCTTGGCCTCGGCGTCCTCGCCGGTGTCCACCGCGGCCTCGGCCACGGCGGCTGCCGTCTTGCGGGTGCGCTTCGGCTTGGCCTCGGCGCCCTCCGTGGTGGCGATCGCCTTGCGGGTGCGCCTGGGCTTGACCTCCGCGCCCTCGGCCGTGTCGACCGCTGCCTCGGCGGCGGCCGTGGCCTTGCGGGTGCGGCGCGCCTTCGGCTTGGCCTCCGCCGTCACCGCCGCCTCGCCGGCCTGGGCGGGCACGGTGACCTCGGGGGCGTCGGTGGCCTGGACAGGCTCCGCGGCCTTGCGGGTGCGGGTCCGCTTGGGCTTGGCCTCGGCGCCCTCGGCGGTGTCGACCACCGTCTCGGCCGCGGCGGCCGCCGTCCTGCTGGTACGGGTGCGGGTGGGCTTGGCCCCGGCGCTCTCGGCGACCGCCTCGGGTGCGGCGGCTGCCGCCTTGCGGGTGCGGGTGCGCTTCGGCCCGGCCTCGGTGCCCTCGGCCGTGTCGACCGCTGCCTCGGCGGCCTTCGGGGCCTCGACAGGCGTGACGGCGGCCACGGTCTCGACGGCGTGAGCGGACTGCGCCTCGGCCGACTTGCGGGTACGGCGGCGGCGCGGCTTCGCCGGGCCCTCCGCACTGTCCACGGTGTCCACGGTGGCGGTGCCCTCGGCCGTCGTCACC
Organism: Streptomyces sp. NPDC059861; assembly: GCF_042731435.1. NCBI lineage: Bacteria > Bacillati > Actinomycetota > Actinomycetes > Kitasatosporales > Streptomycetaceae > Streptomyces > Streptomyces sp. NPDC059861. The sequence goes on along the minus strand of NZ_JBHWJQ010000002.1, from coordinate 213,943 downwards.
GCGGTTTCGGCGGCCTCGGTCACGGGGGACTCGACCACTGCCGGGGCCGTGGCCTGCGAGGCGCCCGCACGGGTGCGGCGCCGACGGCGCAGGGTGCGCGGCTCGGCGGCCTCCTCCGTGGTCGCCTCGGCGGTCGTGGGCTCCGGCGTCTGCGTCGCGTCCAGCGGCGTACCACCGCGCGTCCGCCGGCGGCGCCTCGGCGTGCGGTCGGAACGCTCGCGGTCGGGTGCGGGGCGGGACTCCTCGCGGCCGCCCCGGCCACCGCGACCGCGCGCCCCGCGGCCTCCCGGCTCGCCCAGGTCCTCCAGCTCCTCCGCGTCGAGCCCGGCGCGCGTGCGCTCCGAGCGCGGCAGGACGCCCTTGGTGCCCTCGGGGATGCTCAGCTCGGCGAACAGGTGCGGAGACGTGGAGTACGTCTCCACCGGGTCGTTGAACTTCAGCTCCAGCGCCTTGTTGATCAGCTGCCAGCGCGGGATGTCGTCCCAGTCGACCAGCGTGATCGCCGTACCCGAAGCACCCGCGCGGCCCGTACGGCCGATGCGGTGCAGGTACGTCTTCTCGTCGTCCGGCGTCTGGTAGTTGATGACGTGCGTCACGCCTTCGACGTCGATGCCGCGGGCGGCGACGTCGGTGCAGACGAGGACGTCCACCTTGCCGTTGCGGAAGGCGCGCAGCGCCTGCTCGCGGGCGCCCTGGCCGAGGTCGCCGTGGACCGAGCCGGAGGCGAACCCGCGCTGCTTGAGCTGGTCGGCCAGGTCGGCCGCGGTGCGCTTGGTACGGCAGAAGACCATGGCCAGACCACGGCCCTCGGCCTGCAGTATGCGCGCGACCATCTCGGGCTTGTCCATGTTGTGCGCGCGGTAGACGTGCTGCGAGATGTTCGCGACCGTCACGCCCTCGTCGTCCGGCGCGGTGGCGCGGATGTGCGTGGGCTGCGACATGTAACGGCGGGCCAGGCCGATGACCGCGCCCGGCATGGTCGCCGAGAACAGCATCGTCTGGCGGCGCACCGGAAGCATGTTGATGATCTTCTCGACGTCGGGCAGGAAGCCCAGGTCGAGCATCTCGTCGGCCTCGTCGAGGACCAGGCTCTTGATGTGGCCGAGGTCGAGCTTCTTCTGGCCCGCCAGGTCCAGCAGGCGGCCCGGGGTGCCGACGATCACGTCGACGCCCTTCTTCAGGGCCTCCACCTGAGGCTCGTAGGCCCGGCCGCCGTAGATCGCGCAGACGCGCACGTTCCGCACCTTGCCGGCGGTCAGCAGGTCGTTGGTGACCTGCGTGCACAGCTCGCGCGTCGGGACGACGACGAGGGCCTGCGGGGCGTCGGTGAGTGCCTCGGGCTTGGCGCGCCCGGCCTCGACGTCGGCGGGGACGGTGACACGCTCGAGGAGTGGAAGGCCGAAGCCCAGCGTCTTGCCGGTGCCGGTCTTGGCCTGGCCGATGACGTCCGTGCCGGAAAGGGCGACGGGGAGGGTCATCTCCTGGATGGGGAACGGGGTGACGATGCCGACGGCCTCCAGGGCCTCGGCGGTCTCGGGGAGGATCCCGAGCTCTCGGAACGTCGTAGTCAGGGTGCTGCCTCTTCTGTGTGCGCGGTACGAGGCGAGCGCGGGGGTCGTGTCGGACCGTGCCGGGGACGTCGACGGCCGTAGGGGCGCGCCGTAGGACACGGGACCTCTGCCAACGCTCCAGCGTTCGTACCGCTGAGGGGTCCCTCCGATCGTCGTACGCACAGTGCCGTACGGTCAGGGAGGGCTGTCGGGTCGGAGCCGATCGGGCCTCCGACCGGGCATCCTCATACGTGCGGCCTGTCGAGCTACGGCGAAGACGTCGTCGTACCAGCAGGCGCATTACCACCATACCCCGGAATCGCGCACATGCGATGGCCGATTCGGTCACGTAGTCATCGTCACACTCGCGTACATGGTCATTCGCGTCGCCGTGGTCACACTGATTGACCAGGGACTTCCGCCCCGGGGCGAGCGGGCTATTGTGCGCTTCATGACGACCTCTGACAAGCCTGAGCACGCCGCCGCGACCCCCGACGCCGACGCCGCCGCACACACCGGGGTCGCCGCCCAGGACTGGGCGACCGCCTCCGCCGACCCGCAGTACCGGGCCGCGGTCGTGGACCTGCTCGGGGCGCTCGCGTACGGGGAGCTCGCGGCCTTCGAGCGGCTCGCGGAGGACGCCAAGCTGGCACCGACGCTGGAGGACAAGGCGGAGCTGGCGAAGATGGCGTCGGCGGAGTTCCACCACTTCGAGCGGCTGCGCGGCCGGCTCACCGAGATCGGTGAGGAGCCGACCGCCGCGATGGAGCCGTTCGTGGCCGCGCTCGACGGCTTCCACCGGCAGACGGCGCCCTCGGACTGGCTGGAGGGGCTCGTCAAGGCCTATGTCGGCGACTCCATCGCCAGCGACTTCTACCGCGAGGTGGCCGCACGGCTGGACGCCGACACCCGCTCCCTGGTGCTCGCCGTGCTGGACGACACCGGTCACGCCGGATTCGCAGTCGACCGGGTGCGTGCGGCGATCGACGCCGACCCGCGCGTGGGCGGGCGGCTCGCGCTGTGGGCGCGACGGCTGATGGGTGAGGCCCTGTCCCAGTCCCAGCGGGTGGTGGCCGAGCGCGACGCCCTGTCCACGATGCTGGTGGGCGGCGTCGCCGACGGCTTCGACCTCGCCGAGGTCGGCAGGATGTTCTCCCGGATCACCGAGGCGCACACCAAGCGGATGGCCGCTCTGGGGCTGGCCGCGTAGCTGTCGTCGACGGGTGGGGTCCGGGCCCGGCAGGTCCTGACCGCGAGGACCATGCCCTTCCCGGCAGGACCGCCGGGCGGGCCCCTACGGACGGCGGCTTCCGCGGCGGCGGCTCAGGCCGTCGCCGATCGTCGGCGGAGTCTTCCCGCCGGGCGCAGCAACAGGGAGAGGGACGCGACGGAGACGATCGCCGCGCCGAGGAGCACCAGCAGGACGCCGCCGGTCTCCAGCGCGCTGTGCGTGAGAAAGGCGCCGAAGAGGGCCCCGGCGACACCGGTCGACAGGACCAGGTGACGGGCCGGGAGGCGGTGTGGCAGGCGAGCGGCGTAGGCCCATGACAGAGCCAGGCCGAGGATCGCGGAGCTGAGTGCTTCCAGGAGCATGTCAGGGTCCTCCCACATGGCCGGTCTGCCCGAAACGGTCGTAGCCCGTCTTACCCCTGACCTGCGGAATGCAATCCTCCTCTGTGCGGGAGGTGTGCTCCGTCTGTGAATCCGTGCGGGACGGGTCGCAAACGGTCAAAGGAGAAGCCGAAACGGGGAGGGCTCGGAGGCTTGTGCAAGCCTCCGAGCCCTCCCGTCTGCTGCTGTCCGCGGCGTCCGCCTACAGCGCGCCGAAGCCCACCTTGCGCGGCGCCGGCTCACCGAGCTCGACGTACGCGAGACGGTCGGCCGGGACCAGGACCTTGCGGCCGTGCTCGTCCACGAGGCTGAGCAGCTGTGACTTGCCGGCCAGCGCCTCGGCCACCACGCGCTCCACCTCCTCGGCACTCTGACCGCTCTCCAGCACGATCTCGCGCGGCGCGTGCTGAACGCCGATCTTGACCTCCACGGCTATGTCCCTCCGAACGGTCAGTGAAGTGCGCGGGCCTCCGCGCCGTACCCAGCACACATTAGCCCGGTGAGGGGACGCGCACGCTCCACGCGGGAACGCCAGGAGCGAACACCCGACGGGAACAAACGCGCAGGCGTCAGTGGTGCTGCTGCTCGTTGCCGTGCAGCGGGAAGCCCGCGATGCCCCGCCAGGCCAGCGAGGCCAGCAGCTGCACCGCCTGGTCGCGCGGCACGCTGCGGTCGCTGTGCAGCCAGGAGCGGGCCACCACCTGGGCGAGGCCGCCGAGCCCGGAGGCCAGCAGCATCGACTCCGCGCGCGAGAGGCCGGTGTCCTCGGCGATCACGTCACAGATCGCCTCGGCGCACTCGTTCGTGACCTTGTCGACGCGCTCGCGCACCGCGGGCTCGTTGGTCAGGTCCGACTCGAAGACCAGCCTGAAGGCGCCGCCGTCGTCCTCGACGTACGCGAAGTACGCGTCCATCGTGGCCCGGACGCGCTGCTTGTTGTCGGTGGTCGACGCGAGCGCGTTGCGTACCGACTGGATCAAGGACTCGCAGTGCTGGTCCAGCAGGGCGAGGTAGAGGTCGAGCTTGCCCGGGAAGTGCTGGTAGAGCACCGGCTTGCTGACGCCGGCACGCTCGGCGATGTCGTCCATGGCGGCCGCGTGGTAGCCCTGCGCCACGAAGACTTCCTGGGCCGCGCCCAGGAGCTGGTTCCGACGGGCACGGCGCGGCAGGCGCGTACCCCGCGGGCGCGCCGCCTCAGTTTGCTCGATGGCTGTCACGCCGCCTCCCAATGTCGTCCACATGCGGTGTGCGCCGCGCGGCCATCGTACTTTTCGGTAACCGTGCTGTGCGCGGTGCGAGCGCAGAATTTCACGGACCGGACGGCCACGAAAGTCACACAGACCGTTTTGAACGTGTCCGGAGCGGGCAAAAAAGGGCCTCTTTCCCGCGTGACGGTGCCGGTCTCGTCAACCGTCACCGATAGTCGTCCTCGTCCAGACTCACGACGCGGGCCTGCTCCGCGAGGTCGCCCTCGCTGGCCTGGTCCGGCTTCACGTCGGTCAGCGGGTCGTCGCGGTCCGGCGCGAGGTCCGCGTGCTGTTCGGCGGCGTCGGCGACGGGGGCCTCGACGTCGAACTCCTGCGCTTCCTCGGTCTCCTCGTCCTCGAAGGTCTCGGGATCGGTGGGATCAACGGCCATGGCGGGCTCCCTTCCTACGAACGTCCCTGAGAGATGCAGGGGCCACACGCGGGTGCCCTCATTACGAGGGTAGGAGACACCCGATCCGGACGCTATGCGATCCGCGATCGGATCGTCACGCGCTGCGCATCCGGCGACGGCGCGCAGCCGTGGGTCCGCGCATCTGTGGACCTTCCGTGGGCGGGGCCGTCGTATCCCATGGCTGTGACGGTGATCTCCCGTGTCCGTGTCGGCGAACACATGAACCAGTGCGTGATCACCTCGTAACATTGCCGCATGTCTTCGACCGAGTTGCCGTTCGTGCCGACCACCAACGTGCTCCCGAAGGTGGCGCCCGTCCGGGTCGCGGAGGGCGAGCGGCTCAAGTCGGTCCGGTTGCCCGGCATCACGCTCACGGTGCGTTCGAGGCCCCCCGCGCGCGAGGGACTGCCCGCCGCGCTGTTCGTCCACGGCCTCGGGGGTTCCTCGCAGAACTGGTCGGCGATGATGGAGCTGCTCGACGCGGACGCCGACTGCGAGGCCGTCGACCTGCCGGGCTTCGGCGACTCGCCGCCGCCGGACGACGGGGACTACTCGGTCACCGGGCACGCGCGTGCGGTCATTCGCTATCTGGACTCCTCCGGACGCGGTCCCGTGCACCTGTTCGGCAACTCCCTCGGCGGCGCGGTCACCACCCGCGTCGCCGCTGTCCGTCCCGACCTGGTCCGGACACTGACGCTCGTGTCACCGGCGCTGCCGGAGCTGCGCATCCAGCGCACCGCCGTGCCCACGGCCCTGCTGGCGCTGCCCGGAGTGGTCCGGCTGTTCACCCGGTTCACCACCGGCTGGACGGCCGAGCAGCGGGTCAGGGGCGTCCTGACGCTCTGCTACGGCGACCCCGACCGGGTGTCGCCCGAGGGCTTCCGCAACGCGGTGGAGGAGATGGACCGGCGGCTGCAACTGCCGTACTTCTGGGACGCGATGGCGCGCTCCGCGCGTGGGATCGTCAACGCGTACACGCTGGGCGGCCAGCACGGACTGTGGCGCCAGGCCGAGCGGGTCCTCGCCCCCACGCTGCTCGTCTACGGTGGACGCGACCAGCTCGTAGGCTTCCGGATGGCGCAGAGGGCCGCTCGTACGTTCCGTGGCGCACGGCTCCTGACGCTTCCGAGCGCCGGACATGTGGCCATGATGGAGTACCCGGAGACCGTGGCGAAGGCGTTTTGTGAACTGATGGCGGAGGCGGAGACCAAGGTGAGAGCGACTGAGTATGTTGCCTCCGGTGGTGCTGCCTCCGGTGGTGCCGCTGCGGCCGGGCGTGGCTCCGGCGACGGGGCCCGCGAGGGTGGGGCCGATTCCGCGAGCGCGGGGAGCTGAGGGGCGAGGTGGGACGCCACAGTCGTCGTGGTCCGGCACCCAAGGGTGAGGCCACGGACAAGGTGCCACGCCGGCGCGCGCCCGGGCCTTCCGCGGGTCAGCGTGGTGCGGGGTCGCAGGGGCTCGCCGAGGAGACGCCGCCGAGAGGGGTGCCTCGTTTCACCGACGGCACCCCCGCGCGCGGGGTGCCGAGGTTCCAGGACGGCACTCCCGCGCAGGGGGTGCCGCGCCTTGCCGACGGGACTCCTGCTCAGGGAATGCCGCGCATTGCCGACGGCACTCCCGCGCGCGGGGTCCCGCGTCTGCCCGACGGGACGCGTGCGCACGGCTTTCCCCGTATGCCGGACGGCACTCCCGCGCACGGCGTCCCGCGTCCTGCGGACGGCACCCCCCAGGTGCGGGGCGGTCATCCCGAGCAGCGTGAAGGCGGGGGCGGATGGGGTGAGTTGAGGGGGCGCACGGTAGCGGGCACCGGGGCTCCGGTGTTCCCCCGCCAGCGGCAGGCGCCCCCCGGCCCGCGGCAGGACTACGTCGACGCCTTCGAGGAGCGGGACGACGTCTTCGTACGCCGTCACCCGGCGCCGACGACGGCCACCACCGGGCACCTGTCGGATCCGTACGGCTCCGTCACCAGCTGGGACGCGGAACCCGACGTCGACGACGAGGCGCCCCCGACCGGCGAACCCGCGCCCTCCAGGGGCGGCAAGGGTCGCACCTTCGCCGGTATCGCGGCCGCCGCCGTGACCACCGTGCTCGCCGTGGTCGTCGCCGGGCAGGTCACCGGCCAGGGCGACGACAATGCCGTGGAGTCGCAGTCCGCCGCCGACCGTGCCAGGGACGTCCGGGACCCCGCGTCGCGGGGGGACGGGCGGCCGACGCCGTCCGGTCCGCCGAGCGCGGCGCCGCTGACGTACGAGCAGAAGATGGGCCGTACGTACCCGCTGAGCGCGAAGCTCGACGGCTCGGGGAAGTTCGACGCGATCGAGGGCGTCGACAAGGCGCCGGGCGCGGGGCAGAAGTACACCTACCGCGTCGACGTGGAGCAGGGCCTCGGCCTCGACGGCGAGCTCTTCGCGCAGGCCGTGCAGAAGACGCTGAACGACGACCGGAGCTGGGCGCACAACGGCGGCCGTACCTTCGAACGGATCCACTCCGGGAAGCCCGACTTCGTGATCACGCTAGCCAGCCCCGGCACCACCGCGGACTGGTGCGGCAGATCGGGCCTGGACACGACGGTCGACAATGTGTCCTGCGACTCCGCCGCCACCGAGCGCGTGATGATCAACGCCTATCGCTGGGCGCAGGGTTCGGAGACGTACGGCGACAAGATCTATCCCTACCGGCAGATGCTGATCAACCACGAGATCGGCCACCGCCTCGGCTACGCCCACGTCACCTGCGACAAGACCGGCGAACTGGCGCCCGTCATGCAGCAGCAGACGAAGTTCCTGGAGCACGACGGGATCCGGTGCAAGGCCAACCCCTGGCCGTTCCCGGAGAGTTGATCCCACTTTCTACGTTATGACGATCCGTACGCAGGCGATCTCCTAGCGCGACGAAACGCGATCCGCACGGGAAAGTTACGGGCGTTCACCCCTTTTGGTGGGGGGGGGGGGCCCACCCCCGGCCGCCCCCCCCCGCGGGCGCGAGAGAAGGTGTAACCGTGAGGCGCCCGGGGCGACGGAGCCCGACAGAAAAAA
>NZ_JBHWJQ010000002.1:0-206078 GCF_042731435.1 Streptomyces sp. NPDC059861 | reverse complement strand
ACGGACAACCGTCCGTCGCGCCACCGGCTTGTCCGCATACGTTCTTTCCCGCTGCGAGCCGTCGGTCCAACGACGGCTTCCCTTAAGGAAGATCGGGGGTGCATCCGTGCGCATAGGACTTCTCACCGAGGGTGGCTATCCGTACGTGAGCGGTGACGCCAGTCCCTGGTGCGACCGGCTCGTGCGCGGGCTCGCGCAGCACGAGGTCGACGTATACGCGCTCAGCCGCAGCGAGGACCAGGAGGGCGAGGGGTGGCTGACGCTGCCGTCCCAGGTCCGCCGCGTCCGTACGGCACCGCTGTGGACGGCGGAAGAGGACGGCGTCGTGTACGGCCGCCGTGCACGCCGGCGGTTCGCCGACTGCTACGGGGAACTGGCGGCCGTGCTGTGCGCCGGGGCGGCCACCGACGGGGACGACGGGATCACCGCGGGGTCGGACGACTCTTCGGCCACGGTGGCGGACCGTTTCGCCAGTGCCCTGTACGGGCTTGCCGAACTCGCCCGCGAGGAGGGCGGACTGGTGGGCGCACTGCGCTCCGAGACCGCCGTACGCGCCCTGGAGTGCGCCTGTCGCGCGCCGGGCGCCCTCCGTGCGGCGCACGAGGCGCGCGTACCGGATCTGCTCACCGTCGCCGCCCGCCTGGAACACGCCCTGCGCCCCCTCTCGCTCGACTGGTACGAGGACGACGGGCTCGGCTCGCTCGACCTGTGCCACGCGGCCTCGGGCGGCGCTGCGGCCCTGCCCGGTCTGCTGGCCCGGCACTTCACCGGCGTACCCCTGCTGGTCACCGAGTACGGGGTGCGGCTGCGCACGCACTACCTCGCCGCTCACGACTCCTCACCCGCCGTACGGTCCCTGCTCGCCGCCTTCCACGGCAGGCTCGCGGCGGAGATCTACCGGCAGGCCGCGTACATCACGCCCGGCAACGCGCACGCCCGCCGCTGGCAGGAGCGCTGCGGTGCCGACCGCGCGAAGCTCCGCACGGTGTACCCCGGCATGGACGCGGGCCCCTTCGCCGAGGTGGGGGAGTCCCCGGAGCGCGCGGCACCCGACGCGCTGGTCTGGGTCGGCCGGGTCGACCCGGCCAAGGACCTCGTCTCGCTCCTCCACGCCTTCGCGGAGATCCGCAAGGACGAACCGGGCACCCGGCTGCGCGTCGTCGGCGCGCCCGCCGGCCCCGAGGGCGCCGCCTACCTCACGCACTGCAAGGCGCTGGCCGCCCAGCTCTTCCCCGACGAGGCCGCCGGTCCGCACGCGGTCGGCGACAACCCGGTCTCCTTCGAGGAGATCGGCGGCCCGGAGACGCCGACCCTCGCCGACGCCTACGCGTCCGGGGCCGTGAGTGTCCTGTCCAGCGTCGTCGAGGGCTTCCCGATCGGCCTGGTCGAGGCCATGTTCTGCGGCCGGGCGACGGTGTCGACCGACGTCGGCGCGGTGGTCGAGGTCATCGGCGGTACGGGGCTCGTGGTGCCGCCCCGCAACCCCCGGGCGCTCGCCGAGGCGTGCGTGGCGCTGCTGCGCGACCCCGAGCGACGTGAACGTCTGGGCGCCGCCGCGCGCGCCCGCGCGCTCGAACTGTTCACCGTCGAGCAGAACATCGCGGCATTTCACGGCATTTACCTGGAGATCGTCTCGCACAGCCCGGCCCGCCACTCGTCCCTCGACGACGCCGGCGACCCGCTCCCCTTCGCCGTCCCCGCCGAGGCCCACCTCCCCGGCCGCTGGACCGCCGCGGCGAGCCGCATGGTGGCCCGTGGCGGCCCCGGCTGGGCGGCGGGCCCACCCGTACGCGCCACCACCCGCGTCCCCGCGGCGGAGGCGGTCCGATGACCGACGTACACAAACGCGATCTGCCTGGCGCACCGAGCAGGCCCGGCGCCTGGGACGCCCGCCCGGATCAGCCCCCCGCAACGGAGCCATCGGCCGAGCCCGCCCCTCGGACCGCTCCGCGCCGCGGCCCCGCCGACCCGGTGAAGGCCCTGATGCACCGTCATCGCGAACTGTGCGCAGGCGCGGTGGACCCGCTGGAGATCGCCGCGGGCCTGGAGGCCCATGGCATCACCGACCGCACCGCCGCCCGATTCCGCCACAAGGACGTCTTCTCGCTGGCGGAGGAGATGTACGCCCGAACCCCCCGGGACAACGACACCCCCCAGGCCGCCACCCCCTCCTCCACCCCCCGCCCACCCACCCTGTGGATCCTGAGCACGCTCCTCCCCGGCACCACCTGCGCCGCCACGCTGGCCGCCCTGCACCTCACCCACGGCCAGACACGCCTCCTCGCTGCCGCGGCAGGCGCCCTGGCCGTCGCCCTCTCCCTGCGCGCGGCCCTGACCCGGGGCCCCCTGAGCGCGAGCAGGCCCCAGCCCGCCGGCACCCACCTCTGGACCTGCTCACTCCTCGTCTACGCCGCCCTGGGCGACGGCCTCATCGAGGCAGCCGCCTCCGGAGGCCCACAAGCCCTCCCCACCACCGCACAGGACGCCCCCTGGCCCCTCACCACGGCCTCCGTCCTCACCATCACCCTGGCCTGCGCCCCCGCCGCCTGGCTCGCCCACCACTTCGCGACGAGGGCCCGCCGCAGACTGACGGCCAGCCGGGGCCTCGAGGACTTCGCCGCGTCGGTGCGGCCCCTCCTGCTGAGCACGTTCGGCCTGTTCCTCACGGCCATGGCGGCCCTCCTCACCCTCGCCGCCGCCGCTCTGGACGAACCCGCCCCCTACCCCCAGACCCTCACCCTCGCCGCCCTCCTCTTCCTGGCCCGGCTCCTCGCCGTCCACGGCTTCGCCTACGCCCCCGCCGTGATCCTCACGGCCACGGCGACAGCCCAGACGGCCGCCCTGGCGAGCCTCTTCACGGCCCGCCTCCCGCACTGCGCCTTCCTCGCCACCCCCGTCGAAACCTTGACCGACACCTGGGGCCCCGGCACCGTCCCGACCCTGATCTGCGGAACAGCGGCCCTGGCCCTGCTGATCCACGCGACCCGCAAACTGACCCGCGCCTCGGCGCACGCCGAAACGGCAACGCGATGACGAGAGCCGCACCCGCCCGCGGCGGGAAGAGGTCGTGCCGGGAGGCGCCCGCCCGCGATGGTGGGCGCGTCACCACGGGTGCCCCGGTGAGTGACCGACTCCGCGCCGTTGCGAGGACGGACACCCCCGGGCACGGCCCCGCACCCCCCACGACAGCCCGCAGGCGCTACGCCCACCCCCACGACCCGCACGGGCCGCCGCAGGCATGACGGCGTGCGCCCGGAGTCGCGCGCGCAGGCCACGCCAGACCGGCGGCGCCCCCCGGCGCCGCAGGCACGCGGCACGTGGCTCCACCGGCAGGCGCCGCAGGCCACGCCTCACCCCGTGACTCCGTCCGCCCGGCGGCCGCAGGCAACCCCACCCCACACACATGGCCCCACGCGCCCAGGCGCCGCAGGCCTCTACGCCCCTCCCCAAGGAGACCCCGATGACAACCTCCCGATCCGCCACCCCGGCCCCGGGAGCCGTCCGATGAGAGTCCTGCTGATCGGAGCCAACGGCTACCTGGGCCGCTTCGTCGCCGACCGCCTCCTCGCCGACCCGGCGGTCCAACTCACCGCCCTCGGCCGCGGCGACGACGCCGACGTCCGCTTCGACCTCGCCTCCGGCAGCCCCGGCGCCCTCACTCGCTTCCTCGACGCGGTCCACCCCGGCGTGGTCATCAACTGCGCCGGCACCACCAGGGGCGGCGCTCGCGAGCTCACCCGCCACAACACCGTCGCCGTCGCCACCGTCTGCGAGGCCCTTCGCCGCAGCGGCTGCGGTGCCCGCCTGGTCCAGATCGGCTGCGCCGCCGAATACGGCCCCAGCCAGCCCGGCTCCTCCACGGCGGAGGACGCCGTCCCCCGCCCCGGCGGCCCCTACGGCGTCAGCAAACTCGCCGCCACCGAACTCGTCCTCGGCTCCGGTCTGGACGCGGTCGTACTGCGGGTCTTCTCCCCGGCCGGCCCCGGCACCCCCGCCGGTTCCCCCCTGGGCCGCCTCGCCGAGGCCATGCGACGCGCCATGCAGACCGGCGACGGCGAGCTCAAACTCGGCGGCCTCGGCGCCCAGCGCGACTTCATCGACGTCCGCGACGTGGCCCGCGCCGTGCACGCCGCCTCGCTCTCCGCCGCACAGGGCGTCATCAACATCGGCTCCGGTCGCGCCGTCCGGCTCCGCGACGCCGCCGCGGTCCTCGCCCGCGTGGCCGGCTACGGCGGCGCCCTGCACGAACTCGACGGCCCGCCCGGTGCCCTCCGCCCCTCGATCGGCCACCCCCGTTCGGAACCCCTGGCGCACCCGCGCACCGCTGAGCCCCTGCTCCACCGCACCGACTCCGACCACGGAGTCCACGCCACCCCCGGGTCTCACCAGGCGCACACCGCCCACACGCTGCACGCCACCCATGCCACGCACGCCTCCGCGCACACCGGCCCCGCCGCGTACCCCTACCCGGACGGCTGCGGCAGCTGGCAGCAGGCCGACGTCCGCACCGCCCGCGACCGCCTCGGGTGGCGCCCCCGCATCAACCTCGAGGAGTCCCTCGCCGACATCTGGATGGAGGCGGCATGCCGTATCTGACCAGGACAAAGGCGAGAACCGCCGACACCGGCGTCCACACCGGCTTAGGTGTCCCCGGCCCTGCCCACCCCCTCCTCGCCTCCACCGAGTGGGTCGAACTGGCCCGCAACGGCGCCGCCCTGCACTGGGTCGTCCTGAACGTCGCCGACGGCCCCGGCGTGCTTCCCGACCCGCACTGCCTGGAGGCGGCCGGCCGCCTCCGCAACGTCGGTGTCCGCGTCCTCGGTCGTCTCGACGCCCGGTATGGCGCCCGCGGCTTCGGCGAGATGATCGCGGACGCCCGCCGGTATCTCGACTGGTACCAGGTCGACGGCTTCCTCCTGGACCGCTGCCCGGCCGACCGCTCGGCCCTCCCCGAGATCCGCCGCACCGCGACCGCCCTGCGCGCCCTGCGTGACGACGCCCATGTCGTCCTCGGCCACGGCACCCACCCTTACCCCGGCTATGCCGAGTCCGCCGACCAGTTGGTCACCTTCCGCGGTTCCTGGAGCGACTACCGCTGGTCGCAGGCGGCCGAGTGGACCGCCGAGTACGGGCCCGAGCGCTTCTGCCACTTCGTGCACGGAGTGCCCCGTGGCCATCTCGACGAGGCGTTGCGCATCGCACGCTGGCAGGGCGCCGAGACCATCTACTTCACCGACCACACGGATCGCGGCGGGCGCACGCATCGCGGCGGGCGCACGGATCCCTGGGAGACGATGCCCGGCTACTGGGACGAAATCGTCTCGCGTGTCGGAACAGGTGTCTCGGAATGAAAAAGGCCGTGGCAGTGTTACGCGAAGAACATCCGTAGTGATAGACCGACCAACGGAGTCCCCGTGTCGCTGCCACCCCTGGTCGAGCCGGCCCCCGAGCTCACCGTAGACGAGGTCCGCAGGTACTCCCGCCACCTGATCATTCCCGACGTCGGGATGGACGGGCAGAAGCGGCTGAAGAACGCCAAGGTGCTGTGTGTCGGCGCCGGCGGCCTGGGCTCGCCGGCCCTGATGTACCTGGCCGCGGCGGGCGTCGGCACCCTCGGCATCGTGGAGTTCGACGAGGTCGACGAGTCCAACCTGCAGCGCCAGATCATCCACAGCCAGGCGGACATCGGCCGCTCCAAGGCCGAGTCGGCCCGCGACAGCGTGCTCGGCATCAACCCGTACGTGAACGTGGTCCTGCACGAAGAGCGGCTCGAGGCCGACAACGTGATGGACATCTTCAGCCAGTACGACCTGATCGTCGACGGCACGGACAATTTCGCGACCCGCTACCTGGTCAACGACGCCTGCGTGCTGCTGAACAAGCCGTACGTCTGGGGCTCGATCTACCGCTTCGACGGCCAGGCCTCCGTGTTCTGGTCCGAGCACGGCCCCTGCTACCGCTGCCTCTACCCGGAGCCCCCGCCCCCCGGCATGGTCCCCTCCTGCGCCGAGGGCGGTGTGCTGGGCGTACTGTGCGCGTCCATCGGCTCGATCCAGGTCACCGAGGCCATCAAGGTCCTCACGGGCACGGGTGAGCCGCTGGTCGGCCGCCTGATGATCTACGACGCCCTGGAGATGCAGTACCGCCAGGTCAAGGTCCGCAAGGACCCCGACTGCGCGGTCTGCGGCGAGAACCCCACCGTCACCGAGCTCATCGACTACGAGGCCTTCTGCGGCGTCGTCTCCGAGGAGGCCCAGGCGGCGGCCGCCGACTCGACGATCACTCCCAAGCAGCTCAAGGAGTGGATCGACGACGGCGAGAACATCGAGATCATCGACGTCCGCGAGATCAACGAGTACGAGATCGTTTCGATCCCGGGCGCCAAGCTGATCCCGAAGAACGAGTTCCTCATGGGCACCGCCCTGGAGACCCTTCCACAGGACAAGAAGATCGTCTTGCACTGCAAGACGGGTGTCCGCAGTGCGGAAGTCCTCGCGGTCCTGAAGTCCGCGGGCTTCTCCGACGCCGTCCACGTCGGCGGCGGCGTCATCGGCTGGGTCAACCAGATCGAGCCGGACAAGCCGGTCTACTGATCGGGTCGGGCTTTCCGTCCGGTGGGGGCTTCGCGTGCCAGGGGTACGCGGGGCCCCCACCGTCGTCATGAGCAGACTTCGCCGTCCTTCGGCACCGTTCCGTCCAGCGCGTACGCGTTGATCGTGGAGTCGACGCAGTCGCTGCCGCTCCCGTAGGCACCGTGTCCCTCGCCCTTCCAGGTGAGCATCACGCCGACGCCCTTGCCCAGTTCGTCCGCCATCCTGCGGGCGCCCTCGTAGGGCGTCGCCGGGTCGCCGGTGTTGCCCACCACGAGGATCGGCGCCGCTCCCGGGGCGCTCACCTCCGGGGTGTCGAACTGCCCGGCCACCGGCCACTCGTGGCACCAGCCCGCCGTGTCCCATCCGAGGAACTGACCGAATACCGGCGAGATCTTCTCGAACTCCGGCAGCAGCTTCTTCGCCTCCTCGGGCGTGGGCCGCTGCTTGTCGTCCAAGCACGATATGACCCGTTGCGAGTGGGTCGTCGTGGTGTAACGGCCCGCCTCGTCGCGCTCGTTGTAGCTGTCGGCGAGTGCCAGCAGCGCGGAACCGTCGCCCTGTTCAGCGGACTCCAGAGCCGCGGTGAGCGTGGGCCAGCTCGACTTGCTGTAGAGCGGCAGCACGATGCCGGTGAAGGCGAGCGACTGCGTCAGCTTCCGGTCGCCCGACGTCGCCAGCGGCTCCGCGTCGATCCGCCGCAGCAGGTCCGCGATCTTCCGAGAGCCCTGCTCCGGGTTCTGGCCGGTCGACTTCAGGTAGTCGTTGAGCGCGCGCTGGAAGCCCAGCGTCTGGTTCTTGGCGTGGCCCACCGCGTCGGCGCTCGGGTCCACGACCGCGTCCAGGACCAGCCGTCCTACGTTCTCCGGGAACAGATGGGCGTAGACACCGCCGAGTTCGGTGCCGTACGAGATGCCGAAGTAGTGCGTCTTCGCGTCGCCGAGGACATGCCTCATCAGGTCCATGTCGCGGGCCGTGTCGGCGGTCGAGACATGTGCCAGCAGCTTTCCGGTCGACGCCTCGCAACCCTGGCCGAAGTCGGCGGCGTCACGGAAGTACGCCGTCTCCTCGGCCGATGTGTCCGGGCTGACGTCCACCGCTTCTGCGGCCTGTATCTCCCTGTCGCTGCGGCAGCGGATGCCCTCGCTGGCGCCCACTCCGCGCGGGTCCCAGCTCACGAGGTCGTACCGCTCGTGCAGCATGGAGGCGGTGGACGCGTACGCCGGCAGGGTCGAGACGCCCGAGCTGCCGGGCCCGCCGAAGTTGAAGAGCATCGAGCCGATGCGGTCGTCGCCGCTCGCCTCGGAGCGGATCAGGGCCAGGTCGATCGTCCCGCCCTCAGGCTTCGCCCAGTCCAGTGGGACCTTCAACGTCGCGCACCGCCACTCGTCTCCGGGTGCGGGGGCGTCGTCGGTGGCCTCGCAGTCGCCCCAGTCGAGCTTCTGGTTAGCGAGCGAGGAGGGCAGTCCCGAGGCGGACCCGCCGGAGGATTCGGCCGGCGGTGGGGCGGACGTCCCCTTGCTGTCGTCCGAGGAGTCGTCGGACGAGCCTGCGCAACCCGCCACCAACAGCCCGGCGGCGACGGCCGGAGCCGTCCACCGTACAAAACGTGACATGGCCACAATCCCCCCTGTGAGGCCGCCCGCGCTCCGTCGCCAACGGCTGTCCCGCCATGGTAGGCGGAGCGAGCCGAACCCGTCGGAGCCTGTGGATAACCTTTTGACCTGCGGGTTCGCCGTCAGGAGCAGACTGTCCCGCTCGCCGGCACCTTTCCGTCCAGGAGATAGCCGTCCACCGCTCGCTTCACGCACTTGCTCTCGCTGTCGTACGCGCCGTGCCCCTGCCCCTTGTACGTCAGCTCCACGCCGACCCCCTTGCCCAGCGCCTGCACCATCCTGCGGGCACCTTCGTACGGCGTGGCCGGGTCGCCGGTGTTGCCGATGACGAGGATCTGCGCCGAGCCGGGCGCGCTCACGTCCGGATGGTCGGCGGCGCCGGCCACCGCCCAGTCGGTGCAGCTCATCATGGACCAGGCCAGGAAGTCGCCGAACACCGGTGAGGCGGCCCGGAAGTCGGGCAGCCTCCCCTCCACGTACTCGGTGGTGTACCGCGGCTTGTCGTCGGCGCAGTTGATGGAGACGTTGGCCGCGGTGAGGTTGCTGTACTCGCCGTTCTGGTTGCGGCCGTTCAACGAGTCCGACAGCATCATCAGGATCTGTCCCTCCCCGTCGTACGCCTGCTCAAGGCCCTCGGTGAGGTACTCCCAGAAGTCCTGCGAGTACAGGGCCTGGGCGATGCCGCTGGTGGCGGCGGTCTCGGTCAGCTCGCGGGGGAAGATGCCGGGGATCGGCTTGCTGTCCAGGTCCCTGAGCAGCTTGGCGATGCGGTCCTTGACGTCCTGCGCGCTCTCCCCGACCGGACAGTCCTCCTCCTGCGACACGCAGTGCTGTGCGTAGTTGTCGAGCGCGAGCTGGAAGCCCTTGGCCTGCCCCAGTGAGCCCTGTTCGGAGTCCTGCGTGGGGTCGACCACGGCGTCGAACACCGCCCGTCCGACATTCTTCGGGAACAGGTGCGCGTAGACGCCGCCCAGTTCGGTGCCGTAGGAGATGCCGAAGTAGTGGAGCTTGTCGTCGCCGAGCACCTGGCGCATCAAGTCCATGTCACGGGCCGCGTCGGTGGTCCGCACCTGCGGCAGCATCTTCTTGGAGTTCTTCTCGCAGGCGGCGTTGAACTCTCTGACGTTGTCGACGTACTCGGTGCGCTCGGCGGC
Source organism: Streptomyces sp. NPDC059861 (assembly GCF_042731435.1). NCBI lineage: Bacteria > Bacillati > Actinomycetota > Actinomycetes > Kitasatosporales > Streptomycetaceae > Streptomyces > Streptomyces sp. NPDC059861. The sequence goes on along the minus strand of NZ_JBHWJQ010000002.1, from coordinate 196,718 downwards.
GTCGTCCGGTGTGGCGTCCTGCTGGAAGTAGACGTCGAGCTGCTGGTCGTTCTCGCACCACACCCCGGCGCTGCGGCCGACCCCGCGCGGGTCGAAACTCACCAGGTCGTAGCGGGTGCGCAGCGTAGTGTAGTCCTCGGCGAACGCGGGCAGCGTCGTGACACCCGAGCCGCCCGGGCCGCCGAAGTTGAAGATCAGCGAGCCGATGCGCTTGTCCGCCGGACCGCTCGTCCTGGCCCGGATCAGCTCGATGCCGATGGTGTCACCCTCCGGGTCGCTCCAGTCGCGGGGCGCCTTCATCGTCGCGCACTGCCAGTCGCCGCCGTTCGGCAGCGGGGACGGGGCGTCACCGCCGCCCTGCGCCTGGTCGGGCGCCGGACAGTCCTTCCAGCTCAGCTTCTGGGCCGTCAGATCCTGGTCCTGGGAGTCGTCGCCGCACCCCGCCAGCACGGTGGACAGCAACACGGCGGAGGCGGTCAGGGCAGCGGCGCGCAGCCGGGAAGGTTTCGGCATGCATCCATCCTGCGCCCGGGAACGCCGGGGCGCTCGCCGTGGGCGGGCCGTACGAGGTACGCGTGGGCGGGGTGGCCTGCGTGACCGAGGGCACGTGGGGGCGTGATCGAGGGCACTCCGGACGGAGCGGCCGAGTGCACGCGCGCGTGCCTCACTTGCCGCCCACACAGGTGTCCCTACAGTGCGCCCTTCCGCGTCAGATGGTTGAACGCCAGCCAGCCCGGCAGCACCGGCAGCCACAGCGTCAGCAGCCGGAACAGCAGTACGGCGGGGGCGGCGACCTCACTGGGGAGGCCGACGGCGATCAGACCGACGGTCAGGGTCGCCTCGACGGCGCCCACACCGCCCGGTGTCGGAGCGGCCGAGCCGAGCGCGTTGCCCGCGAGGAAGACCACGGCGACGCTGGCGATGCTGATCGAGGTCGTCTCGTCGCCGAACGCGCGGATGGAGGCGTCCAGGCACATCACGAAGCAGGCGGTGAGCAGCAGCATGCCGCCGATGCCGGTGACCAGCTTCTGCGGCCGCTGAAGCACGTCCAGCATGCGCGGCACGACACCCGCGAACAGCGACCGCACGCGCGTGGAGACGAACTTCCGCATGAACGGCACGGAGGTCACCACGAGCACCAGCACCGCCACCGTCAGCAGACCCGCGATGACGGTCCTGGACGGCGACAGGGAGGGCGTCTTCTCGGTACCGGTCAGATAGCCGAACGCCAGCAGCATCAGGATGTGGCAGCCGAGTCCGAACAGTTGGGACGCGCCGACGCTGGCCACCGCGAGCCCGGGCCGCACGCCCGAGCGCTGCAGGAAGCGCGTGTTGAGCGCGACACCGCCCACCGCGGCCGGCGCCACGATCTTCACGAAGGAGCCGGCGACCTGCGCGGCCATGGTCCGCAGGAACGGCACCCGCTCGGGTACGAAGCCCAGCAGGGCCATCGCGGCGGCCACATAGCTGAGCGCCGAGAACAGGGCGGCCGCGATGACCCAGCCCCATTCGGCGTTGGCGATCAGAGGCCCGAACTCGATGTGCGTGAGCTGGGTGAGCAGGAAGTACGCGCCGATCGCGCCGGCGATGAGACTCAGCAGCGTGCGCGGCCGCACCCGCTCCAGGCGGGCCGGCTCGACCGGTGCCTGTGGCCGGATCCGGAGCACCTGGTGCCGGATCTGCGTGAGCAGATCGTCCTCGCGCGCCTCGTCCAGGGCTTCGTCGATGGCCCGCTTCTCGGCCCGGTTCTGCGCGCGTACGGCCTTCTTGTCGAGCTTTTCGAGTACGACCGCCGTGTCGTCCCCGGCCGCCTCCAGCCGGGCCTGTTTGGACTGCCGGGAGGCCTCCAGCACCGCCTCACGTTCGCGTTCCGCCCGCTCCCTGGCCAGCCGCCGCAGCGTCGCGCGCGTGGAGCGTGTCAGGGCGATGGGCTGGAGCATGGGCAGGCAGTCGGCCACCGCGTCGGGGCCGAGCACCTCGACGGCGGAGGCCACCGCGCGCTCCGCGCCGACCCGGAGGGCGAGCGTCGTCATCAGCTGGGCGACGTCCATGCGCAGCAGCAGATCGCCTGCCGCGATCTCGCCTCCGCGCAGGTCGGTGAGGATCACCGTGCCGGAACGATCCACCAGAATCGCGTCACCCGCCAGCCTGCGGTGGGCGATGCGCCGCGACTGCAGTGCCCGCACCTGGTGCCAGGTGTGGCGCAGCAGTTCGTCGGTGATCTCCTCCTCGGGCAGCGAGTCGAGGGTGTGGCCGCCGCTGTGCTCGTAGACGAGCATCACCGCGTCGGGGCCGAGTTCGGAGGTCGCGATCAGTCTGGGCGCGTTGGCGCCCGCCGCGATCGCCGCGTAGGCCAGCAGGGCCTCCTGCTCCAGGGCCTGCCGCAGCGACTGCAGGCTGCGCCGGGTGGCGAAGCCGCGCAGGGTCAGGTTGCGCCACACCCGGTAGAAGAAGCCCTGTGCCTGCTGCTCGCGGTCGACGACCGTGACATCCAGGGGTGGGCCGTCCTCCAGGGTGACGAAGTAGCGCCGGCCGCGGGCGCCGGCGTCCGCGGCGTCCAGGGTGTCCTCGCGGGCCGCGCTCACCGGGTGGAAGCCGACCGTCCGCAGGCCCGCCATCAGTGTCCGGCCCGTCGGGCGGACGTTGGGTGAGCCGACCGCGTACAGCGTGCCGTAGGCCACGGTCCAGCCGATCAGCACCGTGAGGATGATCGAGAAGGGGGTGGTGTACCCGGTGACGAGCATCGAGAAGGCGTCGAGCAGCAGCACGATCCACAGCACCGCGCGCCAGCGGGGTCTGCGGGACATGCCGACGGCCGTCATGTACGCGATGACCGGGGCCAGATAGCCGTGCACCGGGTCGGTCAGGGCGTGGATGTCACCGGGCGAGGGCTGGGTGAGGGCGTCCTGGATCGAGTCGGGCGACGCCCGGGCGACCCACAGGTCGGTGGCGAGGGTGACGCCGTGTGCGAGGACCGCCGCGAGCACGCCGTCGGCGATGCGCAGCCCGTCGCGCTTCATCAGCCGCTCGATCGCGAACGCCACCGGCACCAGCAGGATCGCGATGCTGGACGCCAGTCCCGCGATCTTGATGAGCAGGTCGGGCGCCTGTCCGGTGCCCTTGTTGATGTCCTGTTCGAGCCCCGAGGTGGTGCCGTGCGCGAACGCGGCGATGGCGAGCAGCACGCCGATGGCGAGCACGCCCACCAGGAGCCGCATCAGGTCGGAGGGGCGGTGCACGCGCGCGGGGAGGAGTGGCTCGTCGCCCTCGACCTCGTCGGTGCGCGGGTCGCCGGAGTCGTCGCCGGTGCCCCGGCCGGCCGCACCGGCGAAGTCGTGGCGGCTCCGTCCGGCCGTGCCGTCGGCTTCCTCGGCCGTGTCCCGTCGGGCCGGCTCCTCGTCGGCCCCCTTCACGGGCGCGTCGTCCGCGTCGGCGGTGTCCGGGCGCGACGGGGCATCAGGGGTGCTCTCCGCGTCCTGGGCGTGCACACCCTGCTGCTTCATCGTCTCTTCTTGATCTCGTATCACCAGTCACCGCCCGCACGATGGTGGCATGCCCAACCGACACACGGGGGCATCAGGGTGCAAATGCGGGGGCGCACAGTCTGCCCGAAGCTCTGACGCAGGGCGAGGGTCACGCACAGTGGCGAGCGCGTCGCGTTGTCGGAGGTGTGCGGCAGGATGGCGCGAATGAGCGAGGACAGCCTTCCCGAGGACGCCCGCCCGCGGTACGCGCAGGATCTGCCGGAGTACGCCGAGCGGGTCCTGGAGGTCGCCGATCTGATTCCGGAGGGGCGGGTCATGACGTACGGGGACGTCGCCGAGTGGCTGGAGGAGGGCGGCCCCCGGCAGGTCGGCCGGGTGATGGCGCTCTACGGGGGTGCCGTTCCATGGTGGCGGGTCGTCCGGGCGGACGGTGTCCTGCTTCCGGGGCACGAGCTGGAGGCGCTCGGGCACTACCGCGCCGAGGGCACGCCCCTGAAGGAGACGGCCCGGGCGGCCGAGGGTCACCTGCCGCGCGTCGACATGAGACGCGCGCGGTGGGACGGCGGCGAACGCGCGAGGGCTCACACCTGACAGCTTCCGCCATGGAACGCGTCCGCGGGAGGCCTCTGATCCGTACGGGGGAAACAGGGCACATCCGTGGCATGACGTACGTTCGTGGTGCAAGGGACACGCGGGTCCTGTGAGCCGTGCGGGAAGAAGCGGAAGCCCAGCTTCCGTCCGGCCCGTCGGCGTAGCGTCGGCTGCACGTGTCCCCCTCATCCCGCGGCCACCGCCCTGCGCGCACGGCGGTCGGCCCCCACCACAACCACCAGGACCGGCGAACCACGTGAGCTCCTCTTCTTCCACCAGGCGCCTGCCGCACCAGCCGGTGCGGCAGGGGGACCGCGGCGCTTACCGGTTGGTACGTACTCCACCGGCCCGCTCGGCTCCCCCTGGTCTGGACGCGGCACAGCGCGCGGTGGTTGACCACGGTTCCGGTCCCCTGCTCGTCCTCGCAGGCCCGGGAACCGGCAAGACGACCACCCTGGTGGAGTCCGTCGCGGCCGGCATCGCGCGGGGCGTCGACCCCGAGCGGATCCTGGTGCTGACGTTCAGCCGCAAGGCGGCCGTCGAGCTGCGCGACCGGATGGCGCTGCGCATAGGGGCGGCGCGCGCACCTCAGGCGACCACCTTCCACTCGTACTGCTACGCCCTGGTCCGCGCCCACCAGGACAGCGACCTGTTCGTCGAACCGCTGCGGCTGCTGTCCGGCCCCGAACAGGATGTCGCCGTCCGTGAGCTGCTCGCGGGCCAGCCCGGCCTGGAGCGGCTCGGCCTCGCGCACGTGCGCTGGCCGGACGAGCTGCGCGCCTGCCTGACCACCCGGGGCTTCGCCGACGAGGTCCGTGCGGTGCTCGCCCGCAGCCGTGAACTCGGCCTGGGCCCGGAAGCCCTGGACGCCTTCGCCCGCCGCATCGGCCGCCCCGACTGGCGTGCCGCGGCCTCGTTCCTGGCCGAGTACCTCGACGTCCTCGACCTGCAGGGCGTCCTCGACTACGCCGAACTGGTGCACCGCGCGGTGCTCCTCGCCCGCCGCCCCGACGTCGCGGCGGGGCTCGCCGCCCGGTACGACGCCGTGTTCGTGGACGAGTACCAGGACACCGACCCCGCCCAGGTGCGGCTGCTGCACGCCCTGGCCGGCGAGGGCCGCACCCTTGTCGCCTTCGGGGACCCCGACCAGTCGATCTACGCCTTCCGGGGCGCGGACGTGAACGGCATCCTCGACTTCCCCGGCGCCTTCCCGCGCGCGGACGGCCGCCCGGCCCCCGTCGAGGTCCTGCGCACCTCCCGCCGCGCCTCCACCGCCCTGCTCACCGCGACCCGGCTGCTGACCCAGCGGATGCCTCTCACCCGGCTCCCGGCGGAGAAGGTCCGCGCCCACCGGGAGCTGACCCCCCTGAGGGACGGGGGCCGCGTCGAGGTCTACACCTACCCGACGGCCGGCACCGAGCTGGACAACATCGCCGACATCCTGCGCCGCGCGCATCTGGAGGACGGCCTCCCATGGAGCGAGATGGCGGTCCTGGTACGAGCCGGATCCCGCATGATCCCGACGGTGCGCCGTGCCCTCACGGCCGCCGGCGTACCCCTGGACATCGACGGCGACGACGTGCCGCTGCGCCACGAGCCGGCCGTGGCACCGCTGCTGACGGCACTGCGGGCGGTGGCTTCGGCGGAGGCGGGGCTGCGTCCCCAATGGAGCGCGGAGGGCGTGGAGACGGGGGAGGGGGCTGCGGACGTACCGTCAGAAATCGGAAAACCTTCTGGCGAGCCACAGCCCCAGCCGGATTCCGCGCCGCAGCCCGAGCCCGAGCCCGAGCCGCAGCACGAGTCGGATTCCGACTCCGAGGCCGAGCCGCAGCCCGAGCCCGAGTCGCGGTCCGAGCCGAATTCCGAGCCCCAGCCCGAGCCGGGTTCGGCCTCGCAGCCCGAGCCGGATGCCGAGACCGCGCCGGAGGCGGCGACGTGCTGGCTCGGCACCGAGACCGCGCTCACCCTCCTCGCCTCGCCCCTCGCCGGCATGGACGCCGCAGACCTGCGCCGGCTCGGGCGCGCCCTGCGCGACGAGGAGCGGGCCGCGGGCAACGCCGTGCCACCGCCGTCGGACGAACTGCTCGCGCGCGCGCTCGCCGAACCCGAGCGTCTGGTGGCGCACGACCCGGCGTACGCGCGCGGCGCCCAGCGCCTGGGCGCGTTGCTGCAGAAGGCGCGTGCACGGCTCGCCGGCGGTGGCACGGCCGAGGAGGCCCTCTGGGACCTGTGGGAGGGCACGCCGTGGCCCGCCCGCCTGGAACGGGCAACCCGCCGAGGTGGTGCGGCCGGACGCAACGCCGACCGCGATCTGGACGCCGTGTGCGCGCTGTTCGCGACCGCGGCCCGCGCGGAGGAGCGCACCGGCGGCCGCGGCGCACTGAACTTCCTGGAAGAGCTTCAGGCCGAGGACATCGCCGCCGACACCCTCGCGGGCCGTACCGTACGGCCCGACGCCGTACGCCTGATGACCGCGCACCGCGCCAAGGGGCTGCAGTGGCGGCTCGTCGTCGTGGCGGGCGTCCAGGAAGGCCTGTGGCCGGACCTGCGCCGCCGCGGCTCCCTCCTGGAGGCCGACCGGATCGGCCGCGACGGACTCGCCGAACCGCTCACCCCGGGTGCCCTCCTCGCCGAGGAGCGCCGCCTGTTCTACGTCGCCACCACGCGCGCGCGTGAACGCCTCGTCGTCACCGCGGTCAAGGCCCCCGCCGACGACGGCGACCAGCCCTCCCGCTTCTTGACGGAGCTCGGCGTCGAACCCAGGGACGTCACCGGCCGCCCCCGCCGCCCGCTGTCCGTGGCCGCGCTCGTCGCCGAACTGCGCGCGACGACCGTCGACCCGCACGCGTCCGACGCTCTCAGGGAGGCCGCCGCCCGCCGGCTGGCCCGGCTCGCCGCCCTCGCCGACGAGGAAGGCCGCCCGCTGGTCCCGTCCGCGCATCCGTACCGCTGGTGGGGCATGTTCGAACCCACCGAGTCCAAGGTGCCGCTGCGCGATCGCGACCAGCCCGTCGTGCTGTCGGGCAGCGCCCTGGACCAGCTCGCCAACACCTGCGCCCTGCAGTGGTTCCTCGGCCGTGAGGTGAAGGCCGACGCGCCCGCCACCGTCGCGCAGGGCTTCGGCAACGTGGTGCACGTCCTCGCCGACGAGGTTGCCTCCGGGCGCACCCCGGCCGACCTCGACGTGCTCATGGAGCGCCTCGACTCGGTGTGGAACGCCCTGGCTTTCGACGCTCCGTGGAAGTCCGCGCAGGAGAAGCAGCACGCGCGCGTGGCGCTCGAACGCTTCCTCCAGTGGCATGTGATGGACCGCACGGGACGCACGCCGGTGGCGAGCGAGCACGACTTCGACGTCACGCTCGGAGCGGGCGACTACGAGGTGCGCATCCGCGGCTCCATGGACCGGGTCGAGGCGGATGGCGAAGGACGCGCGTACGTCGTCGACTTCAAGACCGGCAAGCAGGCCCCCACCTCCAAGGAGGTGGGGCGCCATCCCCAGCTGGCCGTCTATCAGCTGGCGGTGCGCGAGGGCGCCGTGGACGAGGCGTTCGACGGCGTGCGCCCCGAGCCGGGCGGCGCCGAACTGGTCCAGCTGCGTCAGGGCGCCGCCAAGCGGGACGGCGGCGAGACGCTGCCCAAGGTGCAGGCCCAGGAACCCCTTGAGGGGGAGTGGGCCGGCGAGCTGCTGGCGACGGCGGCCGGCAAGGTGCTCGACGAGCGGTTCTCACCCACGACCGGCCAGCACTGCGCGCACTGCGCGTTCCGGGCGTCGTGCAGCGCCCGCCCCGAGGGACGCCACGTGGTCGAGTGACATAGGGCACGGTACGGTCTGACCTGCGCTTCTCCCGCTCCGGCGGCCGATTCGGCATGCGTTGTCAGTGCCCGCCGCTAGCCTCTCTGAGGTGTCCGCACGTATCACCGATCCCGAGCAGCTCAAGGAGCTCCTCGGGATTCCGTTCACCCCGGAGCAGACGGCCTGCATCATCGCGCCGCCCGCCCCGCAGGTGATCGTGGCCGGAGCCGGCTCCGGCAAGACGACGGTGATGGCGGCACGAGTGGTGTGGCTGGTCGGCACCGGCCAGGTCGCGCCCGAACAGGTGCTCGGCCTCACGTTCACCAACAAGGCCGCCGGTGAACTCGCCGAGCGGGTGCGCAAGGCGCTCGTGAGGGCCGGCGTCACCGACCCCGATGTCATCGACCCGGACAATCCGCCCGGCGAGCCGGTGATCTCGACCTACCATGCCTTCGCGGGCCGCCTGCTGACCGACCACGGCCTGCGCATCGGCCTCGAACCGACCTCCCGCCTGCTCGCCGACGCCACCCGCTACCAGCTCGCCGCGCGCGTGCTCCGCGAAGCCCCGGGCCCCTACCCGGCGCTGACCCGCTCCTTCCCGGACCTCGTCAGCGACCTCCTCGCCCTCGACTCCGAGCTGGCCGAACACCTCGTACGGCCCGAGAGCCTGCGCGCGTGGGACGCCGAGCTGCTGCGCACGCTGGACGGCGCCAAGCTCACCAACGCGGACCTGCGCAAGGTCCCCGACACCGCCGCCGCCCGCCGGGAACTCGTCGAACTGGTCCTGCGGTACCGGGCGGCCAAGCGCGAGCGGGACCTGCTCGACTTCGGCGACCAGATCGCCCTCGCCGCACAGCTCGCCCAACTCCCCGACGTCGGCCGCATCCTGCGCGACGAGTTCCGCGTGGTCCTTCTCGACGAGTACCAGGACACGTCCGTCGCCCAACGCGTCCTCCTGGCGGGCCTGTTCGGCGGCGGCACCGGCCACCCCGTGACCGCCGTCGGCGACCCCTGCCAGGCCATCTACGGCTGGCGCGGCGCCTCCGTCGCCAACCTCGACGACTTCCCCGAGCACTTCGCCCACCCCGACGGCAGCACAGCCGAGCGCCAGGCGCTCAGCCAGAATCGCCGCAGCGGCGGCCGGCTCCTGGACCTCGCCAACGGTCTGGCCGAGCCGCTGCGCGCCATGCACGCGGGCGTGGAGGCCCTCCGCCCGGCTCCCGGCGCCGAACGCGACGGCATCGTCCGCTGCGCGCTGCTGCGCACGCACGCAGAGGAGATCGACTGGATCGCCGACTCCCTCGCCCACCTCGTCCGCACCGGCCAGGAGCCCGGCGAGATCGCGGTGCTGTGCCGCACGGCGACCGACTTCGCCGAGATCCAGGGCGCGCTCGTCGCCCGCGGCATTCCCGTGGAGGTCGTCGGCCTCTCCGGACTGCTGCACCTGCCCGAGGTGGCCGACCTGGTCGCCGTCTGCGAGGTGCTCCAGGACCCGGGCGCCAACGCCTCCCTGGTCCGCCTGCTGACGGGCCCGCGCTGGCGCATCGGCCCGCGCGACCTCGCCCTGCTCGGCAGGCGTGCGCGGGTGCTCGTGTCGCACGCGCGCGTGGAGGGGGACGACGACCCCGACCGCAGGCTCGCCGAGGCGGTCGAGGGGGTCGACCCGGCCGAGGTGATCTCGCTGGCCGACGCCCTGGACACGTTCCTGGAGTCGCCGATGGGGGGCGGCGGGGACGACGACGGGCTGCCGTTCTCGCCGGACGCGCGCGTGCGGTTCGCCCGCCTCGCCGCCGAGCTGCGCGACCTGCGCCGCTCCCTGTCCGACCCGCTCATGGACGTCCTGCACCGCGTCCTCGCCGTCACCGGCCTGGAGGTCGAGCTGTCGGCGTCTCCGCACGCCCTCGCCGCCCGCCGCCGCGAGACCCTGTCCAACTTCCTGGACGTCGCCGCTTCCTTCGCCGCCGACGAGAGCGAGGCGAGCCTGCTCGCGTTCCTGGGCTTCCTGCGTACCGCAGCCCAGTACGAGAAGGGCCTCGACAACGCGCTGCCGGGCGGCGAGAACACCGTCAAGGTGCTCACCGCGCACAAGTCCAAGGGCCTGGAGTGGGACGTCGTCGCCGTCCCCGGGCTCGTCACCGGCACGTTCCCCAGCGGCCAGGGCCGCGAGAAGTGGACCGCCCAGGCGAAGGTGCTCCCGCACGAGCTGCGCGGCGACGCCGACACGCTGCCCGACATCCGGACATGGGACGCGCGCGGTATGAAGGCCTTCCACGAGGCGATGAAGGACCACCAGCACATCGAGGAACTCCGCCTCGGCTACGTCACCTTCACCCGTCCCCGCTCCCTCCTCCTCGGCTCCGGCCACTGGTGGGGCCCCACCCAGAAGAAACCGCGCGGCCCCTCCGACTTCCTCCTCGACCTCTACCAACACTGCGCCGCCGGTCACGGCGAGATCGAGGCGTGGGCGGACGAACCCGCCGAGGACGAGGAGAACCCCGCCCTCCATCAGGCGACCGCCGACCAGTTGTGGCCACTGCCCCTGGACGCCGCCGCCCAGGCCCGGCGCCGCACGGCCGCCGAGACGGTCCTGGCCCACCTCGACGCCCTCACCGCCCACGACGACGACCACCCGGCCGCGGTGCACGACCCCGACGCCTACGGCGACCCGGAGTGGCCACCACCGCCGGACGACGAGGACCCCGACGGCATCCGTGACGAAGCCGACGCCATCCCCTATGAAGGGGACGCCTACGAGGCCTATGAGGCCTACGAGGAGGAGGACCCGGGCGACTGGGACTCCTGGGACACGCACCGGCCCGCGAACACGGACCCGCCCGCGGACACGCACCGGCCCCCGGACGCGGACCCGCACGGGCCGGCGGACGCGCCCCGCCCCGCGCCGGGATCCCACCCCGCGCGGGGCCCCCGCCCGACCGTCCCGCACCAGGCGGCGCCCCCGGACGCCGACGTGACCCAGGTCGCCCGCCCGTACCTGCCGCTGTCCGGGCCGAGCACCCTCACCCCGGAGCTCACCCCGGAGGAGTCCCGCGCCATCGCCTCCTGGGACCGCGACCTCGACGCCCTCACGGGCGAGCTGCTCCGCGCGCGGGAAACCGTCACGGAGGTTCCGCTGCCGGCCTCGCTGACCGCGTCCCAGCTGCTGCGCCTGGCCGCCGACCCGGACGGCTTCGCGCAGGAACTGGTCCGGCCCATGCCGCGGCCGCCACAGCCCGCGGCCCGCCGGGGCACGCGCTTCCACGCCTGGGTGGAGGCCCGCTTCGAGGAGCTGACGCTGCCCATGCTGGAGCCCGAGGAACTGCCGGGCAGTGACGCCGAGATCGCCGACGAACGCGACCTCGAGGCCCTGAAGGAGGCCTTCGAGCGCACCGAGTACGCCCACCGCACGCCCTACCGGGTCGAGGCGCCTTTCCAGCTGGCCATCGCCGGCCGCGTCGTGCGGGGCCGTATCGACGCCGTGTATCGGGACGGGGACGGCGAGGGGACGACGTACGAGATCGTCGACTGGAAGACGGGGCGGGGCCGGTCCGCCGACGCCCTCCAGCTCGCCCTGTACCGGCTGGCCTGGGCCGAGCAGCAGGGCGTGCCCCTGGAGTCGGTCACGGCCGTGTTCGTGTACGTGCGGACCGGCGAGGTCGCGCGGCCGGACGACCTCCCCGGCCGGGCCGCGCTGGAACGGCTGCTGCTGGACGAGCCGTACGGTGACGAACCGCACGAACAGGGTGTCAGCGCGGGCCGATAGGCTCGTGAGCATGAGCGAGACCCCGGACAGCGCCGTCCGCACGTACATCGACCGGCACCGTGCCGCCTTCCTCGACGATCTCGGCGAGTGGCTGCGCATCCCGTCGGTGTCCGCGCAGCCCCAGCACGCTTCCGACGTGCGGCGCAGCGCCGACTGGCTCGCGAGCAGGCTCAAGGAGACCGGTTTCCCGACCGCCGAGGTCTGGCAGACGCCGGGCGCCCCCGCCGTCTACGCCGAGTGGCCCTCGGACGACCCGCAGGCCCCCACGGTCCTCGTCTACGGCCACCACGACGTGCAGCCCGCCGCCCGCGAGGACGGCTGGGACAGCGACCCCTTCGACCCCGTCGTCCGGGAGAACCGCCTCTACGCGCGCGGGGCGGCCGACGACAAGGGACAGGTGTTCTTCCACACCCTCGGAGTCCGCGCCCACCTCGCCGCCACGGGCCGCACCACCCCGGCCGTCAACCTGAAGCTGCTGATCGAGGGTGAGGAGGAGTCCGGGTCGCCGTGCTTCCGGGCCCTTGTCGAGGAGCACGCGGGACGGCTCGCCGCCGACGCGGTGATCGTCTCCGACACCGGGATGTGGTCCGAGGACACCCCCACGGTGTGCACGGGCATGCGCGGCCTCGCCGAGTGCGAGATCCGGCTGTACGGCCCCGACCAGGACATCCACTCCGGCTCCTTCGGCGGCGCCGTACCCAACCCGGCGACCGCCGTCGCCCGCCTGGTCACCGCCCTGCACGACGAGCACGCGCGCGTGGCGATCCCCGGCTTCTACGACGGTGTCGTCGACCTCACCGACCAGGAGCGCGCGCTCTTCGCCGAGCTCCCCTTCGACGAGCCCCAGTGGCTGCGCACCGCCAAGTCGCACGCCACCCAGGGCGAGGCCGGACACACCACTCTCGAGCGCGTCTGGGCCCGCCCCACCGCCGAGGTCAACGGCCTCGGCGGCGGCTACCAGGGCCCGGGCAGCAAGACGATCATCCCGTCCTCGGCGATGGTGAAGCTCTCCTTCCGCCTGGTCGCCGGGCAGCACCCGGACCACATCGAGCAGGTGGTCCGCGCCTGGGCCGCCGACCAGGTGCCCGCCGGCATCCGGCACGAGATCGCCTTCTCCTCGGCCACCCGTCCCTGCCTGACACCGCTGGACCACCCCGCGCTGCAGTCGGTCGTACGCGCCATGAGCCGCGCCTTCGGCCAACCGATCCGCTACACGCGCGAGGGCGGCTCCGGACCGGCGGCCGACCTCCAGGAAGTCCTCGGCGCACCCGTTCTCTTCCTGGGGATCTCCGTCCCCTCCGACGGCTGGCACGCGCCGAACGAGAAGGTCGAGCTGGACCTGCTCCTCAAGGGCGCCGAGACCACCGCGTACCTCTGGGGCGACCTCGCCGAGCACTGGCGCCATGCGCCCTGACCGCCATGGTCGAGGGGGCGCCCCGCGCGCGGCACACTGGAGAGGCCGCCCGCGCCACGGCGGCCCCGCCGGACCCGGTCGCCTCCCGCCACACATCCCGCTGAACCGCCGCCGAATCAACCGTTCCACCGGGGGAGTTGGAAGCACCCGTGACCACCTGGACCGACCACACCGCCGACCGACCCATCTCGCTCACCGCCCCGAGCGGCATCGACCGTGCCGCGCATCACCGGCTCGACGAGGCCTGGCTGGCGGCGGCATGGAGCCACCCCACGACCCGCTGCTTCGTGGTCTCAGGCGGCCAGGTCCTCATCGACGAGACGTCCGAAGGACGGACCGAACTCGTCATGGGCCCGTCCTTCGAAGCCCCGCTCACCGAGGCACACCGCTACTTCCTCGGCATCGACGAGGACGGCGTCAGCTACTTCGCGCTCCAGAAGGACGCGCTGCCCGGCCGCATGGACCAGTCCGCGCGCCCGGCGGGCCTGCGCGAGGCCGGCCTCCTGCTGTCGCCGCGTGACGCGGGCCTGATGGTCCACGCGGTCGGCCTGGAGAACTGGCAGCGCACCCACCGCTTCTGCTCCCGCTGCGGCGAGCGCACGGTCATCGCGGCGGCCGGGCACATCCGCCGCTGCCCTGCCTGTGGCGCCGAGCACTACCCGCGTACCGACCCCGCCGTGATCATGGCCGTCACCGACGAGGAGGACCGCATCCTGCTCGGCCGCCAGGTCCACTGGCCCGAAGGGCGCTTCTCCACGCTGGCCGGCTTCGTCGAGCCGGGCGAGTCCATCGAGCAGTCGGTACGCCGAGAGGTCCGAGAGGAGGCCGGCATCACGGTCGGCCAGGTCGAGTACGTGGCCAGCCAGCCCTGGCCCTTTCCGTCCAGCCTCATGCTCGGCTTCATGGCCCGCGCCACCTCCACCGAGATCGACGTCGACGGCGACGAGATCAGCGAGGCCCGCTGGTTCTCCCGCGACGAACTGCGCGCAGCCTTCGACTCGGGCGAGGTGATGCCGCCGTACGGCATCTCGATCGCCGCCCGCCTGATCGAGCTCTGGTACGGCAAGCCCTTGCCGACGCGCAGCACGTTCTGACAGGAGAAGGGCTGCTGAGGACGGTGTCCGGTGAGGTCGTGGCCCAAAGGAAAGGCCCTCGCCGGACACTGTCCGGCGAGGGCCCTCAGCAGGTCAGGCGCTGAGCGCCTGCTTCACCTGGGCGAGGCTCGGGTTGGTCATGACGACCTCCGTGCCGCCCGCGAGGGGCACGATCCGCACGGTCGGCACCGTCTGATTCCCACCGTTCGCCTTCTCCACGAACGCGGCGGACTCCGGGTCCTGCTCGATGTTGATCTCGTCGTACGCGATGCCCTCGCGGTCCAGCTGGCTCTTCAGCCGGCGGCAGTAGCCACACCACGTGGTGCTGTACATCGTCACAGTGCCCAGCATGTCTCTCGCGCTCCTTCGGCGGGTCGGGGAAGTGGTCGCAGAGAGGGAACGTACGCGATGTCGGCGCCATTCCCCGCTGCCCGCTGCCCGCTCCCGTCGCCCCCTCCCCGCCGCCCGCCGCCCGCCGCCCGCCGCCTGATGACGTGATCCCTGCCGCATTAGTACGACCGCGTGGCCCCGCCTGTGGATAACCGGCTCACCCGTCTCCGGCGACCTGGCAGCATGGCGGTGTGACAGCAGCAACCCACTCCACCCTCTTCCCGCGGGTACCGGATTCGGCCGACGCGGTGCTCGAAGGGCTCGACCCCGAGCAGCGCGAGGTCGCCACCGCGCTGCACGGACCGGTGTGCGTGCTGGCAGGCGCGGGCACCGGAAAGACCCGGGCGATCACCCACCGGATCGCCTACGGCGTGCGCGCCGCAATCCTGCACCCGTCCAGCGTGCTCGCCGTCACCTTCACCAACCGCGCCGCCGGCGAGATGCGCGGCCGCCTGCGCCAGCTCGGCGCCGCCGGAGTCCAGGCCCGTACGTTCCACTCGGCGGCCTTGCGTCAGCTCCAGTACTTCTGGCCGAAAGCAGTCGGCGGTTCGATGCCCCGGCTGGTCGACCGCAAGGTCCAGCTCGTCGCCGACGCGGCCGCCGCCTGCCGCATCCGCCTCGACCGGGGCGAGCTGCGGGACGTCACCGGTGAGATCGAGTGGTCCAAGGTCACCCAGACCGTCCCGTCCGACTACGCGCTCGCGGCCGCGAAGGCCGGCCGCGAGGCACCCCGCGATCCCGCCGAGATCGCCCAGGTCTACGCCGCCTACGAGGACCTCAAGCGCGACCGCGCGGTCATCGACTTCGAGGACGTCCTGCTGCTGACCGTCGCCGTCCTCCAGGACCGGCACGACATCGCCGACCAGGTACGTGCGCAGTACCAGCACTTCGTGGTGGACGAGTACCAGGACGTCAGCCCCCTCCAGCAGCGCCTGCTGGATCTCTGGCTCGGCGACCGGGACAACCTGTGCGTCGTCGGCGACGCCAGCCAGACGATCTACTCGTTCACGGGCGCAACCCCCGACTACCTCCTGGACTTCCGCACCCGTCACCCCGGCGCCACCGTCGTCAAGCTCGTCCGCGACTACCGCTCCACGCCCCAGGTCGTCCACCTCGCCAACGGACTGCTCGCCCAGGCCCGTGGCCGCGCCGCCGACCATCGGCTGGAACTGGTCTCCCAGCGCCCCGCAGGCCCTGAGCCCGTCTACAGCGAGTACACCGACGAGCCCGACGAGGCCGAGGGCGCCGCCCGCCGCATCCGCGAACTTCTCGACTCCGGCTTCCCGGCCGGCGAGATCGCCATCCTGTTCCGTACGAACGCCCAGTCCGAGACCTACGAGCAGGCACTCGCCGACGCCGGGATCCCCTACCAGTTGCGCGGCGCCGAGCGGTTCTTCGACCGGCCCGAGGTGCGCAAGGCCGGCATCGCCCTGCGCGGCGCCGCCCGCTTCGGCGGCAACGACTCCCTCCTCGACGAGGCCGTCGACCTGCCGTCCCAGGTGCGCGCCGTGCTCTCCGGAGAGGGCTGGACGACCACGCCCCCGGCGGGCTCCGGCGCCGTCAGAGAGCGCTGGGAGTCGCTGGCCGCGCTCGTCGGCCTCGCCCAGGACTTCGCAGCCGCCCGGCCCGGAGCCACCCTGGCCGACCTCGTCGCGGAACTCGACGAACGGGCGAACGCCCAGCACGCCCCCACCGTGCAGGGCGTCACCCTCGCCTCCCTGCATTCGGCCAAGGGCCTGGAGTGGGACGTCGTCTTCCTGGTCGGAGTCGCCGAGGGCATGATGCCGATCACCTACGCGAAGACCGACGAACAGATCGAGGAGGAACGCCGTCTCCTCTATGTCGGTGTCACCCGCGCCCGCTCGCACCTGCACGTCTCCTGGGCGCTCGCCCGCTCACCCGGCGGCCGCCCGAGCCGGCGCCCGAGCCGCTTCCTCGACGGACTGCGCCCCGGCTCCGGAGCCGCTTCGGGCCGCGCCGGCGCGGGCGCGGCGGGCGGCATCGAGCGCGGCTACTCCAGTGGGGCGAACCGCACGGGTGGCGTCGCCGCTCCGAGACGGACGCAGCGCGCGCCCGCGCGCTGCCGGGTCTGCGGACGCACCCTCACCGACGCCGGTGAGATGAAGCTGATGCGCTGTGAGGACTGTCCGTCCGACATGGACGAGGGGCTGTACGAGCGGTTGCGGGACTGGCGTGCGGTGCAGGCCCGGCGCAGCGGTCAGCCCGCCTTCTGCGTCTTCACCGACAAGACCCTCGTGGCGATCGCCGAGACCGCCCCGGACGACGAGGGCGAGCTGGCACGGATCCCGGGCGTCGGGATGCGCAAGCTCAACCGCTACGGAGCCGATGTTCTGGCCATCTGCGCAGGCCAACAGCCCGAAGGAGGGGAAGACGGGGACTGATACGAACTCGTCGAAAAAATAGTTTGCGCATGCCCCAGCAATCCCCATAGGTTCTTAGGCACGGGAACAGCGGCCTTCTCGGAGGCCCTGATTCCGTGTTCTACTTGCATATCCGCAGACTGGTTGACCCCAGTCCCCCGAGACGCCGAGAGGAGGCGAGTCCAGTGATCAGCATCAAGAAGAGCTCCACCAGCATCGTCAAAATGACCGATCGCTCGGTCGCTTCCCTGTGCATGCTCGGCGTCTCCAACCCGGGCACCGGTCTGTCCGGCATTCGTGCCGTCCGTCCGGCGTCCTCCCTGTCTCTCGCGGTCCTTCCCGTCCGTGAGCGCAATGAGCGACCGACCAAGGCACTGGAAGCAGCAGTAGTGGCACAGGCCCAGGCCTATGCCTTTACGGCGACCGGTGCCGGATTCCGGAAGCAGACGACGCAGCACCACCAGATGTGGGCCTTCCGTGGGCCAGAACCCTGGAGTGATCCAGCCTGATCGGCAATCAGGCCGGCGCCTTCAGGGCCGCGGAACCCCATC
Source organism: Streptomyces sp. NPDC059861 (assembly GCF_042731435.1). Classification (NCBI taxonomy): domain Bacteria; kingdom Bacillati; phylum Actinomycetota; class Actinomycetes; order Kitasatosporales; family Streptomycetaceae; genus Streptomyces; species Streptomyces sp. NPDC059861. The sequence continues at coordinate 179,259 of NZ_JBHWJQ010000002.1, read as the reverse complement.
CGGGATCCGCGGCCCTTCTGTTTGTCCCGAACGGGACGACGGAGCGAAGGGGCCTCGGGACAAGAAAAGAACCCGGTACCAGCCGCCACCCGGTCCAACCCGACCGGAACGACCAGACGAGGAAGCCAACACCGTGCAACTCGAAGCGCACGCCCCGTCCGTACCGCCTTCCGAAACGATCCCCCCGCCCGGCCTCACGGAGGACTCCACCTTGACCCCGCTCACTGCGCTCACCGCGCTCGACGACGCCATCGAGAACCTCGGCGTACCCGTCCCGTGCCGTTCCTACGACCCGGAGGTCTTCTTCGCGGAGTCCCCGGCGGACGTCGAGTACGCCAAGTCCCTCTGCCGTACCTGCCCGCTGGTCGAGGCCTGCCTCGCCGGCGCCAAGGAGCGGCGTGAGCCCTGGGGCGTCTGGGGTGGCGAGCTGTTCGTCCAGGGTGTCGTCGTCGCCCGGAAGCGGCCGCGTGGCCGCCCGCGGAAGAACCCGGTCACGGCATGAACACCGCAGGAACGATCGACCGTCCCTTCACGCACGACCCCCAGAAGCAGGCCCCGATGAAGCCGTCCACCAACGAGCCCACCGGCTCCGCGACATCAGACGTCACCACCACCGGCGCGAACGACTCGCGTCAGAACAGGACCCGAGAGATGCAACTCATCCCAGAAGCCCTGGCTCGTGCGCATATGCACGACCGCCTGCATGAGGCGCGGGAGCAGCGACGGGCCGTGAGCCTGGTGGCGGCCCGCCGGATGCAGCGCCGGGCCGAGCGCGCCTCGCGGCGTGCCCGCCGGGCGCTGGCCATGGCCGTCATGCAGTAACCGACACACCTGAAGCGGTGGCCTCCCGACCCGAGCGGGCCCGAGGAGGCGGATGCTTCACCGCGGGGGCCGGTCCGACCGAACGGACCGGCCCCCGCGGTGCGTTGTACCCGAGGTTCAGCCGGTCACGGGGATATCGTCGGCGGGGTGACGAGTCTTCCCGGAGACAGCGACAAGGGCGGCTCCGCCGCGGAACCCCGCCCCGTCGTCTGCGCCCGCTGCGGCACCCCGGCCCGCACTCCCCAGCCCACCTGGACCTGCTCCGTGGAGAACAGCACGCGCCAGTACTTCTGCGAGGGCTGTTCCCGGCAGAACCTGCGGGCCATCGAGGGGCGGCTGGATTCGGCGTGGTGGTGAGTGCCGGCCCCTCGGGGCCCTGACGTCACGCCTCGACCGCCGCCGGGTCCCCCTCCTCCGGGTCCTCCTCCAGCACGAAGCCCGGCAGCCACTCCTCCAGTTCCTCGCGGAGGCGGACCGTGGCGTTCAGCTGGCACAGGACGCCGATGGTGCTCAGGGTCACCCGGTGTATGAGGAGGTAGGCCGGGGGGAGGTTGAGCTGCTTGCCCAGTTGGTATGCGGGGGAGCGGATGTCGGCCACGCGAGCCGCCTGGCTGCGCATCCAGCCACGGGTGAAGGTGAACTCGTCGACGCGGGCCGGCTCGATGATCGGGAGGAGGTAGTCGAGGACCGCGTCGGGGTCGAGCTCGACGGACTCCTTGACGAAGCCTTCGATGCGGAGCAGGTCGTAGACGGCCTCTGCCTCGCCGTCCAGCGTCATGCGCAGGGAGTCGCCGATGGGGGCCGGCAGGCCGCCGGCGAGTCGGTCGACCGTGCCGAAGTCCAGAACGCCGAGGCGCCAGTCGTCGTCGCCTTCCGGGCCGCCGGGCAGGAGGCGGAAGTTGCCGGGGTGCGGGTCGGCGTGCAGCAGGCCCGTGCGGGCGGGGCCGGAGAAGAGGAAGCGGGCGAGGAGCTGTCCGGCGCGGTCGCGCTGCTCCTCGGTGCCGTCCGTGATGATCTCCGAGAGCGGGATGCCCTCGATCCACTCGGTGATCAGGACCTGGTCGCACTGGTGGACCACGGCGGGCACCACGAAGTCCGGGTCGTCGGTGAACTCCTCGGCGTGCTCCTGCTGGGCCTGGGCCTCCAGCCCGTAGTCCAGCTCCTCCGAGACGCGGTCCTTCAGCTCCGCGATCAGCGGCTTGATGTCCATGCCGGGGATGAGCGGGCCCAACAGCCGTGCGAAACGGCTCAGCTGGTTGAGGTCGGAGAGCAGGGCCTCGCCGGCTCCCGGGTACTGCACCTTTATCGCGATCTCGCGGCCGTCGTGCCACACCCCGTGATGCACCTGGCCGATCGAGGCCGCGGCGGACGGCTTGTCCTCGAACTCCAGGAACAGCTCCCGCCAGTCCTGGCCGAGCTGCTCCGTGAGGACCTTGTGCACCGTGCGTGTCGGCATCGGCGGCGCCGCGTCCTGGAGCTTCGTCAGGGCCGCCCGGTAGGGCCCGGCGATCTCCTCGGGCAGCGCCGACTCGAAGACGGACAGGGCCTGCCCGAACTTCATCGCGCCGCCCTTGAGCTCGCCGAGCACCTTGAAGAGCTGCTCGGCGGTCCGCTGCTGCAGTTCGCGGCCGACGAGATCCGCGGACTCGCCGACGATCCGCTTGCCCAGGCCCCAGGTCGCCCGCCCGGCGAAGCCGAGCGGTAGCGCGGCGAGCTTGGCGGTCCGGGTGACCGCCTTGCGGGGAAGATCAGACATGCGCCCTCCAAGTCACAGCCGGGCGCGCCGCGCTGCCTGACGGCGTACCTCCGTTGACGACCGTTCCACCGCCATTGTCTCGTGTGCCTTCCCGTCCTCGGCGGCGCGTTCCCTGTTGCTTTTCTCCGTACCCCTCTCCGCCGCCCCGCACGGGCATGCCGGATGCGCCCAGACGGGTCGCGCATGCCACTGGAGAGTGGGGACGGAGATCTCCCAGCGGGCTCCCGCGCTGGTGGGAGCGCGGCCGTCGAGGAAGACGAGGGCGTGCGCGGCCGTCAGGCCGGCGACGGTGGTGGCCAAGGTCACGTCGCACGGGCGGACCGAGCGCTGCCGGCCCGAGTGCCACTGGGCGGCCAGGCGGGGCCACGTCGGGTCCCGGTCGGTCCGGCCTTCGTGCAGGCAGCGGGCGCAGCCCGTCTCGCCGGGCAGGACGAAGGGGCCGACCACGCCGGTGCCCTCGACGACCCCGGCGTACAGGTGGGGCGTACCGGAGGCGATCAGGGGCTCGGCGGTGGCCGGGGCGGGGGCGTGCACGGCGACGTCGTCGCGTGGGGTGAGGATCACCAGGGAGAAGCCCGGGTCGGCGGGTTCCGCCGGTGTCCGGTGGTCGCGGCGGGGCGGGCTGTCCGGGGCGGCCTGGCGGACGACGCGGCGGGCGGCCTCGTCGCGGCGCTCGCCGATCGACTCGGCGGGCAGCCCGCCCGGTGCCACGTCCCAGGGCTCCACGCGGCCGCCGTCGCGCACGTCCACCTCGCCGACGCCCGCGCCCGCCAGCAGTGCGGCGACCGTGGCGCCGACGCGGCCGACGCCTCGTACCTGCACGCGCAGGGAGCGGCGGGCGGCGAGGCGTTCCATCGCCTCGCCCGGTTCGGTGGTGGTCAGGGACAGCGTGGCCAGGTCCGGGCGGAGCCGGTCGAGGACGGCCTGCTTGGCGCGCAGGGCGTCGGCGGCCGGTCCCCCGCCCCTCGCGTCGTCGAGGAGTCCGGACCGGGCGAGCCGCCGGACCAGTTCGTCCACATGGCCGTCGGGCAGGTCCATCCGGCGGCCCTCCTCGCGCAGGAGCGGCAGCCCGCGGGTGCCGTTGAGCAGGTCCAGGAAGTTGCCGGTCGCGATGTCCATCGGCCCCAGTGTCATCGCGTGCGCCGGCGTCATGCCGAACTGCACGGTGCTGAGGTCGCGCCAGCCGCGCCGCAGCGCGGGTTTCACCATCGGATGCATGACAGGCCCCCGTAGCCAGGAAAGTCCCGGAATCTCACTGTTCGTCGGTTGAGGTGGCCGGGCTGGTCGGGCCCGGCCGGGTCTTCGCCGACGAGGGACAGCATGCCCGGCCCGGACCGGCGGCGCCGAAAGTTATCCACAGGCGGGGGATGTTCGTCGTACAAATCAAACGCATGGTGGTCGATCGGAATCGAACCGTCCCGGACTCGGGACTTCCCCCGTGTGCAGCGGGTAACGTCGGGGCGTGTCCGCCGACCCACTGCATCGCTCCGGAAAACCGCAGCGCAGCACGACGAGCCCGCCGCCGAGCGGCTCGGGGGCGAGCGTGATCGAGGTGCGCCGGAGTACCCGTCGACGCCGGACGGTCTCCGCGTACCGCGAGGGCGATCGCACCGTCGTGCTCATTCCCGCCCGGATGTCCGAGGCCGAGGAGCAGCGCTGGGTGACCGTCATGCTCGACAAGCTGGCCGCCCAGGAGAGCAAGCGGGTGCTGGGCGACGCCGAGCTGGCCGAGCGCGCCGAGCGGCTGTCCGCCCAGTACTTCGACGGCCGCGCGCGGCCCACGTCGGTGCGCTGGGTCACCAACCAGAACACACGCTGGGGTTCGTGCACCCCGTCCGAGGGCAGCATCCGCCTGTCGCACCGCCTGCAGGGCATGCCCGAGTACGTCGTCGACTACGTGCTTGTCCATGAGCTGGCGCATCTGCTGGTGCCCGGGCACGGGCAGCGCTTCTGGCGGCTGCTGGAGGCGTATCCGCGCACCGAGCGGGCCCGGGGCTACCTCGAAGGGGTGGTCGCCGCGGACCGGTTGCCGCATCTGCCGGCCGAGCGCGGGGAGTGATCCGCCCGCGCGGCACCGGGGGCATGTGCTTCGGGCATGGCCGGGAAAGAGGTTGTGTACCGGCTCTGTACCGACCTCGTCCGGTGGTCCGAGTTTGCCGTTAGCCTGGCGCGACGTACCAGCACTTCGGGATGGGGGACGGTCGTTACGCATGGCCAGGGAATTCCAACGCGGCCACAAGGCCAGGATCAGTGACCTGACGGCGGGCACGGATCTGTACGTGGGTGTACAGATCTCGGGCCCCGGACTGACGTTCGACATCAGCTGCTTCGGTCTGGACGCCGACGAACGGCTCTCGGACGACCGGTACTTCGTCTTCTTCAACCAGCCGAAGTCCCCCGAGGAGTCCATCCAGCTCCTGGGCGCGCAGGCGGGCGACACGGAATCGTTCCGGGTCACGCTCGACAACATTCCGTCGCAGATCCACAGGCTCTCCTTCACGGCGACCCTCGACGGCGCCGGGCAGATGTCGCAGATCGCCCCCGGCTACCTCCGCATCGTCGCGGGCGGCGAGGAGGTGGCACGGTACGCGTTCGACGGCTCGGAGTTCTCCACCGAACGGGCCGTGATGCTGGGCGACTTCTACCTGAAGGACGTGTGGCGGTTCGCGGCCGTCGGACAGGGATTCGACGGCGGCCTGGACGCGCTGCTGAAGAACTTCGGTGGCGAGGTGCTCGACGAGGAGACGCCGGCCGAGCCGCAGCCCCAGGCCGGTGGCGCCCCCGGGTTCGCCCCGCCGGCGCAGGCCTCCGCGCCGCCCGCGTTCGGGGTCCCGTCCGGACCGGCCCCGACGCCCCCTCCGGCACCGGCCCCCGCGCCGCAGCCCGCCGCGCAGGGTTTCGCGCCGCCCGCCGGTGCCACCCCGCCCCCGGCTCCCGCCCCGGCTCCGGCGCCCCAGGTACACAGCGCGCCCACCGTCGTCGCGCCCATGACGCCGCCCGGCGGAGCCACCGTTCCGCCGCCCGCGCCGGCACCCGCCCCGCCCTACGGCGGCCCGCCGCAGCCCCCGTACGGCCAGCCGCCCCAGCAGCAGCCTCCGTACCAGCCCGCACCGGGCCAGACGGCCCCGCTGCCCCCCGGCTACGGACAGCCGCCCGCCCCACAGGCCCCCACTCCGCCCCCGGGCTATGGCCAGCCGATCCCGCCCCCGGGCTACGGTCAGCCGACGCCGCCCCCCGGACACGGGCAGGCCCCCTACGGCGCCCCGCAGACCGCGCCCCAGGGCACCGCACAGGCCCCCGGGGTCACCGGTGCGCTCCAGCAGTTCAAGGAGACGCCGACCGGGCAGCGCTGGACGCAGCAGACCAAGAAGCTGGTCCGCGTGGACCTCGGGATCGGCGGACAGCCGGTGCTGGCCCGGCAGGGCAGCATGGTGCTCTACCAGGGCAAGGTCGACTTCAGCTACAAGGGCGCCGGGTTCAGCGGCCGGATCGTGGGCAACGCGACCGGCCAGGAGATGCAGCTGATGCGCTGCACGGGCCAGGGGCAGGTGTTCCTCGCCGAGAGCTCCACGATGCTGCACCCCATCGAACTCCAGGGCGACGGGATCTGCGTCTCCGCCGAGAACGTCCTCGCGTTCGACGAGAGCCTCCAGTACGAGGTGCGCCGCATCGAGGGCCACGGCATCCCCGGCGGTGCGCTGTTCACGATGCAGTTCACCGGCACCGGCACCATCGTCGTCAAGACGCACGGCACGCCCGTGGTGCTGCCCGTCACGCCGACGACGTTCGCGGACTGCAACGCCGTCGTCGCCTGGTCCTCCGCCTCCCAGGTGATCGTCTCCAGCCAGGTACGGATGCGTCGCAACGCCTACCCCGGCGACACCGGGGAGAGTGTCAACCTCCAGTTCCGCGGCGCGCCCGGGAACTTCGTCGTCGTCCAGCCGTACGAGATCTGAGGGAGAGCCCGTCATGAACCAGCCGCTCGCGGGCTTCGCTCCCGCACCCGTCACCGCCCGCATGGAGAACCACGGCAACCACATGCTGAAGGTCGCCATGCAGACCGGGAACGACCTCCTCGCGCGCGTGGGCTCGATGGTCGCCTACGAGGGCTTCATCCAGTACGAGCCCAACCCGCCGGCCGTGCGCCAGATCGCGAAGGACTGGCTCACCGGTGAGGGCGCGCCCCTGATGAAGTGCTCCGGTGACGGACTGCTCTACCTCGCCGACTACGGCGCCAACGTCGTCGTCATCAACCTCAACGGCGACGGCATCTCCGTCAACGCCACCAACCTGCTCGCCTTCGACGCCCACCTCACCTGGGGCGTCGAGCGGGTCAAGGGGCTCGCGAAGTTCGCCGGCCAGGGCCTGTGGAACACCAGGATCTCCGGGCAGGGCTGGGTCGCGCTGACCTCCCGGGGCAAGCCGATCGTCGTCGACTGCGGCGGCGGCGAGAACGAGACCTATGTCGACCCGGACGCGCTCGTCGCCTGGTCCCCGAACCTGAAGGTGAAGGGCAAGCGCAGCTTCAAGGCGCAGTCGCTGATCGGCAGGGGCAGCGGCGAGGCCTACCAGATGGCCTTCTCCGGCGAGGGCATCGTCGTCGTCCAGCCCAGCGAGGACAGCACCGACCGCATCCGGGTCCGGGGCTGAGGGGGAGCACCACACCATGCAGAGTCCGATTTTCGCCTACAACGACCAGCAGAGCCAGGAACGCTGGAGCCTGCAGAACAAGCAGATGCTGCGCGTCGCCCTGGAGGGCCACGACGACGTCCTGGCCCGCAAGGGCACCATGGTCGCCTACCAGGGGCTCGTCGAGTTCGACGCCGAGTTCCAGGGCGACAGCGCCGCACGCGCGCGTGCGCACACCGGTGAGGGCCTGGACCTGATGCGCTGCCACGGGCAGGGCACGGTCTATCTCGCCAACCTCAAGCAGCACGTCCACCTCATCGACGTGGACCAGGAGGGACTGACCGTCGACAGCAGCTACGTGCTGGCGATGGACTCCGGGCTGCACCACGAGGTGATCGCCGTGGACAGCCTCTACGGCATCTCCGGCTCCGGGAAGTACCAGCTCAACATCACCGGCCGGGGCAAGGTCGCCCTGATGACCTCGGGCGCGCCCCTGATGATGCAGGTCACGCCGGACAAGTACGTCAACTGCGACGCCGACGCGATCGTCGCCTGGTCCACCGCGCTGCGTGTGCAGATGCAGGCGCAGACGCACTCCTCCGGAGTGTGGCGGCGCCGGGGCAACACCGGCGAGGGCTGGGAGCTCAGCTTCATGGGCACCGGCCATGTGCTGGTCCAGCCCAGCGAGCTGCTGCCGCCGCAGAACGCCGTGATCGGGCAGGGTGCCGCCGCGCAGTTCGGCATGGGCCGGCACGGGGCGCGCGGGCAGAACCAGGGCAACGTCTGGAGCTGACCGTCCGGAAAGCGAACGTGTAAGGGGTGCCCGCCCTTGCGGGCGCCCCTTACACGTTCACAGCCTGGCGCGGGTCGCCCGGACCAGCCGTACGACCGACTCGTCGGCCACCTCCGCGACCTCGTCGTAACCGAACCAGCGCAGGTCCAGCGACTCGTCGCTGATCGCCGCCACGGCTCCGGCCGGGGCCAGCGCCGCGTACTGGACGTCGAGGTGCCAGGCGCACGGCGTGAGGTGGCGGTCCAGGCGCACCGGGCCGCCGGGCAGCAGGGACAGCCCCAAGATCCCCGACTCCTCGGTGCCCTCGCGCAGAGCCGCCGCCGCCAGGGAGGCGTCGCCCGGCTCGCAGTGGCCGCCCATCTGGAGCCACATGCGCAGCTTGCGGTGCAGCGTCAGCAGCACCCGGTCCTGCTCCGGGTCGATCACCAGGGCGCTCGCCGTGATGTGACCGTCCGCGCAGGCCTTCCACATGCCGTCGGGGTGGGCCGCCAAGTGGTCCAGATAGGTCTGGCGCAGCTCTTCCTGGTCCTCGTAGCTCTTCAGTACGAGGACCGCGTCGGCGTGCAGGCTCACTCGGCGTCGTCGCCCTTGGCGTCGCCGCCGTCCTTGCCCTCGGCGCCCTCCGCCCCCTTGCCGCCCTCGGGACCCTCGTCCTGGCCCTTCTTGCGCAGGTCAGGCTTGTCCGCCGCCTCGCCGAGCATCTTGTCCAGCTCGGAGAAGTCCAGCTGCTCGCGGTGCACGAAGCCGTCCGGGTCGTCCAGGTCGTGCGCGGTCGGCAGCATGTCCGGGTGGGCCCACAGGGCGTCCCGGCCGTCGACACCGCGCGCGTCCGTCAGGGACGCCCACAGACGGGAGGCGTCGCGCAGCCGGCGCGGGCGCAGCTCCAGACCGATCAGCGTCGCGAAGGTCTGCTCGGCGGGGCCGCCCGTCGCACGGCGGCGGCGCAGGGTCTCGCGCAGCGCGTCGGCGGACGACAGGCGGGGCTTGGCGGCGGCGTGCACCACGGCGTCCACCCAGCCCTCGACGAGTGCCAGAGCCGTCTCCAGACGGGCCAGCGCCGCCTTCTGCTCGGGCGTGTCCTCCGGCTGGAACATGCCCTGCTGGAGTGCGTCCTGCAGCTGCTCGGGGTTCTGCGGGTCGAACTGGCCGACCACGTCCTCCAGCTTGGCCGTGTCGACCTTGATCCCGCGCGCGTACCCGTCGACCGCGCCGAACAGGTGCGAGCGCAGCCAGGGCACGTGCGCGAAGAGGCGCTGGTGGGCGGCCTCGCGCAGGGCGAGATACAGCCGCACCTCCTCCTTGGGCACGCCCAGGTCCTTGCCGAAGGCCTCGATGTTCACCGGCAGCAGCGCGGCCTTGCCGGCCGGGCCGAGCGGCAGGCCGACGTCGGTCGAGCCGACGACCTCGCCCGCGAGCACGCCCACGGCCTGTCCGATCTGCGTACCGAACATCGCGCCGCCCATCGAGCGCATCATGCCGATCAGCGGGCCGGCCATGGCCTGCATCTCCTCCGGCAGGACGTCGCCCATGGCGGCGCCGACACGCTCGGCGACCGGGTCGACGAGCTCCTGCCACGCGGGCAGGGTCGCCTCGACCCACTCCGCGCGGCTCCAGGCCACCGCCGAGGCGGCGCCGGACGGGAGGGACGTCGCGTCGTCAAGCCACAGGTCGGCCAGGCGGACGGCCTCCTGGACCGCGGTGCGGTCGGAGGGGCCGACGCTCGCGTCCTTCGTGCCGTCCGACGTGCCCTGGGAGACCGTCTGGCGGGCGATCTGCTTGGCCATGTCCCAGTTCACTGGGCCGCCCTCGTAGGAGAGCATCTGGCCCAGCTGCTGGAACGCGGCGCCCAGGTCGGTGGGGTTCAGCGAACCGAACATGGCAGCGAGCGGATTGTCCGCACCGGGGCCGCCAAAGCCTCCGGCACCGGGCAGCCCGCCGAATCCGAACGGGTTGGCCGGTCCCTGACCACCACCGCTCTGCTGGTCCTTCTTCTTGCCCTCGTCGCCGTCTTCCGGCTCCTCCGGCGGAAGGCCGAATCCGAATGGGGTGTCACTCACGGGATTCCTCGGCTGGTAAGGCCGCCGGTCTCCGCCGGCGGCGCGACTGCCCGACAACACCACCCAGCCTAGACACCCCGGGCGGATCGGGCCTCGGTGCTTCGCCGACTCACGGGCTGCGGCAGGATGGATGCCACCTGGTACGTACGCGTCACTCGCGCTCGTATGTGAAGACAACCGCTGGAGACACCCGGTGAGTTCCCCAGATCCGCAGGTTCGCGCAGCGCGAAACCACTCAACCCCCTCCGCCCTGCGCGGACCCGTCGTCGCGGTCACCGGCGCCGCGTCCGGCGTGGGCGCGCTGCTCACCGCGCGGCTGGCCGCGTCGGAGGAGATCAAGCAGGTCATCGCCATCGACGAGCGGCGCGGGGAGTGCGCGGAGGCGCAGTGGCACATCCTCGACGTGCGGGATCCCGCGATCGCCGAGAAGCTGCGGGGCGCGGACGTCGTGGTGCATCTGGCCCTCGACCTGGACCTGGAGACGGACGCGGCCGCCCGGACGGCGTACAACGTCCGCGGTACGCAGACCGTGCTGACCGCCGCCGCGGCGGTCGGGGTGCACCGGGTGGTGCTGTGCACGTCGGCGATGGTCTACGGGGCGCTGCCGGACAACGAGCTGCCGCTGTCGGAGGACGCCGAGCTGCGGGCGACGGCGGAGGCCACCGGGGTCGGGGACCTGCTGGAGATCGAGCGCCTGGCGCGGCGGGCGCCCCGGGCGCATCCGGGACTGAACGTCACGGTGGTGCGTCCCGCCGTCCTGGTGGGCGGCACGGACACCGCGCTGACCAGGTACTTCGAGTCACCTCGGCTGCTCGTCGTCGCCGGGTCGCGGCCAGCTTGGCAGTTCTGCCACGTCGAGGACCTGTGCAGCGCCCTGGAGTACGCCGTCCTGGAGAAGGTCGACGGGGAGCTCGCCGTGGGGTGCGACGGGTGGCTGGAGCAGGAGGAGGTCGAGGAGCTGAGCGGGATCCGGCGGATGGAGCTGCCGTCGGCGGTGGCGCTCGGGGCGGCCGCCCGGCTGCACCGGATCGGGCTGACGCCCTCTCCGGCGGGGGATCTGGCGTACACGATGCATCCCTGGGTGATCAGTGGCAGCCGGCTGCACGACGCCGGGTGGCGGGCGCAGTGGACCAACGAGGAGGTCCTCGCCGAGCTGCTGGAGGAGGTCTCCGGGCGGCACACCGTCGCCGGACGGCGGCTGGGGCGCAAGGACGCGACTGCGGCGGGCGCCGCGGGAGCGACGGTCGCGCTGCTCGGTGCGGCGGCGGTGGTGCGCCGGGCCAGGAAGGCGCGACGCCGGATCTGAGGCGGGCACGGCCCGCGACGCGCGGGCAGACGCGGGCGCAGGTGCACCGGCTGCGTGCCCCGGCGTTCCTGTAGGAGGCTCCAAGCTCCCGCACGTGCGTACAGGGCGAAAGCGCTATTCCGTGCTCCGCGCGCGTGGGGCACGATGGACGCATGGCAGACAGTGACGATCACCCAGGGGAGCAGGGCGCCCAGGAGCCCATCAAGCTGATCGGCGTCCGGGAGACGCCGCTCTCCCTCGACGAGGTCTTCAGGGCCGTCGGGGACGACGCCGCCGGGGGGACCGCCCTGTTCGTGGGGACCGTGCGGAACCACGACGGGGGTGCCGACGTCGACGACCTCGGGTACTCCTGTCACCCCAGTGCCGAGGACGAGATGCGGCGCGTCGCCGAGAAGGTCGTCGCCGAGTTCCCGGTACGGGCGCTGGCCGCCGTCCACCGTGTGGGGGACCTGAAGGTCGGTGACATCGCCGTCGTGGTCGGCGTGTCCTGCCCACACCGAGGTGAGGCCTTCGAGGCCTGCCGGAAGCTGATCGACGACCTCAAGCACGAAGTGCCCATCTGGAAGCACCAGAAGTTCTCCGACGGCACCGAGGAGTGGGTCGGCGCCTGCTGAGCCTCCAGCCGGGCGACTCCGGTTGCGTAACCACACCCCTGGTATGAGCGTTGTCAGTGCGAACGGTTAATCTGCTGATCAGTCAGTTGCGCTCATGGGGTTGGAGGTCGGCATGGCGGCGCTCGCCTGGTTGCTGATTCCGCTTGTGGCTGCTGTCGGCGCGGGTCTGTGGGGCACATGGGCCAACAGGACCCGCAGGGCCCGAAGCGACGGCCCCGAGCTGGACGGTTACGCGCGCTTCCGCGCGGCCATGGAGAAGTCCCACACCGGTCCTTGACCCGTGAGGCGGCCCTGACGGTGCGCCGACACGCCCGTCCCGTACTGTCGTGACATGCCACGCCGCACCGCGACGATGCTCGCCTCCACCCTGATGCTGATCGCGCTTCTGTGCGCGGGAGTGCTCATCCCCGTGCCGTACGCGGAGATGTCGCCGGGGCCGACGGTGAACACGCTGGGGGACCACGACGGCGAGCCGGTGCTGCGGATCGCCGGGCGCAAGACGTACCCGACGGACGGCCACCTCAACATGACTACCGTCCGCGTGACCAGCGCCGACTACCGGATGAACCTCGTCGAGGCCGTCTACGGCTGGCTGGCGCACGACAACAAGGTCGTCTCGCACGACACCCTCTACCCGGACGGCAAGACGGAGGAGGAGTCCACGCAGGAGAACGCTGAGGAGTTCAGCCAGTCCCAGGAGAGCGCGAAGGTCGCGGCCCTGAAGGAACTCGGCGTCAAGGTGTCCTCCTGGGTGATCGTCTCCACCGTGGTGAAGGATTCCCCGGCCGAGGGCAGGCTGCACGCCGGCGATGTGATCAAGGCTGTCGACGGGACGGCGGTGAAGGCCCCCGGCGACGTGGCCGAACTCGTGACCAAGCACAAGCCCGGCGAGGACGTCGTCTTCACGATCGTGCCCGCCAAGGAGCAGGCCGCCGCCGAGAAGGAGAGGCGCGACCCGGTGCGGACGGAGAAGGTCACGATCACCACCGCGACCTCCGATGATGCCGGCGAGAAGCGCGCCATCGTAGGGATCTCGGCCGGTACGGACCACACCTTCCCGTTCAGCATCGACATCAAGCTCGCCGACGTCGGCGGCCCGAGCGCCGGCCTGATGTTCGCGCTCGGCATCTACGACAAGCTCACCCCGGGTTCCCTCACCGGTGGCTCGTTCGTCGCCGGTACCGGAACGATCGACGACGACGGCACGGTGGGCCCGATCGGCGGCATCGAGATGAAGACGGTGGGCGCGCGCAGCAAGGGCGCCGAGTACTTCCTGACGCCCGCCGACAACTGCGCGGCCGCCGCGACGGACACCCCCGACGGCCTCACCCTGGTCAAGGTCGACACCATCGACGACGCCCTCGCCGCCCTGAAGGACATCCGTGCCGGCGACACCGCCGACCTGCCGAAGTGCTCGGCCAAGGGCTGACCGGCGGGTCCGGCCGGTACGGCGCCGGGGGCGCCCTCGATCATGAGGGCGCCCCAGGCGCCGTACATCGGGCACGCGGGCGCGTGCCCGGCGTCGTACCGAAACCCCTCAGTCCGCGAACGTGGCCGCCAGTGCCTCCGCGAGGCCCGGAACCAGCTCGGACCCGGTGAGGACCTCCGTCGGGGAGTCCTTCTCACGCAGCCGCAGGGCCGAGTCACGGGTGCCGTCGCGCAGGACGGCGACCGTCATGCGGACCTCCTGGCGCTCGGGATGCCGGGCGACCCACTTGGTGAGCGCGGCCTCGTCCAGATCGTCCGGGACCTGGGCCTCGGCGGTCGGCGGCAGCATCAGTCGCTCCACCGTGAGCGCGCAGCCGGCCACCGCCTCGGGCCAGGCGATGGTGCCGAGGAACTCGTCGAGCGGCTTGTCCGTTGGAATTTCGTCCTGCTCGATCGGGGTGAGACCGGCCGCCTCCGGCTCGTCACCCAGGCCGAGCTGCCTCGCCAGCGCGGGTTCCTGGGCCCGCAGCTGTGCGGTGTCTACGAGGGCGAAAAGGCGTGCGGGCTGGTCCCAGCCGAGGCCGGAGGCGTACTCGTCGATCTCGAGAACGGCCCGGGTGAGCGGGTTCGCCGCCATGGGTGTGTTGGACATGGTCACAATCCTGCCTCGTTCCCACCCCGAACCGGGAACCGAGTAAAGCGTGAGTAAGTTGCATAGGTGAGGCCCTACGATCACGGGGCCCCAGCACGGCCCACGAAAACGGGGGCCTGACAGACCAACAGCGATTTTCGAGGTGCCACCTTGGCTTTCCAGATGCCGGACCGCGGCGGAGGCCCGACGGGGCCACGGATCAGAGTGGGCCGCCCGTCCCGGCGTGTCCGGACCCTGCTCATGACACTGGGTGTCCTTGCCGTGCTCGGCATGGCGTTCACCATGTTCGCGGGCTTCTGGACGGACTGGCTCTGGTACCGGTCGGTGAATTACTCGTCCGTCTTCACCACCACTCTGCTGACCAAGATCGGGCTCTTCTTCGTCTTCGGCCTGCTGATGGCCGTCGCCGTCGGGTTCAACATCTGGCTGGCCCACCGGCTGCGCCCGCCGCTGAGCGCGATGTCGATGGAGCAGCAGAGCCTCGACCGCTACCGGATGGGCATCGCGCCGTACAAGAAGTGGCTGCTGTTCGCGATCACCGCCCTGGTGGGCCTGATCGCGGGCGCCTCCGCCTCCGGCCAGTGGCGCACCTGGCTGATGTGGGTCAACGGCGTGCCGTTCGGGCAGAAGGACCCGCAGTTCCATCTGGACGTCGCGTTCTACGCGTTCGACCTGCCCTGGTACCGGTTCATGCTCGGCTTCGGATTTGCCGCCGCGATCCTTTCCCTGATCGCCGCCGCGCTCACGCACTACCTGTACGGCGGGCTGCGCGTCACGAGCCCGGGCGCGCGCGCCACGGCCGCCGCGACCGGACATCTGTCGGTGCTCATCGGGATCTTCGTCGCGCTGAAGGCGGTCGCCTACTGGCTCGACCGTTACGGCCTGGCGGTGAAGTCCAGCGACTTCAAGGCGACGGACAACTGGACGGGCCTGCGGTACGTCGACGCCAACGCCTACCTGCCGGCCAAGACGATCCTGTTCTGCATCGCCGTCATCTGCGCCCTGCTGTTCTTCGCCACGATCTGGCGGCGCACCTGGCAGCTGCCGCTGATCGGCTTCGGCCTGATGGTGCTGTCGGCGATCCTGATCGGCGGGCTGTACCCGGCGATCGTGCAGAAGTTCCAGGTCCAGCCGAACGAGCAGGCCAAGGAAGCCCCGTACGTCGAGAAGAATCTCGCGGCCACGCGTGAGGCGTACGGCATCGACGGCACGCAGGTCACCGAGTACTCGGGCACGGCCAACACCAAGGACACCACCAAGCTGCGGGACGACGTCGACTCCACGGCGAGCATCCGCATCATGGACCCGAACATCATCTCGCCGACCTTCCAGCAGCTCCAGCAGATGCGGAAGTACTACGCCTTCCCGACAAACCTGGACGTCGACCGCTACGGCGCGGACGGCAAGGAGCAGGACACGGTCATCGGTCTGCGCGAGCTGAACTACGCGGGCATCGACAAGAAGAACTGGATCAACAACCACTTCCGCTACACCCACGGCTACGGCGCGGTCGCCGCGAAGGGCACCTCCGTGGACTCCGAGGGCCGCCCGGTCTTCACCGAGTCCGACCTGCCGTCCAAGGGCCAGCTCGGCTCGTACGAGCAGCGGATCTACTACGGCGAGAAGACCAACACCTACTCGATCGTCGGCGGTCCCCAGAAGGAGATCGACTACTCCGACGACAGCGGTGAGAAGACCTACAGCTACGAGGGCAAGAGCGGCGTCAACCTCGAGAACCCGATAAACCGGGCCGCCTACGCCGTCGCCCTCAACGAGCCGCAGATCCTCTACTCGGGCGCGATCGGCGACGGTTCGCGGATCCTGTACAACCGCACGCCGAAGCAGCGCGTCGAGGCGGTCGCCCCGTGGCTGACCATCGACGGCGACGCCTACCCGGCGGTCGTCAACAACCAGATCCAGTGGATCGTCGACGCGTACACGACCACGAACGGATACCCGTACGCCTCGCGTACGACCCTCGGTGACACCACCGCCGACTCGCTGACCGCGACCAACGACCAGCGCGCGGTGGTGGCTCAGCAGAACCAGGTCAACTACATCCGCAACTCGGTGAAGGCGACCGTCGACGCGTACACCGGTGAGGTCAAGCTCTACCAGTGGGACACGCAGGACCCGGTCCTGAAGACCTGGATGAAGGCGTTCCCCGGCACGGTCGAGCCCAAGAGCGAGATCTCGGGCGACCTGATGGACCATCTCCGGTACCCGCAGGACCTGTTCAAGGTCCAGCGTGAGCTGCTGACCCGATACCACGTGAAGGACGCCGACACCTTCCTCAGCGGCAGCGAGGTGTGGCAGGTGCCGGACGAGCCGACCAACAAGTCGGGCGACGCGGTGCCGCCGTACTACCTCAGCATGCGGATGCCCGACCAGACGGATCAGGCGTTCTCGCTGACGACGACGTTCACGCCCAACGGCCGGGACAACCTCAGCGCGTTCATGGCGGTCGACGCCGAGGCGGGCAAGAGCGACTACGGCAAGATCAGGATCCTGAAACTGCCGACGAGTACGACGGTCAACGGACCCAAGCAGGTCCAGAGCCAGTTCAACTCCGAACAGGACATCGCCGAATCCATCCGGCTGCTGAGAGGCGGCGACTCGGAGGTGGAGTACGGCAACCTGCTGACGGTGCCGCTGGACGGCGGACTGCTGTACGTGGAGCCGGTGTACGTCCGTGGTGGCGGACTCCAGTACCCGCTGCTGCGCAAGGTGCTGGTCAGCTACGGCGGCAACACCGCGTTCGAGGACACCCTCGACGAGGCCCTCAACAAGGTGTTCGGGGCGCAGGGTTCGACCCCGCCGCCGGATGAGGGCACCGGCGACGGCCCCACCACGCCACCGCCGCCGACGAGCGACAACCCGACGGTCCAGGAGGCGCTCAACGACGCCCAGAAGGCCTTCGAGACCGGCCAGGAGGCGCTCAAGAACGGCGACTGGGAGGCGTACGGCCGGGCCCAGGAGGACCTGGAGGCGGCGCTGCGGCGGGCCGAGGAGGCCCAGTCGCGGGCCGGCGGCACCGGCGGAGGCTCCGGCGGTGGCGGCGGTGGCGGCGGCGCCACCAGCAGTCCGAGTCCGAGTCCGAGCGGCAGTCCACAGAGCGGTTGATCGAAAAGCTCCTCCCGCGTCGTGATACGGTTGCAGAACAACGGCGCGGGGTGGAGCAGCTCGGTAGCTCGCTGGGCTCATAACCCAGAGGTCGCAGGTTCAAATCCTGTCCCCGCTACTGAAGTCGACGTGACGTCGGCCAAGGCGAAGGCCCGGATCCTCTAAGGATCCGGGCCTTCGTGGTGTGCGAACGCATGTGCCGACATGCGATATCGCCGTGCCGCCGTGGGGAGTTGAGGGATCTGTGTTTGACTTGTCTCTCTGTGGGCATGTCGACAAAACGCTGAAGTGACCTCACTGGCTGCGGTATACGAGGTGTACCCAGGTTGCAGGTGGTGCGACGATGGACGTTATGGGGGACAAGGCAACTCTGTTCGAGACAGGGCGATTTGTGCAGCCTGCCGGCCAGGAGGAAACCCGGGACGAAACGGGCGAGGCGGTCGAGGAGGCGCGTCAGCGGCTCGCCGCCGAGGCCGGTGACGTCGAGGCGATGAGCGTCCTCGGGGCCATGCTGCTGCGCCGTGGCGATCTCGACGGAGCCGAACCCCACCTGCGCGCCGCGACAGCCGAGGGCGACCGCGCCGCCGCGAACAATCTGGGCGTTCTGCTGCATCAGCGGGGGTACGCCGACGAGGCCGCCGGATGGTGGCGGATCGCCGCCGTAGCGGGCAGCGCGGCCGCCGCGCACGCGCTCGGGCGGCATCACCGGGAGCGGGGCGACGAGCCGGCCGCCGAGTACTGGCTGCGGCAGTCCGCCGAGCAGGGGCACGTCCTCGGGGCGTACGCCCTGGCCGATCTGCTGGAGCACCGGGGGGACGGGGGCGCCGAGCAGTGGATGCGGGTCGCGGCCGAGCGAGGGCACCGGGAGGCGGCGTACCGGCTGGCTCGCACGCTTGATCGCCGAGGAGTGCGCGAGGGCGGGGCCCGGGCTGACAACGGTGTCGTGATCACGGGCGGGTCCGGCGGCAAGGGCGGCGGCGCGGCCGCCACCGGGGCTGCTCCGGTCGCTTCGGGTGCCGCTTCGCACGCTTCTGCGGCTCCGTCCTCGGGGGCTCCCAGGGATGCCTCCACGGGTGTTTCTCCGGAGGCGGAGGCCGAGCAGTGGTACCGGCAGGCCGCCGCGCGCGGCCATCGGCGGGCCGCGCTCCATCTCGGGGCGATCCTCGAGAAGCGCGGGGAGCTGAAGGAGGCCGGGCGCTGGTATCTGACGTCCGCCAAGGACGGGGAGCCGCGGGCCGCCTGCGCGCTCGGGTTCCTGCTGCGGGACGCCGGGGACGAGGAGAGCGCCGCCGTGTGGTGGCTGCGGGCCGCACAGGACGGCGACGGCAACGCGGCCAACGCGCTGGGCGCGCTGCACGCCGAGCGGGGCGAGACCCAGACCGCCGAGCGGTGGTACCGGGCCGCCCTGGACGCCGGCGACGTCAACGGGGCCTACAACCTCGGGCTGCTCTGCGCCGAGCAGCGGCGGATCGCGCAGGCCGAGCAGTGGTACCGACGTGCGGCGTACGCCGGGCACCGGGAGGCGGCGAACGCGCTGGCGATCCTGCTGCTCCAGGGGGGCGACGAGAGCGGGGCGGAGCCCTGGTTCTCCAAGGCCGCCGAGGTGGGGAGTGTCGACGCCGCCTTCAACCTGGGGATCCTGCACGCCAAGCGGGGCGAGGACGCGGCCGCGCTGCGGTGGTACGAGCGGGCGGCGGCCGCCGGGCACGTCGAGGCGGCCTTGCAGGTCGGGATGGCACGGCTGCGGGACGGGGACGAGCGCGAGGCGGAGCGGCACCTGCGGTGCGCGGCGGGGGGTGGCAGCGCGGAGGCGGCGTATCGGCTGGCGGCCGTGCTCGACGCCCGGCGGCCACCGGTGTCGCCGCACGAGCTGGGCGAGCCGTCGCACGAGAAGTCCGAGTGCGAGGAGTGGTACGAGCGGGCGGCGACCCAGGGGCATCGGCGGGCGCAGGTGCGGGTCGGGATGCTCGCGGCCGCAAGGGGGGACGTCGTCGAGGCGGCCCGTTGGTACCGGGAGGCGGCCGAGGCGGGATCGCGGAACGGGGCGTTCAATCTGGGGCTACTGCTGGCTCGGGAGGGGAGCGAGCCGGAGGCGGCGGTGTGGTGGACGCGGGCGGCCGACGCGGGGCATGGGCGGGCGGCGTTGCGGCTGGCCCTCGTCTACGCGCGTCGTGGGGAGCTGGCGGAGGGGCAGCGCTGGGCCGACCGTGCGGTGTCGCTCGGGCCGGGTGAGGTTGCCGAGCGGGCGGCGCGGTTGCGGGATGCGCTGCGGGAGGAGCTGTCGGCTTGATGCCGGGCTCGTCGACGGTCCCTTCGCGGGCCGCCGCTAAGTGATTTGCTTCTGCCTGCGTCCTTGACGTAACGTTGCATTCATCGACGCGGGGTGGAGCAGCTCGGTAGCTCGCTGGGCTCATAACCCAGAGGTCGCAGGTTCAAATCCTGTCCCCGCTACTGAAGGCCAAGGGCCGGAGTCCAGTCACTGGACTCCGGCCCTTGGTGTTTGTGCCGCCGCACGGTCCCAGACAGAGGAAAAGCCCCCGGCGACCGATCGGCGCCGGGGGCTGCTCAGCAGGCAGAGAAACAGCTGCGGGCTTACGCCGCCGCACAGTTCGGGCACACTCCGCGGTACGTGACCTCGACGTCCGAGACCGTGAAGCCGAAGCGCTCCGAGTCGGGGAGGTCGGCCAGCGGGTTGCCCGTGGGGTGGACGTCGCGGATCGCGCCGCACTGGGCGCAGACCAGGTGGTGGTGCGGCTGGCGTGCGTTCGGGTCGTAGCGCTTGGCGCGCTTGTCCGTGCTGACCTCGAGCACCTCACCGAGGGAGACCAGCTCGCCCAGCGTGTTGTAGACGGTCGCCCGGGAGATCTCGGGCAGCTTGGTGACAGCCCTGGCGTGCACCTCGTCGGCCGTCATATGGACGTGTTCGCCGTCGAGGACCTCGGCCACGACGCGCCGCTGCGCGGTCATCCGCCATCCGCGTCCGCGCAGCCGTTCCAGAAGGTCACTCATGACAACCACCCTAGCAGCAAGGGGAATAAATTCCGAACAGGTGTGACTTTGGAGCGGTACTTGACTTAGACAAAGTCCATTGTAGGATCGAGTTCGGCTCTGGCTGAAGGACAGGGAATCGGCCACGGGCAGGAAGACGCAAGGATGACGCAGGAGGCGCACGTGACCCAGGGACCGCTCACGACGGAGGCCGGTGCTCCGGTGGCCGACAACCAGAACAGCGAGACCGCGGGCGCGGGCGGCCCGGTCCTCGTCCAGGACCAGCTGCTGCTGGAGAAGCTGGCCCACTTCAACCGTGAGCGCATCCCGGAGCGTGTCGTGCACGCCCGTGGCGCCGGTGCCTACGGCACGTTCACGGTGACCGCCGACGTGACCCCGTACACGCGGGCCAAGTTCCTCTCGCAGGCCGGCAAGCAGACCGAGGTCTTCCTGCGCTTCTCGACGGTGGCCGGGAACCTGGGCGCTGCGGACGCCGTCCGGGACCCGCGTGGCTTCTCGCTGAAGTTCTACACCGAGGAGGGCAACTACGACCTCGTCGGCAACAACACCCCGGTCTTCTTCGTCCGGGACGCCATCAAGTTCCCGGACTTCATCCACACCCAGAAGCGCGACCCGTACACCGGCTCGCAGGAGGCGGACAACGTCTGGGACTTCTGGAGCCTGTCTCCCGAGTCCACGCACCAGGTGACCTGGCTGTTCGGCGACCGCGGCATCCCCGCCTCGTACCGTCACATGGACGGCTTCGGCTCGCACACGTTCCAGTGGAACAACGAGGCCGGCGAGATCTTCTGGGTCAAGTACCACTTCAAGACCGACCAGGGGATCAAGAACCTCACCGCCGAGGAGGCCGAGGTCCTCGCGGGCAAGGACCCCGACTCGCACCAGCGCGACCTGCGCGAGTCCATCGAGCGGGGCGAGTACCCGTCCTGGACCGTGGGCGTGCAGATCATGCCGGCGGCCGACGCGGCGACGTACCGCTTCAACCCGTTCGACCTGACCAAGGTGTGGCCGCACGCCGACTACCCGGTCGTCGAGATCGGCAAGCTGGAGCTCAACCGCAACCCGCAGAACGTCTTCGCCGAGGTCGAGCAGTCGATCTTCAGCCCCGCCCACTTCGTGCCGGGCATCGGCCCCTCCCCGGACAAGATGCTCCAGGGCCGCCTCTTCGCGTACGGCGACGCCCACCGCTACCGCGTCGGCATCAACGCCGACCACCTGCCGGTGAACCGCCCGCACGCCAGCGAGGCGCGCACCAACTCCCGGGACGGCTTCCTGTACGACGGCCGCCACGGCGGTGCGAAGAACTACGAGCCGAACAGCTTCGGGGGTCCGGCCCAGACCGGGCGTGCGCTGTGGCAGCCGTTCGACGGCTTCACCGGCGGCACCGGCAACCACCCGACGCCGGTGCACACCGAGGACGACGACTTCGTCCAGGCGGGCAACCTCTACCGGCTGATGTCGGCGGACGAGCAGGAGCGTCTGATCGGCAACCTGGCCCGCGCCGTCTCGGGCGTCTCGCGCGACGACATCGCCGCCCGCGCGATCGACAACTTCCGCCAGGCGGACGCCGACTTCGGCAAGCGGCTGGAGGCCGCGGTCCAGGCCCTGCGCGGCTGACACAACCAGCACTGGACCGCTTGCCGAGAAGAACGGGCCGGATCTCCCGTGGGGGGAGATCCGGCCCGTTCGTGCGCCCTAGGTCTGCGCTTCTGTGCTCAGGCGGGCACCTGCTGCCTTACCGGTGCCCAGCAGCGGATGATGTCGCGGACCGAGACGATGCCGGTGGGTTCGCCGCCGTCCAGGACGATGAGGTGCCGGAAGCCGCCGTGCGCCATGGCGCGGGCCGCCTCCTCCAAGGTCCACGAGGGGGCCGCGAACACCACGTCGGTGGTCGTGTGGTCGTGGGCCTGTTCGGTGTCGGGGTTCTGGCCGAGGCCTACGGAGTTCAGGATGTCGCGCTCGGTGAGGATGCCGATGCCGCCGGCGTCGGGGTCGTGGACGACGGCCGCACCGACTCTGCGGGCGGACATCAGCGCGGCGGCCTGGCGCAAGGTGTGGGTGGGGCCGATGGTGAGGACGACTGTGCTCATGGCGTCACGTACGAGCATGGATGGAGCCACCTCCTGGAGTGTCCCCGCCCCTTTGTTCATCGTTTCACAAATTCACAAGTGGGGGGGCCTTCAGAGTGGCAGGTGAAGCACCGGTCAACAAGTAGGCGTTCAGTACCGCTGGTTGAGGTAGCCCAGCAGTTCGTCGTGCAGCACGCCGTTCGACGCGGCGGCGTTGCCGCTGTGCGGGCCGGGGCGGCCGTCCAGGCCGGTGAAGGTGCCGCCCGCCTCGGTGACGATGATCGCGTTGGCCGCCATGTCCCACAGTGACAGTTCCGGCTCCGCGCACATGTCGACGGACCCCTCCGCGACCATCATGTACGGCCAGAAGTCGCCGTACGCGCGCGTGCGCCACACCTCGCGGCCGAGGTCAAGGAAGCCGCCCAGGCGACCCTGCTCCTCCCACCCGGAGAGGGAGGAGTACGCGAAGGAGGCGTCCGAGAGCTTGGAGACGCGGGAGACCTGGAGCCGGCTCGCGGAGGTGAGGCTGCGGCCGCTGAAGGCGCCGTTGCCCTTCGCGGCCCACCACCGGCGGCCCAGGGCGGGGGCGGAGACAAGACCGACGACGGGCTGGTAGCCGCCCTCCGCGGCCTCCATCAGGGAGATCAGGGTCGCCCAGACGGGGACCCCGCGCACGTAGTTCTTGGTGCCGTCGATGGGATCGATGACCCAGCGGCGGGGGCCCGTGCCCTCGACGCCGTACTCCTCGCCGAGGATCGCGTCCCGTGGGCGGGCGCGGTGGAGGTGGCCCCGGATGAGCTCCTCGGCGGCCCGGTCGGCCTCGGAGACCGGCGTCATGTCGGGCTTGGTTTCGACCTTGAGGTCGAGGGCCTTGAAGCGGTCCATCGTCGCGGCGTCGGCGGCGTCCGCGAGGACGTGGGTCAGACGCAGGTCGTCGAGATAGTCGGGCATGTGAGGAACCGTATCTGTCATGGTCCGTACGGAGCTACAGGGGGCCACGGTGGCGAGTTGCGGCATTCGGCGGGGCGCTCGGCGGGGGCGCGCACTCCGGCGCGAGGTCTCCACCAGGGCATGTCCGCGCGCCGCGTACGCCGGCGGACGTGGCCCGTTCGGCTCCCCACCCCGACGACCTGCGCGAACCCTTGACAGTGCTCGCGTACGCGTCAAATCTGGGCGCAGAGTCCGTCCCCCAGGGAGGCGCCGATGCCTGCTGCCCGGGAATCTCTGCTGGACGCCGCCTACACGGCGCTCGCGCGGCGGCCGTGGGCCGCGGTGCGGATGGTGGACGTGGCAGCGGCGGCCGGGGTGTCCCGGCAGACGTTGTACAACGAGTTCGGCAGCAAGGAGGGACTGGCCAGAGCCCTGGTGCGCCGGGAGGCCGACGGCTATCTCGCCGGCGTCGAACGGGCCCTTGTCACGCACGGCGACGCCCGCGACCGTTTGACGGCGACCGCCGAGTGGACCACCTCGGCCGCGCGCGACAACACGCTCGTCCGCGCCCTGCTCACCGGCTGCTGGAGCGAGCAGCTGCCCTCGCCCACGCTGTCGGCGGTGCCGTCCTCCTCCGCGGTCCCGGCGCAACGGCGGGCGGACGGGCCCCTGCCCTCGCCCGGCGACTTCGTGGCGCTGGTCCGCGACCGTGCCGTGACGGTGCTCGGCGGACCCGGCGTGCCCCAGGCGGACGGCGCCGACCTGGCCCGCTCCTGCGAGCTGGTCGTCCGACTCGCGCTGTCCTGCGTGGCCGCGCCGCCCGGCGAGGGCGGCGTCGTGGACCTGGTGCGCGGCGCACTCCACCGCCAGCCGGTGTGAGCCCCCGCTCCCGGCCACGCCTCGCCCCAGGGCCTCAGTGCACCTCGATGCACGTCACCGCACGTCACCGCACCTCAGTGCGCCGAGCCGGACAGCTGGAGACCGATGACGCCGATGATGACCAGGCTGATCGAGACGATCTTCAGCGTGGAGACGAGATCGCCCAGGAAGATCATGCCGTAGATGGCCGTCCCCGCCGCGCCGATGCCGGTCCACACCGCGTAGGCGGGACCCACGTCGAGTTTGCGCAGCGCGAGCGTCAGCAGACCGAAGCTGCCGAGCGCGAAGACGGCGAACGCGATGGTCGGCCAGAGTCTGGTGAAGCCGTGCGACAGCTTCAGGCAGACCGCGAAGCCGGTCTCGAGCAACCCGGCCACGATGACCAGCAGCCACGCCATGTGCTGTCCTCCCCGTTTCTCCACGTGCTGTGACCGCTTGCAGGCGTTTTTCTGGGTTGGCATCCGGCTTTTGCGATTATGCCCTTACCGGAGCCGCGCGCCGACAAACCCCACGTGAAGAGAAACAACGGGAACGGTCAGTCTGCTTCCGGCTGCTCCCGCGTCGCCAGCAACCGCCGCAGCGAGTAGAGCCGGGCGGGGTCGGCGTGCCCGTCGGCCACCCACTGGTCCAGCGCGCAGTCCGGCTCGTCGTGGCTGCACGCGCGCGGGCAGCCCTCCGTGCCCGGCTCCAGGTCGGGGAAGGCGTGGATGACCCGGGACGGGTCGACGTGCGCGAGTCCGAACGACCGTACGCCCGGAGTGTCGATCACCCAGCCGTCCGTGCCGTTCAGTGGCAGGGCGAGCGCCGACGTGGTGGTGTGCCGGCCGCGGCCGGTCACCGCGTTCACATGCCCGGTAGACCGCCGCCGTTTCTCCGGCACCAGTGCGTTGACCAGGGTCGTCTTGCCGACGCCGGAGTGCCCGACGAACGCCGTGACCCTGCCGTCCAGCTGCGCGAACACCCGCTCCGCCGCGTCGCCGCTCTCCAGCTCCTCGCGGCTGGTGACGACGTACGGGATGTCGAGGTCGCCGTACAGCTCCAGGAGCTTGTCGGGCGGGGCCAGGTCCGACTTGGTCAGCACCAGGAGCGGTTCCAGGCCGCCGTCGTACGCCGCCACCAGGCAGCGGTCGATCAGACGCGGGCGGGGCTCCGGGTCGGCGAGGGCGGTGACGATGGCGAGCTGGTCGGCGTTGGCGACGACCACGCGCTCGTACGGGTCGTCGTCGTCCGCGGTGCGGCGCAGCACCGACGTGCGCTCGGCGATGCGCACGATCCGTGCCAGCGTGTCCTTCTTGCCGGAAAGATCGCCGACGAGCGCGACCCGGTCGCCGACCACCGCCGCCTTGCGGCCCAGCTCTCGGGCCTTCATGGCCATGACCACGGTGTCCTCGACCAGACAGGTCAGGCGTCCCCGGTCGACGGTGAGGACCATGCCCTCCGCCGCGTCCTCGTGCTTCGGGCGGATGTGCGTACGCGGTCGGTTGCCCTTGCGGTTGGGGCGGGAGCGGATGTCGTCCTCGTCGGTGTGCTTGCCGTAGCGGCGCATGGCGTGACCCCTATGCCCCGAGCATCCCGGTCCACAGGTCGGGGAAGTCCGGGAGGGTCTTCGCCGTCGTCGCCACGTTCTCGATCTGCACGCCCTCCACCGCCAGCCCGATGATCGCGCCGGCGGTGGCCATGCGGTGGTCCTCGTAGGTGTGGAAGATCCCGCCGTGCAGGCGGCGCGGGCGGATGTGCAGGCCGTCGGCGGTCTCGGTGACGTCACCGCCGAGCTCGTTGATCTCCTTGGTGAGCGCGGCCAGGCGGTCCGTCTCGTGCAGCCGCAGGTGCGCGACGCCGCGCAGCGTGGAGGGGGAGTCCGCGAGGGCGGCGACCGCCGCGACACCGGGGGTCAGTTCACCGACGTCGCCGAGGTCCACGTCGATGCCGTGGATCCCGCCCGATCCGGCGAGGACCAGGCCGAACTCGGTCAGTTCGCAGGAACCGCCCATCTCGGTGAAGATCTCCCGCAGCCGGTCGCCGGGCTGGGTGGTACGGGCGGGCCAGTCCGGGATCAGCACCTTGCCGCCGGTGACCAGGGCCGCCGCGAGGAACGGCTGGGCGTTGGACAGGTCCGGCTCGACCGTCAGGTCCCGGCCGAGCAGGGCACCCGGCGTGACCCGCCAGACGTTCGGCTCGCCGCCCGCCTCCGGGGTGTCGACCTGCGCGCCGACCGCGCGGAGCATGTCGACGGTCATCCGGATGTGCGGCACGGACGGCAGCCTGGAGCCGATGTGGCGGACCTCGACGCCCTGGTTGTAGCGCGGGCCGGAGAGCAGCAGGGCGCTCACGAACTGGGAGGACGAGGAGGCGTCGATCTCGACCGGGCCGCCGTCCAGCGCGCCCCCGCCGTGCACGGTCAGCGGCAGCGCGCCGCGGCCGTCGTCGTCGATCCGGGCGCCGAGCACACGCAGCGCGTCGATGACGCCGTTCAGGGGACGCTCGTACGACCTCGGGTCGCCGTCGAAGCGGATCGGGCCGTCGGCGAGCGCGGCGACCGGCGGCAGGAAGCGCATCACCGTGCCGGCGTTGCCGACGTCGACCGTCGCCGGGCCGCGCAGACCCGCGGGGAGCACCCGCCACGCCTCACCGGTGCCGTCGGGGCCGACGCCCTCCTCGATGCCGACGCCCATCGCCCGCAGGGCACCGGCCATCAGCAGCGTGTCGCGGGAGCGCAGCGGGCGGCGCAGCCAGCCGGGCTCGGAGGCGAGGGCCGCGAGCACCAGGGCGCGGTTGGTGACCGACTTGGATCCGGGCACATGAACCGTCGCGTCGACGGCTCCGCTCGCGTGCGGGGCGGGCCAGAGAGAGGTGTCTGCGGGGTTCTGCGCCATGGGCCCCACTCTAGTGGGCCGCGGTGGATCGGGTGCGGGTGCGTTGTGGCTGGTCGGGCAGTTCCCGGCGCGCCCTCGCGAGCCGCTCACACCTCCAGGAGCCAGCGCCCGCCACCGATCAGCGAGCTCAGCGACACCGCGTGGAAGAAGAACAGCCACAGCCCCGCCGGTACGTGCGTCAGCCGCGACAGCTGGTCCACGTCCGAGTCGCCCGCGCCGCCCCGGCGCCGCTTCGCCTGGAGCTCGAAGGCCGGGCGCACCCCGCCGAGCAGCAGGAACCACACCACCGCGTACGCGAACGCCGCCTGCACCTGGGGCCCGGCCAGCCACGAGACCAGGAGGAACGAGCCGCCGGCCAGGACGACCGTCAGCACGCCGTAGGCGTTGCGGATCATCACCAGCATCGCCACCAGCAGGGCCGTCGCCACCCACAGCAGCAGCGTGATGTGCCCGGAGGCGAGCAGCGCGGCGCCGCCGAGGCCGAGCAACGGGGGAGCGGTGTAGCCGGCGGCGGCCGTGAGGATCATGCCGATGCCGTACGGCTTGCCCCGGCTGACCGTGAGGCCGCTGGTGTCGGAGTGCAGGCGTATGCCGGTCAGGGTGCGGCCGGTGCACAGCGCGATCAGGCCGTGGCCGCCCTCGTGCGCGATCGTGACGGCGTTGCGGGCGAGCCGCCACAGCCCGTGCGGGACGACCACGGCGAGGGCGGCGGCCAGGGTGGCGAGGACGACCCACAGGTCGGGGTCCGGCTGGGAGCCGATGAGTTCGTCCCAGAGAGACGTGGCTGTCGTGCTGTCCATGTTTCCGGGGCGCTCCCTCTGTGCGTCTGACGGGTCGGCGCGCAGCGCCGTCGTTGCGGGGGTGGTGGTCGGGCGACGGGTGGGCCTGGCAGTGTGGCACGTATGTGCGGACGGTATGCAGCCAGTCGTGGGCCCGAGGATCTCGCGGGAATCTTCGAGATCGAGAAGTGGGAGCCGGAGGAGACCCTGGAGCCCGATTTCAACGTGGCGCCGACCAAAGAGGTCTACGCCGTCCTCGACCGCCCTCTGAAAGACGTGGCCGACCCGCGCCCGGTTCGGCAGCTGCGCAAGCTCAAGTGGGGGCTCGTCCCGTCCTGGGCCAGGACGCCCGAGGGCGGCGCCCGCATGATCAACGCGCGCGCCGAGACGGTGCACGAGAAGCCGGCGTACCGCCGTGCCTTCGCCACCCGGCGCTGCATCCTGCCCGCCGACGGCTACTACGAGTGGGTCACCGGTCAGCAGGAGCGGGATCTGGAGGTCGAGGGCAGGAGGAAGCGGCCGCGCAAGCAGCCGTACTTCGTGCTGCCGGCCGACGGCTCGGTGTTCGCGATGGCCGGTCTGTACGAGTTCTGGCGGGACCGGACGCTGCCCGACGACCACCCGCGGGCCTGGTGGGCCACCTGCTCGGTGATCACCACCGAGGCCGAGAGCGACGAGCTGGCGGTGGCCCCCGCCGAGGGTCCGTACGCGCTGGCCGACATCCACCCGCGGATGCCGCTGATGCTCACCGCCGACCGCTGGGACGCCTGGCTCGACCCGTCCCGCACCGACCCCGACGACCTGCGCGACCTGCTCGCCCCGCCCCCGCCCGGCCTGATGCGCGCCTACCCGGTGACCACGGCCGTCTCCAACGTCCGCAACAACGGGCCGGAGCTGCTGAAGGAGCTGGAGGGGCCGGTGGAGGGCACACTCTTCTGATGTGAGTCCAGATGTGACCGACGAGACGGTCGAGACCGAGGCCGGCACCGCCCGCATCACCTGGCACCTGGCGAAGAAGGCCGGGCTAGTCCTGGCCGTCAGCCACGGCGCCGGCGGCGGCATCGAGGCCCGTGACCTCAAAGCCCTGGCGCAGGTCCTGCCCCGGCACGGCGTGACCGTCGCCCGTGTGGAGCAGCCCTGGCGGGTCGCCGGGAAGAAGCTGGCCCCGGCGCCGAAGACGCTGGACACCGGCTGGCGCGGCATCTGGCCCGCACTGGCGGCGCAGGGACGCCCGGTGGTCGCGGGCGGGCGCAGCGCGGGCGCCCGGGTCGCCTGCCGTACGGCGACGGAACTGGGCGCGGCGGCCGTCCTCGCCCTCAGCTTCCCGCTGCACCCGCCGGGCAGGCCGGAGAAGTCCCGCGCCGCGGAACTGCTCCGCGCGGGCGTGCCCACCCTCGTCGTACAGGGCGGGAACGACCCGTTCGGCAGGCCCGAGGAGTTCCCGGACGGTGACTACGCGCTGGTCGAGGTGCCCTACGGCGATCATGGCTTCGCCGTGCCGAAACGGGCGGAGATCGGCCAGGAAGAGGCTGTCGCGATCATCACGGACGCGGTGCTCGGGTGGACCGGGTCATTGGGTTGACCCTCCGGGAATGCCGGGAGCCCGATCACTGTTGAGGCGGATTGAAGTGCTGATGACCAGCACCGACGTCGTAGGAGAGGAAGTCCGCCGCATGGGTTCGACCTTCTGCCCGAGCCGTAGCAGCCGTGCTGACCTGGACTGGACGGTGCTGCATGCGGCCAAGAACGCCCCTGTTCGAGCGGCGGCGGGTGCGGATCGTCGTCTATCCTCCGATTCTGGTGGGACCGGGTTCGGGCCTGCCCAGATTCCCGAGGAGGTGGGTCCGGTCACCGGTAACGACGCAGGGACCGACAACGGCCAGGCGGAGCTGCCCGAGGGCCAGGGCAACAGCGCGGAGACGACCGCGGAGCGCAGTGCGCGCTTCGAGCGGGACGCGCTTGAATACCTCGACCAGATGTACTCGGCGGCGCTGCGCATGACGCGCAACCCCGCCGATGCCGAGGACCTGGTGCAGGAGACGTACGCCAAGGCGTACGCGTCCTTCCACCAGTTCCGCGAGGGCACCAATCTCAAGGCCTGGCTGTATCGGATTCTCACGAACACCTTCATCAACTCGTACCGCAAGAAGCAGCGCGAACCCCAGCGCAGCGCGGCCGAGGAGATCGAGGACTGGCAGCTCGCCCGCGCCGAGTCGCACATGTCGACGGGTCTGCGCTCCGCCGAGTCGCAGGCGCTCGACCACCTGCCCGACTCGGACGTGAAGGCAGCGCTGCAGGCCATCCCCGAGGAATTCCGCATCGCCGTGTATCTCGCGGACGTAGAGGGCTTTGCGTACAAGGAGATCGCGGACATCATGGGGACACCCATCGGTACGGTGATGTCCCGGCTGCACCGGGGCCGCCGTCAGTTGCGCGGCATGCTCGAGGACTACGCCCGTGAGCGTGGGCTGGTCCCGGCCGGCGCCGGAGAGTCGAACGAAGCGAAAGGCTCGGGCTCATGAGCTGCGGAGAGCCGCACGAGACGGACTGCAGTGAGGTCCTCGACCACCTGTACGAGTTCCTCGACAGTGAGATGCCGGACCTCGATCGCGAGAAGTTCCAGCAGCACTTCGAGGAATGCTCGCCGTGCCTGGAGAAGTACGGACTGGAGCAGGCCGTGAAGAAGCTGGTCAAGCGGTGCTGCGGTCATGACGACGTACCGGCCGACCTGCGCGCCAAGGTGATGGGGCGGCTCGACCTGATCCGCTCCGGGCAGGCCGTGCCCGAGCACGACGTGACGGCCGCTCCGCAGGAGTCCTAATCCCGACTGCGTGGCTCCGCAGAGGGTACGAGGCTCTCGTCACCCGAATGCGTTAATTCGCCGGCCTTCGGCCCGCGCCCCCTCCCGACCGCCCTAGGCTCCGAAGCCGGGGACAGGCACGGGACTGGGGAGGGCGTCGTTCATGGAGTCGGTTCCGGCACAGGCACGCGCGTACGTGGCCTGTGCCGTCCTCGGCGCGCTGCTGTGCCTGCTGCCGCTGCCCATGCTGCGCACGCCCTGGTGGGCGATGACACTGCTCGCCGTCCTGTACGCCGGCGGGGAGTGGCTCGCCCGCAGGCGCTTCCCCGGCACCTTCTACCCGGTCCTGCTCGCCGCGGTGTTCCTGCTGCCCCCGCCCGCCGCCGCGCTGGTCGCGCTGCCGGGCGCGCTGCTGGCGCCCGTCGAGCGGCGCCCCGCCGGGCTGCGGCGGATCTGGCGGGCGGCCGAGCTGGTCGTGACCGTGTGGGCGGCCGGGCGGGTGTTCTGGACGCTGGGCGGGCGGGACGCCGTGGTGACGCCGGACGTTGCCCACGCGCTCGGGCCGGCCGCGGCCGCGGTGCTGACCTTCTGCGCGGTGCAGACCCTGCTCGACGGCGGCATCCTCGTCGTCGCGGAGCGCGTACCCGTACGGCGGGCCTGGCGCGGACTGTTCCTGCGGTCACTGGCACCGGTCCTCGTGCACGGGCTCGCCGGGCTGATGATGGCCGTGCTGTGGCGCAGCCCCTACGGACCCGTGGCCGCGTTGCTCGTGCTGCTGCCGATGGGCGTGTCCTGGTGGGCGTTCGTCCAGTACCATCGGGAGCGCGGGGCCCACCAGGCGACCATCCGGGCGCTGGTGCAGGCCGTCGACATCAAGGACGAGTACACGCGCGGGCACAGCGAGCGGGTCGGGCAGGCCTCGATGCTCATCGCGCGTGAGCTGGGCATGGACGACGGGCGCGTCGAGGTGCTCCGCTTCGCCGGGATCCTGCACGACGTGGGGAAGCTGGGGGTGCCCACACGGCTGCTGCGCAAGGACGGGCCGCTCACGCCCGAGGAGCGGCGCGTGATCGAGCTCCATCCGGAGTACGGGCACGAGATGGTGCGGGGGATCGCCTTCCTCGGCGATGCCCGGGCCGCCGTACTGCACCATCACGAACGGCTGGACGGGAGCGGGTATCCCTACGGACTCGTGGGGGCGCAGATCCCCGAGTCCGCGCGGGTGGTCGCGGTGGCCGACGCGTTCGACGCCATGACGTCCACCCGGTCCTACAGCAGGGCCCGGCCGGTCTCCGCGGCCCTGGAGGAGCTGGAGCGGTGCGCGGGGCGGCAGTTCGACCCGATGATGGTCGACGCGCTGGTGCGGGTCGTACGGCGGTCCGGGTGGGACCCGGTCGTCACCGCCCAGGGCGTGCGCTCCCGCCGCGTTCCCCCACCGCACCCGCCGGTCTCCCGGGCAGGGGCGAACCGTTGACCCGCGGCCGGGCCCTCCCCCTGATCCGCGGCTCCGTCGCGCTCCTCGCCTCCGGCTGCCTCGGCGTCACCCTCTGGACCGGCCTCGAACAGCGCGGCATCGCCCTGGCCTTCGGCGCGCTCGTCGCCCTCGGGGAGCTCACCCGCTGGACGGGACCGCGGGCCAGGGAGGCCGCGCCCCTCGGAGCGGCCGGGGCCCTGTCGTACGCGCTGCTGGGGGAGGTCGCCGGGCGGCCCAGCGCGCACGGGGTCGCCCAGGTGGTCAGTGTCGTGCTCGCCGCCTCGCTGGCCGGGTGTGTGCCGAACATCGCGCGGGGCCGCGGGCCCGTGATGGACCATCTGGCCCGGCGGGTGCTCACCGTCGGGTTCGCCGCCGTGTGCTTCCAACCGCTCTACAACCGCGGCACCTTCACGGACTGGAGCGGACCCGCCTACGCGCTGCTGCTCGTCGCGCTGCTCGCCCTCACCGCGCTGTGCGACGCCCTGCTGGCCGCCACGCTGGCGTACTCCCGTACCGGCTGGCCCTTCGGGCCGCTGCTCCGTGACGAGTTGCACCGCATGCTCGGCATCGGGTCGGCCGTCTGCGCGACGGGGGCCGTGATGGCGCTCGCGGTCGCGGTCGTCGGCCTCTGGGCGCTGCCCGTGTTCTGTCTGCCGCTGTTGCTCACGCAGGTGTCCCTGCGCCGCTACGCCGCCGTCCGCAAGACGTACCGGCAGACCATCGCCTCCCTCGCCCGCGCCACCGAGATCGCGGGGTACACCCCGGCCGGGCACGCCCGGCGGGTCGCCGCGCTCAGCCGGGCCGTCGGACGGGACATGGGCTTGACCGGGCCGGAGCTCACCGTGCTGGAGTACGCGGCGCTGATGCACGACATCGGGCAGCTGAGCCTGGTCGACCCGGTGCCGGCCGGCGCCACGGCCGGGCTGCCCGGCGCCGAGCAGCGCCGGATCGCGCTGCTGGGCGGCGCGGTCGTACGGCAGACCGGGGTGGACGCCGAGGTCGCCGTGGTGGTCGAGCGGCAGGCGGATCCGTACCCTGAGCAGCCGCCGGCCGCCCGGATCGTGCGGGCGGTGAACGCGTACGAGGAGAAGGTGCGGGACGCGGGCCCCGGCGGGCCGCTCACCGCGCTGGAGGAGCTTCGGCTCGGGACCGCGGGGGACTACGCTCCCGAGGTCGTCGAGGCGCTGGCCAGGGTGCTGTCGAGGGAGGGTCTGACCCTGCCCTCGGCTGGGTAACCCATGGGTAATGAGCGCCCCTCCAGCCGCACGTGGTTGGATGCGAAGGAGAGGGTGTCCGGGGGCACAGGCCAGCCCACTCCACGGAACTGGCAGGCGGGAATCGTGAGGATCTTCGGCAAGGGACGGCACCGGCCCTCCGCCTCCTGGCGGCAGGCCACCGACCGGGCGTTCACGCTCATCGGGGACGGTCGTTACGAGGACGCGGGCGCGCTGTTGACGCGGGCCGCCGACCTGGAACCCTGGCTGTCGGAGTCCTGGTTCAACCTGGCCCTGCTGCACAAGTTCCGGCACGACTGGGAGCAGGCCCGGGCGGCCGGTCTGCGGGCCGTCGCCCTGCTGGACCGGGAGAGCGGCGCACCCGACTGGTGGAACGTCGGCATCGCCGCGACCGCCCTGCAGGACTGGCCCCTGGCCCGCCGCGCCTGGCAGGCCTACGGGCTGCACGTGCCCGGCGGCGCCACGGACTCCGGCGAGCCCCTCGGCATGGACCTGGGCAGCGCGGCCGTACGCCTGTCGCCCGAGGGCGAGGCCGAGGTGGTGTGGGGGCGGCGGCTGGATCCGGCGCGGATCGAGGTGCTGTCCATTCCGCTGCCGTCGTCGGGGCGGCGCTGGGGCGAGGTCGTCCTGCACGACGGGGTGCCGCACGGCGAGCGGACCACCGCCGCCGGGCACTCGTATCCGGTGTTCGACGAGATCGAGCTGTGGGCGCCCTCGCCCGTGCCCACCTGGGTGGTCCTCCTGGAGGCCGCCACCGAGGCCGACCGGGACGCCCTGGAACAGCTCGCCGCCGACGCCGGGTTCGCCGCGGAGGACTGGTCGTCCTCCGTGCGGCTGCTGTGCCGGCTGTGCTCCGAGTCACGGATGCCGTCGGACGAGGGCGACGGGGAGCATCTCGACCCGCACGACCACAGCGAGCCGGGGCATCCTGGGCCGCTCGGTCATCGCACGGACGGGCAGCTGTGGGTTCCGGAGCGTGAGTGCGGGGTGGCCGCGCCGGCTTCGCTGGTCCGGGGGCTGCTGGACGGGTGGGTCGCGGATTCGCCCGATTCACGGGACTGGCGGGATCTGGAAGAGGTGTGCTGAGGCGGTCGGCCGGTCGCGGACCCCGTCGTGGCTGGTCGCGTACTTCTCCGCGCTCCTGGAGGGCGGGTTCCCCGTACCCTGTATCAGCATCACACCCCTGTTTTTCTAGGAAGGCGTACGTCGGTCATGGCGCAGCAGGACACCGATCAGCAGCACGCGGGAGTGCTCCCCGTCGACGACGAGGGCTTCGTCGTCGACTCGGAGAACTGTGAGGAGCGCGAGCAGGCGTACCGCGACCGCGGCACCTCGCGGCCGATCACCGTGGTCGGCAACCCGGTGCTGCACAAGGAGTGCAAGGACGTCACCGACTTCGGTGAGGAGTTCCAGCAGCTGGTCGCCGACATGTTCGCCAGCCAGCACACCGCCGAGGGCGTGGGCCTGGCGGCCAACCAGATCGGCGTCGACCTGAAGGTGTTCGTCTACGACTGCCCGGACGACGAGGGCGTCCGGCACACCGGCGTGGTCTGCAACCCCAAGCTCGTCGAACTGCCCGCCGAGATGCGCCGGCTGGACGACAGCAACGAGGGCTGCCTGTCGGTGCCGACGGCGTACATGCCGCTGGCCCGCCCGGACTACGCCGAGGTGACCGGCCAGGACGAGCGGGGCAACCCGGTCAAGGTCCGCGGCACCGGGTACTTCGCTCGGTGTTTGCAGCACGAGACCGACCACCTCTACGGCTACCTCTACATCGACCGGCTCTCCAAGCGGGAACGCAAGGACGCGCTGCGGCAGATGGCCGAGAACGAGCCTCGCTACCCCGTGGTCGCGAACGACTGAGACCTCCCCCTTCCTCCACGTACGGCGTCCGATCAGGTTCCCCCGCCTGACCGGACGCCGTTCGTCTGTCCGTCGCACGTTCGATCGACTGTACGTCCTGAGTGATCCAGAACCAGTCAGGCGCCAGGAGAATCTCGGCACTGTCGGGTAGTGAATGAAGCAAATCCGTTCCCAGAACGGTCAGTTGTGGTGCTGAATGGGAAGAGCGGGGTTACGCAACGGCGCACGCCCGGCACAGCGGGAGGGGTGTGCCCAACTGGCGGCTGAGAGGGGTTTGTTCGTGCCTGCTTTCCCACACAGCACCACTGCGACCGCGACCGCGATCGCAGTCCCACCCTCGCTGTCTCTTCCGGTGATCGAGGCGGCGTTTCCCAGGCAATTGCACCCGTATTGGCCCAGGCTCCAGGAGAAGACCCGTACCTGGCTCCTGGAAAAGCGGCTCATGCCGGCGGACAAGATAGAGGAATATGCCGACGGCCTGTGCTACACCGATCTCATGGCGGGGTACTACCTGGGTGCCTCCGAGGACGTCCTCCAGGCGATAGCGGACTACAGCGCGTGGTTCTTCGTCTGGGACGACCGGCACGACCGTGACATCGTCCACCACCGCCCCGTGGCCTGGAGCTGGCTCCGGGTCCGGCTGCACGAGGCGCTCGACTCCCCCGAGGACCACCTGCACCACGAGGATGCGCTGGTGGCGGGGTTCGCGGACAGTGTGCTGCGGTTGTTCTCGTTCCTGCCCCGGACCTGGAACGAGCGGTTCTCCCGGCACTTCCACACGGTGATCGAGGCGTACGACAAGGAATTCCACAACCGAACCGAAGGAATCGTCCCGACGGTCGAGGAATACCTGGCGCTGCGCCGGCTCACCTTCGCTCACTGGATATGGACCGATCTGCTGGAGCCGAGCGCCGGGCAGGAACTTCCGGACGCCGTGCGGAAACACCCGGCCTATCGGCGGGCGGCGCTGCTGAGTCAGGAATTCGCCGCCTGGTACAACGACCTCTGTTCACTGCCCAAGGAACTCGCGGGCGACGAGGTGCACAATCTCGGAATCAGTCTCATCACACATGAGGGACTGAATCTCGAAGAGGCGGTCGTCGAAGTGCGGCGGCGCGTCGAGGAATGCATTGCAGAATTCCTGGTCGTCGAACGGGAAGCCTTACGCTTTGCGGACGCTCTCGCCGACGGCACGGTACGCGGAAAGGAACTGAGCGCTGCCGTGCGCGCCTGCCTCGGGAATATGCGGAACTGGTTCAGTTCCGTCTACTGGTTCCACCACGAGTCCGGCCGCTACATGGTCGACAGCTGGGACGACCGGTCCACGCCCCCGTACGTCAACAACGAAACGGCAGGTGAGAAATGACCGTCGAGTCCGTGCGGCCCGCCACCCCGAACCGGGAGCAGGCGTCGGAGCTGCGTGAGCCGCCCGTCGCGGGCGGCGGTGTCCCCCTTCTGGGCCACGGCTGGAAGCTGGCGCGAGATCCCCTGGCCTTCATGTCCCAGCTGCGTGACCACGGTGACGTGGTCCGGCTGCGGCTCGGCCCCAAGACGGTCTACGCCGTCACCACCCCGGAGCTCACCGGAGCCCTGGCGCTGAGCCCCGACTACAAGATCGACGGGCCCCTGTGGGAGTCCCTGGAGGGCCTGCTCGGCAAGGAGGGCGTGGCCACCGCCAACGGGCCCCGTCACCGGCGGCAACGCCGCACCATCCAGCCCGCGTTCCGGCTCGGCGCGATCCCCGCCTACGGGGCGGTCATGGAGGAGGAGGCGCACGGGCTCACCACCCGCTGGCGGCCCGGTGAGACCGTCGACTGCACCTCCGAGTCCTTCCGGGTCGCGGTGCGCATCGCGGCCCGCTGCCTGCTGCGCGGCGAATACATGGACGAACGCGCGGAGCGGCTGTGCCTCGCGCTCGCCACCGTGTTCCGCGGCATGTACCAGCGGATGGTGATCCCGCTCGGACCGCTGTACCGGCTGCCGCTGCCCGCCAACCGTGAATTCAACCGGGCACTGGCCGATTTGCATCTCCTGGTCGACGAGATCGTGGCCGAACGCCGTGCATCCGGTCAAAAGCCGGACGATTTGCTGACGGCATTGCTGGAGGCGAAGGACGAGAATGGCGAGCCCATCGGGGAACAGGAGATCCACGACCAGGTGGTCGCGATACTCACCCCGGGAAGCGAAACCGTGGCTTCCACGATCATGTGGCTGCTCCAGGTGCTCGCCGAGCATCCGGAACACGCCGACCGGATCCGGGACGAAGTCGAATCCGTGACCGGTGGCCGGCCCGTCGCATTCGAGGACGTCCGGAAGCTCGCGCACACGAACAATGTCGTCGTGGAGGCGATGCGTTTGCGTCCCGCCGTGTGGATACTCACCCGGCGGGCGGTCACCGACACGGAACTCGGCGGCTATCGCATTCCGGCCGGTGCGGACATCATCTACAGTCCGTACGCGGTACAACGCGATGCGCGATCGTACCCGGACAACCTGGAGTTCGACCCCGACCGCTGGCTTCCGGAACGCGTCAAGGACGTGCCGAAATATGCCATGAGTCCGTTCAGTGTGGGCAATCGCAAGTGTCCGAGCGACCACTTCTCGATGGCCCAGCTGACGCTGATCACGGCGGCGGTCGCGACGAAGTACCGCTTCGAGCAGGTGCCGGGGTCCAACGACGCGACCCGGGTCGGCATCACGCTCCGCCCGCAGAAGCTCCTGCTCACGCCCGTGCCGAGGTGAGGGACGCGAGTGCGCTCAGGCGGCCTCCGGGCCCCTGAACGTGCGCCGGTAGGCCTGGGGGGTGGTCCCCAGTGCCCGTACGAACTGGTGGCGCAGCGCGGCCGCGTTGCCGAACCCGGTCCGGCCGGCGATCGCGTCCACCGTCTCGTCCGTCGCTTCCAGCAACCGCTGGGCCAGCAGTACCCGTTGGCGCAGGATCCAGCGGTACGGAGTGGTCCCCGTCTCCTGCTGGAAGCGGCGGGCGAAGGTGCGCGGTGACATCAGGGCGCGGGCGGCGAGCTGCTCGACCGTGACCTCCTGGTCGAGGTTGCGCTCCATCCACACCAGCACCTCGGCGACCGCGTCGCCCTCGGAGCGGGGCAGCGGGCGCTCGATGTACTGGGCCTGCCCGCCGTCCCGGTGCGGCGGCACCACCATCCGCCGGGCGATCTTGTTGGCCACCTCCGGCCCCTGCTCCTTGCGCACGATGTGCAGGCACGCGTCGATGCCCGCGGCCGTACCGGCGGAGGTGATCACCGGGTCCTCGTCGACGTACAGCACGTCCGGCTCGACGACCGCCCGCGGATACTGCCGCTCCAGCTCGTCGGCGTGCCGCCAGTGCACGGCACAGCGGCGTCCGTCAAGCAGCCCGGCGGCGCCGAGCACGAAGACGCCGGAGCACACGCTGAGCACCCGCGCGCCCCGCCCGACCGCCCGGCACAGGGCGTCGAGCAGGTCGGGCGGGAAGGTCCGCGTCTCGTAGCACGAGCCGGCCGGCACGGCGATCAGGTCGGCCGTCTCCAGGCGGTCCAGCCCGTGCTCGACCTGCAGGGAGAAGCCGGCGCTCGACCGAAGCGCCGGTCCCTCGGCGGAGGTGACGGCGAAGTCGTACACCGGCAGGCCGTCGTCGCTCCGGTCGATGCCGAAGACCTCGCAGACCACGCCCAGTTCGAAGGGGTTCACGCCGTCGACGAGGACGGCGGCAACGTTCTGCAGCATGTCCCCAGTCTGCCTCAGCGTTGGCAGTAAATCGAGGGTCTACGGCAGTCCTGCCACTGTTGGTAAGGAGCGTCCGGCGCGAGAGTGGTGTTCATGAACACGAACCAGATCGAAGCACTCATCGGAATGCTGGCCGTCGCGGGGCTCTTCGTGATCATGGTCCTCCCCGCGCTCATCGGCCTCGCGCACGAGCGGCGCGTGGACCGGGAGATCAGGGAGGCCCAGGACCGCCTCAGGGACAAGGAGGATCAGAAGTCCTCGTCCAGGTCGACCGTGCCCTCCACGGCCACCTGGTACGCCGAGGGGCGCCGCTCGAAGAAGTTGGTCAACTCCTGAACCCCTTGCAGCTCCATGAAGGAGAAGGGGTTCTCGGAGCCGTATACCGGAGCGAAGCCGAGGCGCGTCAGGCGTTGGTCGGCGACGCACTCCAGGTACTGCCGCATCGAGTCGGTGTTCATGCCCGGGAGGCCGTCACCGCACAGGTCGCGCGCGAACTGCAGCTCGGCCTCGACGGCCTCCCGCAGCATGTCGGTGACCTGCTGCCGGAGCTCGTCGTCGAAGAGGTCCGGCTCCTCCTTGCGGACGGTGTCGACCACGTCGAACGCGAAGCTCATGTGCATGGTCTCGTCGCGGAACACCCAGTTGGTGCCGGTCGCCAGGCCGTGCAGCAGACCCCGGCTGCGGAACCAGTAGACGTACGCGAAGGCGCCGTAGAAGAACAGGCCCTCGATGCACGCGGCGAAGCAGATCAGGTTGAGCAGGAAGCGGCGGCGGTCGGCCTTCGACTCCAGGCGGTCCAACTTCTCGACCTCGTTGATCCACCTGAAGCAGAACTCCGCCTTCTCGCGGATGGACGGGATGCTCTCGACGGCGTCGAACGCCGCCGCCCGGTCCTCCGGGTCGGGGAGGTAGGTGTCCAGCAGGGTCAGATAGAACTGGACGTGCACGGCCTCCTCGAAAAGCTGGCGGCTCAAGTAGAGCCGGGCCTCGGGGGAGTTGATGTGCTTGTACAGCGTCAGCACCAGGTTGTTCGCCACGATCGAGTCGCCCGTCGCGAAGAACGCCACCAGGCGGCCGATCAGGTGCTGCTCCATCGGGGACAGCTTCGCGAGGTCGGCGACGTCCGAGTGGAGGTCGACCTCCTCCACGGTCCAGGTGTTCTTGATGGCGTCCCGATAGCGCTCGTAGAAGTCCGGGTAGCGCATCGGACGCAGAGTCAGCTCGAAGCCGGGGTCGAGAAGGTTCTGGGAACGGGTGGACATCACTGGCAGGCCTCGCAGGACTCGGGGTTTTCCAGGGAGCAGGCGACCGCTTCGGGGTCCGGGGTCGCCTGGACGGGGATGGTGGCTTGCGCCTGGGCCGCGCGGGCGATGCGGGTCGCGGGGCGCGAGCGCAGGTAGTAGGTCGTCTTCAGGCCCGACTTCCAGGCGTACGCGTACATCGAGGAGAGCTTGCCGATGGTCGGCGTCTCCAGGAACAGGTTCAGCGACTGGGCCTGGTCGAGGTACGGGGTGCGCGCGGCAGCCATGTCGATCAGCCCGCGCTGCGGGAGCTCCCACGCCGTGCGGTACAGCTGTCGTACGTCCTCGGGGATCCAGGCGAAGTCCTGCACCGAGCCGTTCGCCTCGCGCAGCGCCTCACGGGTGCGGGCGTCCCAGACGCCGAGGTCCTTCAGCTCCTGCACCAGGTAGGAGTTGACCTGGAGGAACTCGCCGGACAGCGTCTCGCGCTTGAAGAGGTTCGACACCTGTGGCTCGATGCACTCGTAGACACCGGCGATCGAGGCGATCGTCGCGGTGGGCGCGATGGCCAGCAGCAGGGAGTTGCGCATGCCTACCGCCGCGATTCGCTCGCGCAGCGCCGCCCAGCGCTCCGGCCAGGTCGGCTCGACGCCGTAGTGGTCGGGGTGCAGCACGCCCCGGGCGGTACGGGTCTTGTCCCAGGCGGGCAGCGGCCCGTTGCGCTCGGCGAGGTCGGCGGACGCCTCGTACGCGGCGAGCATGATCCGCTCGGCGATCCGGGTGGACAGCGCCTTCGCCTCGGGCGAGTCGAAGGGCACCCGCAGCTTGAAGAAGACGTCCTGCAGGCCCATCGCGCCGAGGCCGACGGGGCGCCACCGGGCGTTGGAGCGGCCCGCCTGCTCGGTCGGGTAGAAGTTGATGTCGACCACGCGGTCGAGGAAGGTCACGGCGGTGCGGACGGTGGCGTCCAGCCGCTCCCAGTCGATGCCGTCGCCCACGACGAACGCGCCCAGGTTGACCGAGCCCAGGTTGCAGACGGCCGTCTCGCCGTCGTCCGTGACCTCCAGGATCTCCGTGCAGAGGTTCGAGGAGTGGACGACGTGGCCCGGCTCGGCGGTCTGGTTGGCGGTGCGGTTGGCGGCGTCCTTGAAGGTCATCCAGCCGTTGCCGGTCTGCGCGAGGGTGCGCATCATCCGGCCGTACAGCTCACGGGCGGGAAGCGACTTCTTCGCCAGGCCCTTCCTCTCGGCCTCGCGGTAAGCGGCGTCGAACTCCTCGCCCCACAGGTCGACCAGTTCGGGCACGTCCGACGGGGAGAAGAGCGACCACGGGGCGTCCGCGTTCACCCGGCGCATGAACTCGTCCGGGATCCAGTGGGCGAGGTTGAGGTTGTGCGTCCGGCGGGCGTCCTCACCGGTGTTGTCCCGCAGCTCCAGGAACTCCTCGATGTCGGAGTGCCAGGTCTCCAGGTAGACGGCGGCCGCACCCTTGCGCCGGCCACCCTGGTTCACGGCGGCGACCGAGGCGTCCAGCGTCTTCAGGAACGGGACGATGCCGTTGGAGTGACCGTTGGTGCCGCGGATCAGGGAGCCACGGGAGCGGATCCGGGAGTACGAGAGGCCGATGCCGCCGGCGTGCTTGGAGAGCCGGGCGACCTGGTGGTAGCGCTCGTAGAGGGAGTCCAGCTCGTCCTTGGGGGAGTCCAGCAGGTAGCAGGACGACATCTGGGGGTGCCGGGTGCCGGAGTTGAAGAGGGTGGGGGAGGAGGGGAGGTAGTCGAGGCGGCTCATGAGCCCGTAGAGCGCGGCGACTTCGTCCACCGACCGGGTGGTGTCGTCCTCGGCGAGACCCGCGGCGACGCGCAGCATGAAGTGCTGGGGCATCTCGACGACCTTGCGGGTGATCGGGTGCCGGAGCAGGTAGCGGCTGTGCAGGGTACGCAGGCCGAAGTAGCCGAAGCGGTCGTCGGCGTTCCGGTCGATCAGGGTGTCCAGGCGGTCGGCGTGCAGGCGCACGAACGCGGCCGTACGGTCGGCGATCAGCCCTTCCCGGTGCCCCACGGCGACGGACTCCGTGAAGGACGTGACGCCCTGGGAGGCGGCCTCGGCGGCGATGGAGCCGGTCAGCAGCCGCGCGGCGAGACGGGAGTAGGCGGGGTCCTCGGAGATCAGGCCGGCGGCGGCCTCCGTGGCCAGCTCACGCAGTTCGCTCTCGTCCGCCCGGGCGGAACGGCCGCGCAGCGCGGCGGCGGCGACCCGGCCGGGGTCGGCGTCGGGGAGGTCGGCGGTCAGCTCGGTCAGGGTCCGCAGCAACGCGGTTCCGGGACCGTCGGTTTCCACTTCCACCGTTGTCGCTGCGGCCGGTTCGGCTGGCGCGATGGTCACGTGGGGCTCTCCCTCGCTCGGCACAGGGGCCTTGCGGAGGGCAGGGGGCAGCACACGAGCGCACAGGGCGTCGCGTCCACCGGCCCATTCCACGAGACCCGGACGTCAGGGCGCCCGAGCCGGACGGCCGGGCGCGCTGTCGGCAGGTCCTCGGACTGACCAGGCGTGCATCCCCTTTTCAGGGCGGACACACGCAAGTACACCGTTGCGGGACAGTTCCGGATTCGCACCGGATTCCCCTGCGGCGACAGCGAGCATGAGCATACATCTAGTGCCGGGTGCCGAAGGCACCCCCATATGTTGTGTCGCCGATGACTTCAGAGCGTCAACTGGTAGGTGAGAAGCGTGATGTCGTCGAGGTCCGGGAGGGGGTTCCAGTCGCGCTCGGGGGTGCGGGTGAAGCCCAGTCGTTCGTAGATGCGGTGGGCGCTGCGCATGGTCCGCTGGGTCGACAGGACGATCCCGGTGCAGCCCTCGACGGCGCGGGCACGGTCGAGACAGGCGCGCACGAGGGCCTCGCCGACGCCTCGGCCGCGGGCCTCCCGGGCGACGGCGAGCATACGGATCTCGGCCTCCTCGGGGGCGGCTATGTCGGCCATGGGGCCGCCGGACGGGACGAAGGTGACGCCCCCCAGGACACGTTGGCGCTCGACGGCCACGAGTACCTCCGCGGCGGCGGCGCGCTTGGCGACGTCTCGCAGTTCGCCGAGGTACTCGTCGTTCTCGCCGAAGTCCAGAAGGCCGTCCTGGAGGTAGGCCTGCGCGGTGATCTCGCCGAGACCGGCGAACTCGGCGGGGTGCGCGGGGCGGATTTCGATGTCCATGGGGGGAGTGTGTACGACAGCGGGCCGCCGTGTCGCTCAGTGCCGGCGGCCCGCTGCGGGTTGTTCGGGGCTTGTCGCGCAGTTCCCCGCGCTCTTACGGGGCGCGTCTCAGTGGGCCGCTCCCGCCGTCGCCGGCGGCAGCTCCACCTGGACTCCCGGGTCGCCGGCGTCCGCCGTGTAGTCGCCGGGCTTCGTCTCGTCGACGCCCTCGGGGGCCTTCACGGCCTTCAGGACGAAGGTGAGGACCACCGTGACCACCAGGTTCAGGACGAACGCCGTGAGGCCGATGTAGCCGATCTCGCCGATGCCGGGGATCTCCGCCGAGGAGCCGCCGAAGTGCTTCTGTGTCGGGGAGGCGACGCCGTACGCCGCGACCGTGCCGTAGGTCATGCCGACCGCCCAGCCGGCCAGCAGCGCCCAGCGGTGGAACCAGCGGGTGAACAGGCCGCCGACCAGGGCGGGCATGGTCTGCAGGATCCAGATGCCGCCCAGCAGCTGGAAGTTGATCGCGACCGTCTTGTCCATCCCGAGGACGAAGACGAGGGCGCCGACCTTCACCAGCAGCGACACCAGCTTGGAGACCTTGGTCTCCTGCGCGGGCGTGGCGTCCGGCTTGAGGAAGTCCTTGTAGATGTTGCGGGTGAAGAGGTTGGCCGCCGCGATCGACATGATGGCCGCCGGGACCAGCGCGCCGATGCCGATCGCCGCGAACGCGATGCCGGTGAACCAGTCCGGGAACATGTTCTCGAACAGCTGGGGGATCGCCAGCTGGCCGTTCTCGACCTTGATGCCGGCCGCGATCGCCATGAAGCCGAGCAGGCCCAGCAGGCCCAGCATCAGCGAGTACAGCGGCAGGATCGTGGAGTTGCGGCGGATCACGTCCCGGCTGCGGCTGGACAGCACGGCCGTGACGCTGTGCGG
Organism: Streptomyces sp. NPDC059861; assembly: GCF_042731435.1. NCBI lineage: Bacteria > Bacillati > Actinomycetota > Actinomycetes > Kitasatosporales > Streptomycetaceae > Streptomyces > Streptomyces sp. NPDC059861. The sequence continues at coordinate 135,078 of NZ_JBHWJQ010000002.1, read as the reverse complement.
GTACATGAACAGGGCGAGCGCCGAGCCCAGTGCCAGCGTGGCGTACGTCCACTGCGAGGCGGCGGTCGGCACCAGTCCGCCCGCACCGGCCTCCGTGTACTTGTCGTTCGCCGCGGCGAAGATGTCGTCGAAGCCGCCCAGCTTGATCGGGATGTAGATGATGGCGACGGCGATCACGATGTAGATCAGCGCGTCCTTGACGAACGCGATCAGGGCCGGCGCCCGCAGACCCGACGAATACGTGTACGCGGCCAGCACACCGAAGGCGATCAGCAGCGGCAGGTCCTTGATGAACCAGTTGGTGTCCTCGCCGCCGCCGATGCCCATCACGTCCAGCACGGCCTGGATGCCGACCAGCTGGAGGGCGATGTACGGCATGGTCGCGAGGATGCCGGTGACCGCGACGGCGAGGGAGAGCCCCTTGGAGCCGAAGCGGCCGCGGACGAAGTCCGAGGTGGTGACGTAACCGTGCTTGTGGGAGACCGACCACAGCCGCGGCAGGAAGACGAACATCATCGGGTAGATGAGGATCGTGTACGGCACCGCGAAGAAGCCGGCCGCGCCCGCCGCGTAGATCGCCGCCGGGACGGCGACGAAGGTGTACGCCGTGTAGAGGTCGCCGCCGAGCAGGAACCAGGTGATCCAGGTACCGAAGGACCGGCCGCCCAGGCCCCACTCGTCGAGGCTGTGCTCGTTCTCGGCCTTGCGCCAGCGCGCGGCCAGGAAGCCCATCACCGTGACGGCGAGGAAGAAGAGGATGAATACGGCGAGTGCGACGCCGTTCACACCGTCCTTCATGCTCCGGCACCCCCCTGCGTCTTGCGGGCGCGCTGGTCACGCTGCCACAGCCAGTAGGCGGTCATGGTGAGGGCGGTGGAGATCACGACCCAGGCCATCTGGTACCAGTAGAAGAACGGGATGCCGATGAAGGTCGGGTCCGTCTTCGCGTACGAGCCCACCCAGAGCATGGTCACGAACGGTGCTATCAGGCAGAGGGCGATGACGACGCGCACAGGCGTCACCACCGGCCCTCTGTTCACTTCTGAGGCTTCTGACATCGGGCGGCTCCGTCCCCTCGCTGATCACCTGGTGCAACGCGCAGGCAATCTAGGTCACGGTGTCCCGCTACCGGAAGCCCCTGTTCAGATACCGGTTACTTCAGCAACAACGGAAGCCCTGCCGCGGGTCCTTTTCCTGTCGGTCCGTCCGCATCCGCTCGAACTCCTGCCGGGTGGGCACCTCGGCCTCGGAGTGGTCCTTTCGGATATGCGTGACATAGCGGTCGTAGGCCGACTCGTCGGTCAGCTCACGGACGTACCAGCGCACCCCGCTAGTCACCCGGCGCAGCAGTGCCGACGGTCGCACGGCGGATCTCCTCCTTCTCCTCCCGCGTGGCGATCAGGCCGTCCGGTGCCACGATCTTCGACTCGACGTACGGGGCCTCGGTGAGCGTGGTGAGCTCGGGCCGCCGGATGTGCCGGACGCAGATCCGTGTCGAGTCCACCAGCACGACGACGATCAGCAGGGCGAGTACGGCGGTCAGGGCACCGTCCACCGTGGAGTTGGTGACGACGGTGTGCATGTCGTCCATGGACTTGGCCGGCGGCAGGATCTCGCCCCGGTCGATGGCGTCCTGGAACACCTGCCGCTGCTTGAAGAAGCCGACCTTGGGGTCGCTGGAGAAGACCTTCTGCCAGCTGGCGGTCAGGGTGACGACGGCGTCCCAGGCGAGCGGGACGCCGGTGATCCAGGCCCACTTGAGGCGGCCGGACTTGATCAGGAGCGTCGTGCAGACCGCCAGTGCCACGGCCGCCAGCAGCTGGTTGGAGATGCCGAAGACCGGGAACAACTGGTTGATGCCGCCGAGGGGCTCGTGGACGCCCACCCAGAGGAAGTAGCCCCACATCCCGCAGACGATCGCACTGGTGATGATCAGGCCCGGCTTCCAGCTGACGTTGCGGAAGGGCTTGTAGACGTTGCCGAGGGTGTCCTGGAGCATGAACCGGCCCACGCGCGTGCCGGCGTCCAGTGCGGTCAGGATGAACAGCGCCTCGAACATGATCGCGAAGTGGTACCAGAACGCCTTGAGCCCGCCGCCGGTCACCTCCGAGAAGATCTGCGAGACACCGACGGCGAGCGTGGGGGCCCCGCCCGTGCGGGACAGCAGCGTCGACTCCTCGACGCTCTTCGCCGCCGCGGCGAGTTGCTCGGGGGAGATCTGGTAGCCCCAGCCGCTCACCACCTGGGAGGCCTGCTCCACGCTCGTGCCGATGACGCCGGCGGGCGCGTTCATCGCGAAGTACAGCCCCGGGTCGATGACGCTCGCCGCGATCAGCGCCATCACGGCGACGGACGACTCCATCAGCATGGAGCCGTAACCGATCATCCGGATCTGCGTCTCCTTCTGGATCATCTTCGGGGTGGTGCCGGACGAGATCAGCGCGTGGAAGCCCGACAGCGCTCCGCAGGCGATGGTGATGAAGACGAACGGGAAGAGGGAGCCCGCGAAGACCGGGCCGTCGCCGCGGGAGGCGAAGTCGGTGACCGGGTCCATCTTCAGCGTCGGAAGCGCGATGACGACGCCGAGGGCGAGCAGCAGTATCGTGCCGATCTTCATGAAGGTGGAGAGGTAGTCGCGGGGCGCGAGCAGCATCCACACCGGCAGGATCGATGCGATGAAGCCGTAGGCCACCAGCCAGATGACCAGCGTCGAGGGGGCGAGCGTGAAGGCCTCGGCCCAGGACGACTCGGCGACCCAGCGGCCGGCGATCAGCGCGACCAGCAGCAGGCTCACGCCGATGAGTGACACCTCGGCGACCCGGCCGGGCCGCAGGACACGCAGGTAGAAGCCCATCACCAGGGCGATCGGGACGGTCATCGCGATGGAGAAGGTGCCCCAGGGGGACTCGGCGAGGGCGTTGACGATGACCAGGGCCAGCACGCCGAGCAGAATGATCATGATCGCGAACGCGGCGAGCAACGCGGCCGCGCCGCCGAACGGGCCGATCTCCTCCCGGGCCATCTGGCCGAGCGAGCGGCCGTCACGGCGGGTCGAGAAGAACAGCACGACCATGTCCTGCACCGCGCCCGCGAGGATGACGCCGGCGATGATCCAGATCGTGCCGGGCAGATATCCCATCTGCGCCGCGAGCACGGGGCCGACGAGGGGTCCGGCGCCGGCGATCGCGGCGAAGTGGTGGCCGAGCAGGACACGGCGGTCGGTGGGGTGGAAGTCGATGCCGTTGTCGAGCCGTTCCGCCGGGGTGGCGCGGGTCCTGTCGACCTTGAGGACCTTGTACGCGATGAACTTCGCGTAGAAGCGGTAGGCGATCGCGTAGGAGCCGAGGGCCGCCGCGACCATCCAGGCGGCCGAGACCTCCTCGCCCCGCGACAGCGCGAGCACGGTCCAGCCGGTGGCGCCGACGAGGGCGACGAGGCTCCAGATGACGATGGTTCGGGCGTTCGCTGTGCGCACGGGTCGTCCTCCCGTCGTATGCGTTACGGAAGGACCGTAGGACAGGTGGTGTGACCTGCGCTACACCGCGGACCGGCTCATGCCTCGGGGCCCGCCCTTCACGCGCGGGCCCCGCTGTTCACGCCGCGAGGCCTCGCCTCGCCTTTTACTCCTCGGGCCGCTTGAGCCGGGCCACGAACTTGTAGCGGTCGCCGCGGTACACCGAGCGCACCCACTCCACCGGCTTGCCCTCCCGGTCCAGCGAGTGCCGGGACAGCATCAGCATCGGCAGGCCGACGTCGGTGCCGAGGAGACCGGCCTCCCTCGGGGTGGCCAGCGAGGTCTCGATGGTCTCCTCGGCCTCCGCGAGATGGACGTCGTAGACCTCGGCGAGCGCGGTGTAGAGGGACGTGTACTTGACCAGGCTGCGACGGAGTGCCGGGAAGCGCTTGGCGCTCAGGTGGGTGGTCTCTATGGCCATCGGCTCGCCGTTGGCCATGCGCAGCCGCTCGATGCGCAGGACCCGGCCGCCGGGGGTGATGTCGAGCAGCTCGGCGAGCCGGTCGTCCGCGGTGATGTAGCCGATGTCCAGCAGCTGCGAGGTGGGTTCGAGGCCCTGGGCGCGCATGTCCTCGGTGTACGAGGTGAGTTGCAGCGCCTGCGACACCTTCGGCTTGGCGACGAACGTGCCCTTGCCCTGGATCCGCTCCAGCCGGCCCTCGACCACCAGCTCCTGAAGGGCCTGGCGCACCGTCGTGCGGGAGGTGTCGAACTCCGCGGCCAGCGTGCGCTCGGGCGGGACCGGTGTGCCGGGCGGCAGGGTCTCCGTCATGTCGAGCAGATGCTTCTTCAGGCGGTAGTACTTGGGCACGCGTGCGGTACGGACGGGTGTCCCGCTCTCGTTCTCCGCACTGCTGACCTCAGTGCTCATGCTCCGCCTTCCCGGCTCACGTACCGACACGACCGACGTCCGCCGGTCACGGCTCACATCGTGGCACGACCGCGCGCGAGAGGTTTCCCGCACGCTCCGTGATCCCCCCTGTATACCCTCGGCGCCCCCGATGGTCTAGTCCATGAAGGTCATGTGGTCTACCTCGGAGTGGGTGATGGAGCCACTGTTTTCGAGGGGTTCTTACTTAAAGGTTCCTGCATATGTAGGTCCCATAACGGCTGGTCGGGCCGTACACGAGACCCTTGACACGTCCTATGGTCTGGGCCAAGCTCCCCGGTACTGGTCTACACCATTGGTCCAGGTCCCGGCCCCAGGGCGGTACGTCAGTCACCGCGGGGACGAGGGGGGTTTGTGGCATCCCTGAGGAGGGTGGCGTGAAGCGCAAGCTGATATCCGCGATCGGTGTCGCGGCGATGATGGTCTCCATTGCGGCGTGCGGGGGCGACAAGGGCGACGAGGGCAAGTCCGGCGCGGACGGCTTCGCGGGCCAGACGCTCACGGTCTGGGTGATGGACGGCTCCTCGCCGGACCAGTGGCAGAAGGACGTCACCGCCGCATTCGAGGCGAAGACCAAGGCGAAGGTCAAGTTCGAGATCCAGCAGTGGAACGGTATCCAGCAGAAGCTGACCACCGCCCTGTCCGAGGAGAACCCGCCCGACGTCTTCGAGATCGGCAACACCCAGACCCCGGCCTACGCCAAGACCGGCGGCCTCGCCGACCTGGCCGACCTCAAGTCCGAGATCGGCGGCGAGTGGACCGAGTCGCTGAACAACTCCTCGGTCTTCGAGGGCAAGCAGTACGCGGCGCCGTGGTACTTCGCCAACCGCGTCGTCCTCTACAACAAGAAGGTCTGGGCCGACGCCGGCATCAAGGACACGCCCAAGACCCGCGACGAGTTCTACGACGCCCTGAAGACGATCGGCGAGAAGACCGACGCCGAGCCCATCTACCTGCCCGGCCAGAACTGGTACCACTTCGTCGGCCTGGTGGTCGGTGAGGGCGCCGAACTGGTCAAGAAGGACGGCGACAAGTACGTCTCCAACCTCGACGACCCGAAGGTCGCCGCCGCCGCGGAGACCTACAAGAAGTTCCAGGCCCTCTCCAAGGCGCCCAAGGACAAGGACGAGGCCACCCCGCAGCAGGGTGAGGTCTTCGGCAAGGGCAACGTCGGCGCGTTCATCGGCATGGGCTGGGAAGCCGGCATCGCGATCGAGGCCAACCCGAAGATCGAGAAGGAGATCGGCTACTTCACCGTCCCCGGTGCCACGGCCGAGAAGCCCGAGGGTGTCTTCCTCGGCGGCTCCAACCTCGCGGTCGCCGCGGGCAGCCAGAAGCAGGAGCTCGCCAAGGAGTTCCTGAAGATCGCCCTGAGCGACAAGTACGAGGGCCAGCTGGCCAAGCTCAACGGCGTCATCCCCAACAAGGAGTCGCTGCAGACCAACCTGAAGGGCAACGCCGCCGCCGAGGCCGCCGCGCCGGCCGCAGCGGGCGGTGGCACCACGCCCCTGATCCCGGAGTGGGCCGCGGTCGAGAACGCGCCCAACCCGATCAAGACCTACCTGACCGCCGTGCTGAACGGTAAGTCCCCGGCCGAGGCCGCCAAGCAGGTCGAGGGCGAGTTCAACAAGCGTCTGGCGCAGCAGCAGTAACGAGCGCCCCAGCCGGGGCGGCGGCCGGCCCGAGTGGCAGGCCCCGCCCCGGCGATCGTACGTAGGTCGAGAAGAGAGATCGCGAGCATGACCGTGCAGACCGAACGGCCGCCCTCCGGTCCGGTGGGGATCCGCAAGCCGGACGGCGGGTCACCTCCCAGGCCCACGCGGCGCGGCGACACCCTCGCCCCGTATCTGTTGCTGCTGCCGGCCTGCGTGGCCACCGTGCTGCTGCTCGGCTGGCCGCTGCTGAAGGACGTCCTGCTGTCCTTCCAGAACCTGAACATGGCGCAGCTGATCCAGCACGTCACCGAGTGGAACGGCATCGACAACTACAAGGAGACCCTCACCGGAGGGGACTTCTGGCGGGTCACCCTGCGCTCGATCCTGTTCACGGCGGTCAACGTCGTCCTGATCATGATCTTCGGCGCCCTGATCGGCCTGTTGCTCGCCCGTCTCGGCAAGCGGATGCGGGTCCTGCTGATGATCGGGCTAGTGCTGGCCTGGGCGATGCCCGTGGTCGCCGCGACCACGGTCTACCAGTGGCTGTTCGCCCAGCGCTTCGGCGTCGTCAACTGGGTGCTCGACAAGCTCGGCTGGCACTCCATGGCGGACTACAGCTGGACCAGCAGCCAGATGTCGACGTTCTTCGTCGTCACCCTGCTGATCGTGTGGATGTCGATCCCCTTCGTCGCACTCAACCTCTACGCCGCGACCACCACCATCCCGGGCGAGCTCTACGAGGCCGCCGCCCTCGACGGGGCCGGTGCCTGGCGGATCTTCAGCACCGTCACGTTCCCGTTCCTGCGGCCGTTCCTCTACGCCACCACGTTCCTGGAGATCATCTGGGTCTTCAAGGCGTTCGTGCAGGTCTTCGCCTTCAACGGCGGCGGCCCCGACCGGCTCACCGAGATCCTGCCCGTCTACGCCTACGTCGAGGGCGTCGGCAACCAGCACTACGGCATGGGTGCGGCGATCGCCGTCCTGACCATCCTGATCCTGCTCGCTCTGACCGCGTACTACCTGCGGATCGTGCTCAAGCAAGAGGAGGACGAGCTGTGAAGCGCTCGCTCTTCGGCCGCGTGTGGCCCAACGTCACGGCCGTCGTCCTGTTCATCGGCTTCGTCTTCCCCGTGTACTGGATGTTCGTCACGGCGTTCAAGCCGACCGGCGACATCATCTCGGAGACCCCGGTCTGGTTCCCGACCGACATCACCTTCGAGCACTTCAGGACTGCGACGGACGCCGACAACTTCTGGACGTTCGTCACCAACTCGCTGGTCGTCACGGTGCTCGCGGTCGTCTTCTCGCTGCTCATCGCGCTCGCCGGGGCCTTCGCGCTGGCCCGGATGCGGTTCAGGGGACGGCGTGGCTTCATCGTCGGCTTCATGATGGCGCAGATGGCGCCGTGGGAAGTCATGATCATCGCCATCTACATGATCGTGCGGGATGCGTCGATGCTGAACAGCCTGGTTCCGCTGACGCTCTTCTACACGATGATGATCCTGCCCTTCACCATCCTGACGCTGCGCGGCTTCGTCGCCGCCGTACCCCGGGAGCTGGAGGAGTCGGCGATGGTCGACGGCTGCACCCGCGGCCAGGCCTTCCGCAAGGTCATCTTCCCGCTGCTCGCGCCGGGCCTGATGGCCACCTCGATGTTCGGCTTCATCACCGCCTGGAACGAGCTCCCGCTCGTCCTGGTCGTCAACAAGGAGGCCGGGGCCCAGACGCTGCCGCTGTGGCTCACCAGCTTCCAGACCGTCTTCGGGAACGACTGGGGGGCGACCATGGCGGCGTCCTCGCTGTTCGCGATCCCGATTCTGATCCTCTTCGTCTTCCTGCAGCGCAAGGCGGTCAGTGGTCTGACCGCCGGCGCCGTGAAGGGATAACGCCCTCGATGACCACCTTCGCCAGCGACACCGACACACTGACACGTGACGCGCTGACGGTCCTCCAGCCCGGCTTCACCGGCACGGCGGCCCCCGACTGGCTGCTGCGCCGCCTCGGCGAGGGCCTCGCCTCCGTCGGACTGTTCGGCCGCAACATCTCCTCGCCCGACCAGCTCGCCGCCCTGACCGCCCAGTTGCGCGCGGAACGCGACGACGTCCTGGTCGCCATCGACGAGGAGGGCGGTGACGTCACGCGCCTGGAGGTGCGGACGGGTTCCTCCTTCCCAGGCAACCACGCGCTCGGCGCGGTGGACGACGTGGAGCTGACGCGGGAGGTGGCCGCCGAACTGGGGCGGCGCCTCGCCGCCTGCGGGGTGAACTTCAACTGGGCCCCGTCGGCGGACGTGAACTCCAACCCCGACAACCCCGTCATCGGCGTCCGCTCGTTCGGCGCCGACCCGGCGCTGGTCGCCCGGCACACCGCGGCGTACGTCACCGGCCTCCAGTCGGCGGGCGTCGCGGCATGCACGAAGCACTTCCCCGGCCACGGCGACACCAACGTCGACTCCCACCACGCCGTGCCCCGCATCGACGCGGACCCGGCCGTGCTCGGCGACCGGGAACTGGCCCCGTTCCGCGCCGCGATCGACGCGGGCACGCGGGCGGTGATGAGCGCCCACATCCTCGTCCCCGCGCTGGACCCGGACCGCCCGGCGACGCTCTCGGGCAAGGTGCTCACCGAACTGCTGCGCGGTGACCTCGGCTACGACGGCCTGATCGTCACCGACGGCATGGAGATGCAGGCCATCTCCGCCACCTACGGCATCGAGCGCGGCAGCGTCCTCGCCGTCGCGGCCGGCGCCGACGCCATCTGCGTGGGCGGCGGCCTGGCCGACGACGAGACGGTACGGCGGCTGCGCGACGCCCTCGTGGCGGCGGTGCGCGCCGGTGAACTCCCCGAGGAACGGCTGGCGGACGCGGCGGAACGGGTCCGCAAGCTGGCGGCATGGTCGGCATCGGCATCGGCATCGGCGTCGGCGTCGGCATCGACGATGGCGGGCGCGCGGTCGGGAGTGGCCGCGGGAGTGCCCGGGGCGGCCGGCCAGGTGGGCCTGCGTGCGGCCCGGCGGGCGGTGAAGGTCACCGTCACCGGGACCGACGCCTTCACGCCGCTCACCGCGCCCCCTTACGTCGCCGCCCTGACCCCCGTCGCCAACATCGCCGTCGGCGACGAGACCCCGTGGGGCGTGACGGCGGAGCTCACCGCCCTGCTCCCCGGCACGGAAGCGGGCACGTTCGGCGGGCAGGACGCGGGCAGCGCCGCCCTCGCCGCGGCGGGGGAGCGGCGCATCGTGGCGGTCGTCCGCGACGAGCACCGGCACCCTTGGATGGCCGAGGCGCTCGACACACTCATGCGGGCCCGGCCGGACACGATCGTGGTCGAGATGGGCGTTCCCCAGGCGGATCCCCGGGGCGCGCTGCACATCGCGACGTACGGCGCGGCCCGGGTGTGCGGCCGGGCGGCGGCGGAGGTCATCGCCGGGGTGTGAGTCGGGCGTGAGGCGTGCGGCGTGAGCGGCGCGGCGAGCCGGGTCGGCGAGCCGGGCCGCTCCTCCTTTGGACGTCCTGCCCGCAAGAGAGGAGGATCGAAGGAGGGGAGTCCGCACCTGGGCCATGCCCGGAGGTGATGACGCGATGACATCCCCCACTCAACGCCCACGTCGTCCGACCGACTCCTTCGGCGCGAGACCGGCGCCGCGGGCGATGGGCGCCGCAGACGTGGGAATCCTTCTGCTGCGGCTCGCGGTGGGCCTGATCCTGGCGGGCAGCGGCTCGCAGAAGCTGTTCGGCCTGTTCGGCGGAGCGGGCCTGGACGCCACGGCGAAGGGCTTCGCCGCGCAGGGGTACGAGCCGGGCACTTTCTTCGCCGCCCTGGCGGGAGCCTCCGAGCTGCTCGGCGGCCTGGGACTGGCGGTCGGGCTGCTCACCCCGCTGGCCGCGGCGGCCGCGATCGGGGTGATGTTCAACGCCATGACGGTGGCGCCCCAGTACAGCCTGTGGCCTGCCGGGCCCCCGTCGTTCGCCTACCCCATGCTCATCTGCGTCGCCGCCGTCACCATCGCCGCGGTGGGCCCCGGCCGCATCTCCCTCGACACCTTCTTCCCCTGGCGCGACGGCGGCTGGGTCCCGTTCTGCGTGGCGCTCGGGCTGGGCGTGCTCGGGGGCGCACTCGTACTGGCGCTGTGAGGCGTGCGGGGGCCGGGTGTGTGGTGCGGCGTGTGTGAGGTGAGGCGTGCGGGGCGTGGGACGGCCCCCTCCGGGCATGAGGCCCCGGGCCGGTCACCACGCCACGTGGTCGGCTAGATCCCCTGCCACTCCGGCTTGTCGGCATAGGTGTGCCGGAAGTAGTCCGCCAACTTCAGCTTGGACGCCGCGGCCTCGTCGACCACCACGGTGGCATGCGGATGCAACTGCAACGCCGAGGCCGGGCACACCGCCGCGACCGGCCCCTCCACCGTCGCCGCGACCGCGTCCGCCTTGCCCTCGCCTGTCGCCAGCAGCACCAGGTGCCGCGCCTCCAGGATCGTCCCGATACCCTGCGTGATGACGTGGTGCGGCACCTGGTCGATGTCGCCGTCGAAGAACCGCGCGTTGTCGATCCGGGTCTGCTCGGTCAGCGTCTTGATCCGGGTCCGCGAGGCGAGCGAGGAGCACGGCTCGTTGAACCCGATGTGCCCGTCGGTCCCGATCCCCAGCAGCTGCAGATCCACACCGCCGGCCTCGGTCAGCGCCGCGTCGTACGCCGCGCACGCGCCCGGGATGTCCTCGGCGGTCCCGTCCGGGCCCATGAACGCGTACATCCCGATCCCGAGCGGCTCCAGCACCTCACGGCGCAGCACCGACCGGTACGACTCCGGGTGTTCCGCCGGCAGCCCCACGTACTCGTCGAGCTGGGCTATCCGCGCCCGTGAGATGTCCACCGCACCCGACCGCACCTTCGCCGCCAGCGCCTGGTAGACGGGCAGCGGCGTCGAGCCGGTGGCCACGCCGAGCAGGGCGCCCGGCTTGCGGCCGAGCAGCTGCGCCATGGCCTCGGCGATCAGCTCGCCGCCCGCCTCGGCGTCGGGAACGATGACAACTTCCACGCTGGGCCTGCCGATCTGAAGAGGGGACTCGAAGGGCACCCGGAAGGGGCCATGTGGTTTAGACCAATCTAACAGAGAGGCGTGCCCCCTCCCAGGCGAAGACCAGCCTCCGCAGGGGCGCCTGGACGCAGTGGGAACGGCCGATGAAGGCAGGCCGGGATCCAGGTGAAGACGCGCCCCCGGAAGCGTCCTTGAGGAGGCGTGAGCTGCCGTGGGGGAGTGGAATGGTGCCAGCCCGGTGCCACAGCCGACGCAGCCGACGCCGACGCGGAGGAGCCGCCATGACCGCCCCCGTCCCGTACCCCCACGACCCCCATGCTCCCCACGCCCCCCACAGCGAGGTCCCCGGCCGGATCATGGCGCGGGAGATGGGCGAGCAGCCCGCGGTGCTGCGCCGGATCCTGGAAAAGGGCGCTCCTGTGATCCGCCAGGTGGCCCAGGACATCGCCGCCCGCGCGCCCCGCTTCGTCCTGCTGACCGCCCGTGGCACCTCCGACCACGCCGCCCTCTACGCCAAGTACCTCCTGGAGGTCCGCCTCGGCCTGCCCTGCGGCCTCACCTCCATGTCCACCTTCACGGCCTACGGCGCCCGCCCCGACCTCACCGACGTGCTCGTCGTCACCGTCAGCCAGTCGGGCGGCTCGCCGGACCTGGTCGCCTCCACCCGGGCCGCCCGCGAGGCGGGCGCGATCACCCTCGCCGTGACCAACAACCCGGACTCGGCGCTGGCCGGCGTCGCCGAGTACCACCTCGACATCCTGGCCGGACCGGAGAAGGCGCTCCCCGCCACCAAGACCTACACGGCCTCCCTCCTCGCGCTCTACCTCTTCGTCGAGGGCCTGCGCGGCGGCGACGGTGCCCCGGCCCAGGTGCTGCCCGACCTCGCCGGGCAACTGCTCGCCCGGCACGACGAGGTCCGCACCCTGGCCGCCCGCTACCGCTTCGCCGAGCGCATGGTGATCACCTCCCGCGGCTTCGGCTATCCCACGGCCAAGGAGGCCGCCCTGAAGCTGATGGAGACCAGCTACATCCCGGCCCTCGCCTACTCGGGCGCCGACCTGCTGCACGGTCCGCTCGCGATGGTCGACAACGTCTCGCCGGTCATCGCGGTCGTCACCGACGGCAGGGGAGGGGAGGCGCTCCAGCCTGTCCTCGACCGGCTGCGCGGGCGGGGCGCCGACCTGGTCGTGGTCGGGCCCAGGAGCCAGGTCGAGCGTGCCTCCGCCGGTTTCGTCCTGCCCACCGAGGGCGTCGCCGAGGAGGTCCAGCCCGTCCTGGAGATCATCCCGCTCCAGCTCCTGGCCTACGAGGTCACGATCGCCCGCGGCCAGGACCCGGACGCACCCCGGGCGCTGGCGAAGGTGACGGAGACGCGCTGAGCGGCGGCCAGGGCCCCGCGCCCCCGGCCCGCCGCACCGGCGCGCTGATCTAGGGCATGTCCCCCACGGGCGCGCGACGGCGCGAGCCGTGCGCAACCGGAGGCTCTCGCGGAAATTGCCATGGCCATCTGGCCCCGCACGTGAGCCGGGCGGGTTAGGCTGCGAAGCGCCAACTCCACACAGTCTTCAACAACAAAACCGCTCCCGACGCATGGACACGAGTAGTGGTCTAGTCCACAATGCGGGGGAGGCGCGTAGAAGTGATGAGCCTCCGTCTTCCCCGCACAGGAAGACGGACCGAGGAACCGGTGCTCTCTGCCCTGACTGCCCCGGCTCCTCATCCTTCGGCCGACCGGGACCGCACACCCCGTGGCCGATGCTGCTCCGGGCTGCGGTGCCGGGAGGGTTGAGGGTCCCTCCCAGGCGCCGCGGCCCGCGGGTGTTCTCGGCCCCGTACAGACACTTTTAGGACCTGGACAAACCGCCGGGTACGCTCGCAGACGTGCCCTCCATGAACGAACTGGTCCGCCAGCACACCTCCCTCGACGACTCCGATCTCGAGTGGCTCCATCTGCTGGTCTCGGAGTGGCAGCTGCTCTCCGACCTCTCCTTCGCCGACCTGGTCCTGTGGGTCCCCACTCGCGACGGCACGCGCTACGTCTCCGTCGCCCAGATGCGGCCGAACACCGGCCCCACCTCCTACCAGGACGACATGGTCGGCCACCTCGTCCCGCGCGGCCGCCGCCCCATGCTGGACGCGGCGCTGGACGAGGGCCGGATCGTGCGCGAGGGCGACCCGGAGTGGCGCGAGGAGGTCCCGGTCCGCGTCGAGTCCATTCCGGTACGACGGGACGGGCGCGTCCTCGGTGTCATCGCCCGCAACACCAACCTCCTGACCGTGCGCACCCCGAGCCGCCTCGAACTGACGTACCTCCAGAGCGCCTCGGACCTGGCGCAGATGATCGCGGCCGGTGCCTTCCCCTTCGCGAACCAGCAGGTCGACATGGATGCCTCGCCCCGTGTCGGCGACGGCCTGATCCGGCTCGACGCGGACGGCCTCGTCCAGTACGCCTCCCCCAACGCGCTCTCCGCCTACCACCGCATGGGCCTCGCCGCCGACCTCGTCGGCCACCATCTCGGCCGTACGACGGCCGAACTCGCCCCGAGCCGGGGCCCGGTCGACGAGGCGCTGGCCAAGGTGGCCAGCGGCTGGGCGCCGCGCGAGTTCGAGATCGAGGCCCACGACGGGGTCATCCAGTTCCGCGCCATTCCGCTCAAGCCCAAGGGCACCCGCATCGGTTCCCTCGTCCTGCTCCGGGACGTCACCGAACTGCGCCGCCGCGAGCGGGAGTTGATCACCAAGGACGCCACCATCCGGGAGATCCACCACCGGGTGAAGAACAACCTTCAGACGGTGGCCGCGCTGCTGCGCCTCCAGGCCCGGCGCATCGAGTCCGAGCGCGGCCGCGCGGCCCTCGAAGAGGCGGTACGCCGGGTCGGCTCGATCGCGATCGTTCATGAGACGCTGTCTCAGAACCTGGACGAGCGGGTGGAGTTCGACGAGATCGCCGACCGCGTGCTGGCGATGGTCGCCGAGATCTCACCCGGCAAGGTCGCCGGCCGGCGAACGGGCCGCTTCGGCATCCTCGACGCCGAGGTCGCCACCCCGCTGTCCATGGTGCTCACCGAGGTGCTGCAGAACGCGCTGGAGCACGGCTTCCGCGAAGGCGACACCGGCACGGTGGAGGTGTCGGCGGTGCGCGGCGGTACGACGAAGGAGACCCGCCTGCTGGTCACGGTGCAGGACGACGGGGTCGGCCTGCCCGAGGGCTTCGACCCGCACACCTCCGGCAATCTCGGCCTCCAGATCGTACGGACGCTGGTGGAGGGCGAGTTGGGCGGTGCGTTCGACATGGTCCCGGCGCCGGAGCGCGGCACGCAGGTCATCCTGGACATCCCGGTACGCACACAGAAGTGACCGACTTCCGCGGTGAACAGGCGGGACGGCGGAGCCGGTGCACGGGGTGCGGGCTTCACCGGGCACAGCAAAAAGTCCCGGACCAGAAGGTCCGGGACCAGTCGCTCGCTGCGATGGGGTTCCCCATGCCCTTGGGGCTGTGGGGGAGCTTCGGGGGTACTGCGCGCTGCGGCTCGGGGGCGGGAGATGCGTACTCGCTGTACGCGCCGCCAAGCTCAGGCTGTCAGCGGGGTGGGTATGTCAGGCGGAGGCCTGACGAGCCCGGTTGCGGGCGGCGCGGCGCTTCATGGCGCGGCGCTCGTCCTCGCTGAGACCACCCCAGACGCCGGAGTCCTGGCCGGACTCGAGCGCCCACTGCAGACACTGCTCCATCACAGGGCAGCGACGGCAGACGGCCTTGGCTTCCTCGATCTGCAGCAGCGCAGGACCGGTGTTGCCGATGGGGAAGAAGAGCTCGGGGTCTTCCTCGCGGCAAACGGCGTTGTGACGCCAGTCCATGGCTGCTACCTCTCCTTGGTATTACGTGAAGATTGCTTGTGAATGTGAACGCTTTCACGAATCCCTCAACAAGTGAAGGGCCGACCACCGAGTCTTCCTCGGCGTGGTCCTTGGTTGGTGAGGGGTTCCGGTGATCTGTGGAGGCCGGTGTTGCGGGCCGTCCTGATCGCCATGTAGAGACTCGCAAACCTCGGCGACGGATACAACCCCTTCCAGAAAGTTTTTTTTGATTCCTCGGTGTCGACTAGGTCACAGCCGTACTTCCATGGGGTGGATCCTGGCCTAAACGTTCGAGTGAAAGGACTTTGGCCCCTTCTGCTCACACAATCACACGCAGTGCACGGCGTACGCCTGTGAACGTCACGCTGGTGCGCAGCCCCAGGTGGTCACCGTCCATCTGAAGGGGTAGCGGCGCCTTCGAATGCAAGGTGAACTCATCCAGATCGTGCAAGGACACGGCATGCCTGCCCTGAGGTCCACGCTCGGGGGACGAAGTGAGCAACTGGGTGCCATAACGGGCGACCGAGGCCGTGGACATCCGGCTGAGACCGAACACATCGAGTCCGGTGTCGAACGAGGCTTTGGGTGAGGCGTACATCGGGCGGTTGCCGAGGAACGTCCACGGGGCGGTGTTCGACGCTATGCACAGCAGCAGATCCGTCACGGCGTCCTCGCCCGGCCGCTCCATGGTGATCGTGCCCTGCCGGCGGCTCGGCTCGCCCAGCAACTGGCGCAGCACCTGGCGCACGTAGAGCGCGTGCGTCGACTTTCTGCCGCGCTCGCGCTGCTGCTCGACCCGGCCGACGACGCCGGCGTCGAAGCCGAGTCCGGCGTTGAAGGTGAACCAGCGGGACGGCACAGCCTCGTCCTCGGTGCCCGGCGTGCCCGAGGTCAGACCGAGTCCGACGGTGCGCTCGCCGCCGTCACGCAGGGCGTCCAGCAGCGCGCCGGTCGCCTCGACGGCGTCGTTGGGCAGACCCAGGGCACGGGCGAAGACATTGGTGGAACCGCCGGGGACCACGGCGAGGCCGGGGACGTGGCCGGGGGCGGGTCCGTTGTGCAGCAGGCCGTTGACGACCTCGTTGACCGTGCCGTCGCCGCCGAGGGCGACCACCAGGTCGATGTCGTCGCTCTCCGCCGCCTGCCGGCCCAGGTCCCGCGCGTGTCCGCGGTACTCGGTGGTGACCGCCTCCAGCTTCATCTCGCTCGCCAGCGCATGAATCAGGACATCGCGCGTACGTGCGCTTGTGGTGGTTGCCGCCGGATTGACCACGAGAAGTGCACGCATGACTCGCAGGGTACCTACTGGGTGGTACCGGGCACAGGCCGGACCGGTGATCCAGCGGAGATCGACGCGTGAGCCTGGACACGGGTGCCGGATCCGTGCGCACGGGTGGGCCCCGGGGTCTTCCGGGGCGGGGGAGGGGCGAGGGCTACCCTTCTGGCGTGAGCGCTGAGCAGAACCCCACCCCCGATTCCGAGGCCGCCGCAGAGGCCGGTCCCCGTCCTGTCCGGCTGACCGTGGCCGCGGCGCTGGCCGCGCTGGAGGGGCTCGCCTTGGTGGTCGGCGGGGTCTGGATCCTCGTCCTCGGACTGACCGGGCACCCGGACGACCGGCAGCAGGCCGTCACCGGGGGCGTCACGCTGATGGTGCTCGCGCTGCTGCCGCTGCTCGCCGCGCGCGGACTGCTCGCGCTGCGCAGCTGGAGCCGTGGCCCGGCCGTCATCACGCAGATCATCTCGCTGCCCGTGGCCTACAACCTCCTGCAGGCCGACAGCATGGCCATCCCGGGCGGCATCGCCCTTGCGGCGGCCGCGATCGCGTCCCTGATCCTGCTCCTCAACCCGGAGACGACCCAGGCCCTCGGAATCCGGGGGCCTGGCAACGCCGGGAAGTAGCAGCCGGGGGCGGGCCGGGCGGCCATCGCAGCGCCGCGCCTTGGCGGCTGGGGGATTTCGCGCGCTGTTCCCGCGTCGGTGATTTCCCTGCGGGCGGGCCATGCCGTTCAAGCGGGCGGGGTATCCGCACGGCCGGGAGGCAGGCGTCGATCGGACAGGTGTCGATCGGACAGGTGTCGGCTCCCGCGCAGGCAGCCGAGTCATATGGCGGCGGTGACCGCCCAGGCAGCCGTGATGCGCTGTTCACGCCGGCGCCATTTCTCCGCGCGGTCGCCGGCCACGCTGTTCACGTGGGCGGCGAATTCCCGCGCGGCCGGACCGGGAGGCGTACGGGATCGCGCGGACAGCGTTTTCCGTGCCGCCGGCGATTCCCGCGCCGGGTGCCTCGCCTACTCCTCCACCAGCAGCTTCTCCCGCAGCTGGGCCAGGGTGCGGGCCAGCAGGCGGGAGACGTGCATCTGAGAGATGCCGACCTCCTGCGCGATCTGCGACTGGGTCATGTTGCCGAAGAAGCGCAGCAGCAGGATCCGCTTCTCCCGGGGCGGCAGATCCTCCAGGAGTGGCTTGAGCGACTCTCGGTACTCCACGCCCTCCAGCGCCTCGTCCTCCGCGCCGAGCGTGTCGGCGACGGCCGGGGACTCGTCGTCGGTGTCGGGGACGTCCAGCGACAGCGTGGAGTACGCGTTGGCGGACTCCAGACCCTCCAGGACCTCCTCCTCCGAGATCGCCAGCTTCTCGGCGAGCTCGTGGACCGTGGGGGAGCGGCCGTGCAACTGCGAGAGCTCCGCGGTCGCTGTGGTCAGCGACAGGCGCAGCTCCTGGAGACGGCGCGGCACGCGCACCGCCCAGCCCTTGTCGCGGAAGTGCCGCTTGATCTCGCCGACGACCGTCGGGGTCGCGTACGTCGAGAACTCGACGCCGCGGTCCGGGTCGAAACGGTCGACCGACTTGATCAGGCCGATGGTGGCGACCTGGGTCAGGTCGTCCAGCGGCTCGCCGCGGTTGCGGAAGCGGCGCGCGAGGTGCTCGACGAGCGGCAGATGCATCCGGACCAGCTGGTTGCGCAGCTCGGCGTACTCCGGGCTGCCCTCCTTCAGCCCGCGCAGCTCCACGAACAGGGCACGTGCGCCACTGCGGTCCTGCGGGTGGTGGTGCGTGGACTGCGCGCTGCGCGTGGCCGCCGGGGCGGGAGTGGCATGCGCGTCGTGCTGCGCGTCGGGCACGTTCTGCACGTCCTGCTCCGCGTATCGCTCGTGCTCGCTCATCGTCCCGCCCGTCGCCCTTCCCCGAGCCCTCGTCTCCGCTCGGACAGGGGACACTCCGATCCGCTGTTGCGGAGGTGTGCTCTGCACGGCACCCTCCTGATCCCGCTGCCCGTCGTCCAGGAAGCCGGCCTCCGTCGTGTCGGAGTCGTCCTCCGGATGCGGCCGGGCCTGCTCGGGGATGCCGTCGATGCCGTCCGCCATGTGACGGGCACCGATCGGACCGTCTCCCGAGCTCTCGGCGCCGCTCGAGCCGGGGACGCCTCCGGGCACCCCCGTCGGCAGCTCCCGTGTGCCGCGCTCTTCGTCCCGCACCGGCCCGTCCCCGTTCCTCACGCCGGCCCGGGTCCCGCGCCGCGCTGTTTGTAGAGGCTGATCGAAACGGTTTTGTCGTCGTCCACGGCGGAGGAGACCTTGCCTGCCAGGGCGGACAGCACGGTCCAGGCGAAGGTGTCCCGCGAAGGGGCGTGACCGTCGGTCGTGGGCGCCGAGACGGTCACCTCCAGCGAGTCGTCGACGAGCCGGAAGACACAGCTGAGCACCGAGCCGGGCACGGCCTGCTGGAGCAGGATCGCGCAGGCCTCGTCCACCGCGATGCGCAGGTCCTCGATCTCGTCGAGGGTGAAGTCCAAACGGGCTGCGAGGCCGGCCGTGGCCGTCCGCAGCACCGACAGGTAGGCACCCGCGGCCGGCAGCCGGACTTCCACGAAGTCCTGGGTCGCGGGCTCGCCTGCGATCTGGGACACCCTCACCTCCAAGGTGGTACAAGCTCTACGGGGCCGAGGGTCGCCCCTCGGGGTAACGCGAAGTGTGTTCAGCGGTGACGCTACCGCGCTCGGAACCTACCTGTCCCGGGACCCCAACCCCTTGCTGTCACTCATAGTAAACACATGAATACACACAGTGGCTAGAGGGTGGGCGCCCCCAATTGGGAAGAGCGCGCGCCGGGTTGACGTACCCAGACGTCAGACGCTCGAACCGTCGGTCCGGACGTCACGAATCGGTCACGCCAGGACGTGGTCCACGAAGCACCATCGCCAATTCTCCCCCGGTTCGAACGTCCGCATCACCGGATGACCGGACTCCTTGAAATGCTCGGTCGCGTGCCGCCCCTCGGAGGAGTCGCAACAGCCGACGTGGCCGCAGGTGAGGCACAACCGCAGTTGCACCGGATGCGAGCCGTCCGCCAGGCACTCGGGGCAGGTCTCCGTCCGGGCCTCGGGTTCCGGGTGCGGCAGCTCGTCGGCGTGCGTGCACTGTTTCATGATTGCCAGGTTACGACGGGCGCGCGGAACGCCGCGCGGAAAACGAGGGTGGGTTGGATCCATGGACGTGATGCCACTGCTGCTGCTGGTGGCGGGCAGCGCCGCGATCGCCGCGGCAGGCCGGCGTACCCCGGTACCGGCGCCGCTGCTGCTGGTCGCGGCCGGACTCGTGCTGTCGTACGTGCCCGGAGTCCCGGACTACCACCTCGACCCGCACGTCGTGCTGCCGCTGATCCTGCCGCCGTTGCTGCACACCGCGGCCACCGACAGCTCCTACCTCGACCTGCGGGCGCAACTGCGGCCGGTCGCGCTGCTGTCGGTCGGGTACGTGCTCTTCGCGACCTGCGTGGTCGGCTGGGCCGCCTATGTCATCGTCCCGGGCCTGCCGCTGACCGCGGCGCTGGTGCTGGGCGCGGTGGTGGCGCCGCCGGACGCGGTCGCGGCCACGGCGATCGCCCGTCGTGTCGGGCTGCCGTCCCGGATCACCACGATCCTCCAGGGGGAGTCCCTGGTGAACGACGCCACCGCGATCACCGCCTACCGCGTCGCCCTGGCGGCCGCCGTCGGCGAGGGCGCGACCTGGGTGGGTGGCATCGCCGAGTTCCTGGTCGCGGCGATCGGCGGCATCGTCGTCGGCCTCGTCCTCATGGTCCCGATCCACTGGCTGCGCACCCACCTCAAGGAGCCGCTCCTCCAGAACACCCTCTCCCTGCTGATCCCGTTCGTCGCGTACGCCGTCGCCGAGGCGGTGCACGCCTCCGGTGTCCTCGCCGTCGTCGTGGTCGCCCTCTACCTCGGGCATCGCGCGTGGGAGGTCGATTTCGCCACCCGGCTCCAGGAGAGCGCGGTCTGGAAGATGGTCGCCTTCGTCCTGGAGTCAGCGGTGTTCGCCCTCATCGGACTCCAACTGCCGGTGGTCCTGGAGGGACTGGGGGAGTACGAGGGCCTGGAGGCCGCCTGGTATGCGGTCGCCGTCTTCCTGGTGGTCGTCGCGACCCGGTTCGTGTGGGTGTATCCGTCGGTCTGCCTGCCCCGGATGCTGTCGGTGCGGATCCGGGATCGGGAGGCGGGCGCCGCCAGGGAGACGGGCGTCACCTGGAAGGGCGCGTTCATCATCTCCTGGGCCGGGATGCGGGGCGTGGTCTCGCTCGCCATCGCGTTCTCGATCCCGCAGGTCATGGAGGGCGGGGAGCCCTTCCCCGGCCGCAACCTGATCCTCTTCCTGACCTTCACGACGGTCATCGGCACCCTCGTCCTCCAGGGTCTGAGCCTGCCCCCGCTGATCCGGCTGCTCAAGCTGCCCGGCCGGGACGTCCAGGCCGAGACGCTCGCCGAGGCCAACGCCCAGGCGCAGGCCTCCCGGGCCGCCGAGCGGCGCCTCGACGAACTCCTCGCCGACGAGCGCAACGCCCTGCCCGACCCGCTCGCCGCCCGGCTGCGCGCGGTCCTGGAACGCCGCCGCAACGCCGTCTGGGAGCGTCTCGGCCAGTCCAACCCCATCACCGGCGAGACCGCCGACGACACGTATCGCCGCCTGGCCAGGGACATGATCAGCGCCGAGCGCGAGGTGTTCGTCAGGCTCCGCGACGGTCGCTTCATCGACGACGAGATGCTGCGGACGCTGTTGCGCCGCCTGGACCTGGAGGAGGCGGCGGCGTACCGCGAGACGACCTAGCGGGAGATCTGGTCGGAGTGAGGGGAGACGGCATGGTCAGGGGAAGGGGCGGCCGGTGATGACGGCCGCCACCGTGCTCCCGCGCGCGAAGGTGCCCTCCTTGGCGAGCGTGACAAGTCCGTACAGCATTTTGGCGACATACAGACGCTCCACGGGCAGCCCGTGCCGGTCCTCGAAGTCCGCGGCGAAGGCGTCGAGTTCCGGGGTGGTGCGCCCATAGCCGCCGAAGTGGAAGCGGTCGTCGAGGTACCAGTCGCCGCGCGGGCCGCCGAAGGCCGCCTCCTGCAAGGTCCGTATCTCCGCGCCGAGGAAGCCGCCCTTGAGCACCGGTATGCCGAGCGCGCGCCGGCCGGGGCCCAGCCCCGCCGCCAGTCCCGCCAGGGTGCCGCCGGTGCCGCAGGCGATCGCCACGACGTCGGCCCGCCCGCCCAGTTCCTCGCCCAGCGCCCGGCAGCCGCGCACGGCCCGGGAATTGCTGCCGCCTTCGGGGACCACTTGGGCGTCCTCGGCGCCGACCGCGCGCAGCAGGGCGGCGAGGGCGACGGGGTCGGTCTTGCGGCGATACGTCGATCTGTCGACGAAGTGCAGCTGCATGCCGTCGGCCGCGCACCGGGCGAGGGACGGGTTGAGGGGCCGGTCGGCCAGCTCCTGGCCGCGGACCACACCGACGGTGGCAAGGCCGAGGAGGCGGCCCGCGGCGGCGGTGGCGCGCAGATGGTTGGAGTACGCGCCGCCGAAGGTGAGGATCGGGCGGCCGTGCGCCGTCGTGAGGTTGGGGGCGAGCTTGCGCCACTTGTTGCCGACGAGGTCGGGATGGATCAGGTCGTCGCGCTTCAGCAGCAGCCGTACGCCGTGCCGCTCGAAGCGGTCGTCGCGCACCTCCCGCACCGGGGAGGGGAGCCTCGGGTGCAGGATGGCGAGGGCGTCTGGGCTGGTCACCCGGCCATTGTCGCCCGTGGGCTACTTCAGTCGCTCGGCGATGCGCCCCCGCATCGCGGCCATCGTGAACCCGCGCGGGTCCACCTTTCCCGGCTGCCACTCCAGGTGGCCGATGACCGACCGGTGCGTCCAGCCGTGCTGCCGGCAGATCGCGGCGGACGCCCGCTCGATGGCCTCCAGCTGCACCTCGGGCCAGGGGTCCTTGCCGTCGCCGAGGTTCTCGCACTCGAAGCCGTAGAAGTGGCGGTTGCCGTCGGTGTTCGCCTCGTTGTCCGGTGGCAGCGCCTTCTCCGCGATCACCGCGCGCAGGACGTCGTCGTCGCCGAGCCCCGCGTGGTTGGCGCGGCCGTAGCCGACGAGGTGGACCCTGCCGTCCTTGGTGATGACGCCGTGGCACAGCGGGCCGGGCAGGCCCTCGTAGCCCTTGCGGCACAGCTCGACGGTCTGCGCGCTGCCCCGGGTCACGGTGTGGTGGATCATGACGCCGTGCACGGGGGCCCAGGGGCCCTTGTGGTTGCGGTTGTGTTCTCTCCAGTTGCCGACCTCGACGACGGTGAGGCCCTCGTCCCGCAGGCAGTCGAGGAAACGGTTCGCGGACAGGGGTGAGGCCATCGGTGCCTCCTTCGCGGCGCGACGGCCGCCCGGCGCGGCCGCCTCGTACATGCTGCTTGTACCGAATCGGGAAGAAACGGAACCTCCCGTTCGTACAGTGAGCGAGCTTATTCGGCCAAGGGGGTGGTGGGGTGCTGTTCGGAGCGAAACCCGCGTGTGCCCAGGGGGAGTTGATCCATTCCCGCTCTTTCGGGTAATAGCACGATCACGGTCCGTGCTGGAAGGCTTTTCCGCGGAGATCGGTGCCCGGGGCAATCCGTTGCCAGGGCATGACCGGGAGGGCAATTCCTTATGTCGGTAGGCGAAGAGGTCCGCACGGAGCAGACCAAGCCGCAGCAGAGCCTCGGCACGGCGGCCGCGCGGAACCTGGCCACCACGACCAAGTCCGTACCCCAGATGCAGGAGATCAGCTCGCGCTGGCTGCTGCGCATGCTGCCGTGGGTGGATGTACAGGGCGGCACGTACCGCGTGAACCGACGGCTCACCTATGCCGTGGGAGACGGACGCATCACCTTCGTGAAGACCGGCGACCGCGTCGAGGTCATCCCCGCGGAGCTGGGCGAACTGCCGGCGCTGCGGTCCTACGAGGACGAGGAGGTGCTGGCCGAACTGTCCCGGCGCTGTGAGCAGCGCGAGATCGCCGCGGGCGAGGTGATCGCCGGCTTCGGCAACCAGACCGACGAGGTGTACCTGCTGGCGCACGGCAGGGTCGAGAAGATCGGCACCGGCCCGTACGGCGACGACGAGAGCCTCGGTGTGCTCGCCGACGGCGCGTACCTGGGCGAGCAGGCGCTGCTCGACCCGGACGCCATCTGGGAGTTCACGGCCCGCGCCATCACGCCCTGTACGGTCCTCGTGCTGTCCCGGCAGGACGTCGAGCAGCTCGCCGAGCGCTCGGACTCGCTGCGGGAGCACCTGGAGGAGCGGCGCGCCGTCCCCCAGCAGCGCACCAACAAGTACGGCGAGAAGGAGATCGACCTCGCGGCCGGACACGCGGGCGAGCCGGACATCCCGCACACCTTCGTGGACTACGAGGCGCGGCCCCGCGAGTACGAACTGAGCATCGCCCAGACGGTGCTGCGCATCCACTCCCGCGTGGCCGACCTGTACAACCAGCCGATGAACCAGACCGAGCAGCAACTCCGGCTGACGGTGGAGGCGCTGAAGGAGCGCCAGGAACACGAGCTGATCAACAACCGTGAGTTCGGCCTGCTCACCAACTGCGAGTACGACCAGCGGATCCAGCCGCACGACGGTGTGCCCGGCCCGGACGACATGGACGAGCTGCTCAGCCGCCGGCGCGGGACCAAGATGTTCCTCGCCCACCCGCGCGCGATCGCCGCTTTCGGCCGCGAGCTCAACAAGCGGGGCCTGGTGCCGGAGACGATCGACGTCGGCGGCAACCGCATCCCGACCTGGCGCGGTGTCCCGATCTACCCGTGCGGCAAGATCCCGGTCACGGAGGCCCGGACCACCTCGATCATCGCGATGCGTCTCGGCGAGGCGGACCAGGGTGTGATCGGCCTGCGCCAGTCCGGCCTCCCGGACGAGCTGGAGCCGAGCCTGTCGGTGCGGTTCATGGGCATCAACGAACAGGCCATCATCAAGTACCTCGTGACGGCCTACTACTCGGCGGCGGTCCTGGTGCCGGACGCGCTCGGCGTGCTGGAGAACGTCGAGATCGGCCGCTGGCGGTGACCTACCCGGTCTCAGTGTCGTGTCCCCGCCCGGCAGGGCGGGTACACCTCGGGGTACGCGCCCGGCCGGAGCGGAAGCGCCGCTGTCCGCAGACTCTCCGAGGGGGGACCTCGCTCTCATGACCGAGTCCGTGACCGAGTCGAAGAACGACTCCCCGGCACCTGCCGTGCGGCGTCCGGCCGGGGTGCCCGAAAGCCGCAGCACCCTCGCGCCCCGGTCGGACGGCGGGCCGGGGCCGCTCGACGGTCCCGAGGCGGCGGTGATCCTGGAGCGCGCGCGGGCGTCGGTGGACCCCGAGTTGCACTCGGCGATCGACTCGCTGCCCGCCGCGATGCGCCGGGTCGCGCGCTACCACTTCGGCTATGAGCACGCGGACGGCACCCCCGCGTCCGGCAACGCGGGCAAGGCGATCCGGCCCGCGCTCGTCCTCACCGCGGCGTCCGCGCTCGGCGGTTCCCAGGCGCAGGCGAGCGCGGCACGGGCGGCCGCGGCGGTGGAGCTGGCGCACAACTTCACGCTGCTGCACGACGACGTGATGGACCGGGACACCACGCGCCGGCACCGGCCCACCGCGTGGACGGTGTTCGGCGTCAACGACGCGATCCTCGCCGGGGACGCCCTCCAGGCGCTCGCCCTGCGACTGCTCGCGGAGGACCCCCACCCGGCGTCCTCCGCAGCCGCCGCCCGGCTCGCGTCCTGTGTCGTCGAGCTGTGCGAGGGCCAGCAGGTCGACACGGCGATGGAGCGCCGCGGGCCCACGGAGGTCACCCTCGACGAGGTGCTCGCCATGGCCGAGGCCAAGACCGGGGCGCTGCTGGGGTGCGCGTGCGCGGTCGGCGGGCTCTACGCCGGGGCGTCCTCGGCCGATGTGGAGGCGCTGGACGCGTTCGGCCGGCAGGCCGGGCTCGCCTTCCAGCTCATCGACGACGTCATCGGCATATGGGGCGACCCGAGCCGCACCGGAAAGCCGGCCGGGGCGGATCTGGCGGCCCGCAAGAAGTCCCTGCCGGTGGTCGCCGCGCTGGCCTCGGGGACACCGGCCGCCGTCGAGCTCGCCGGGCTGTACGAAGTGCCGTACGAGGGCGGTGACCTGGAGCCCACGGTGATGGCCGTGGAGCGGGCGGGCGGACGGGACTGGGCTCAGGTCCAGGCATCCGAGCGGATGGCGCGGGCGATGCAGGAGCTGTCCCGCGCGATTCCCGACCCGGAGGAGGCAGGCGGGCTGCTCGCCCTGGCCGAGTTCGTGACGCGGCGCAGCACCTGAGCGCCGGGCGCGGCGAGAAGGACCCCGGACCGGCCGGGGCGGGCGGTTCCTGACCCGCACGCCCCGGCCGTTCCGGCTCGGGCGGTCCCGGACATCCCCACGGTGTGCGGGGCCCGCCCTCGTTCCGCCCGTCCCGCCGCCCCCACCGGGGACGCCACCTGCGCCCACCGGATGCGCCGCCTTACGAGATCGACGAGCTCGTCATCAAGACGTACCCGATCGTGCTGGGGAGCGGCATGCCGATGTTCGGCTCCGGCTTCGCGGTCGGCGAGTGCACGCCGGAGTCGGGGCGCACATTCGGCAACGGCGTGCTCGTGCGGACGTACAGCAGGAAGCGCTGAGCCGCCGTCCGCCCTACGCTTGGGGCATGGACAGCGCACAACATGTCTGTCCCGACTGTGGACAGCCCGTCGATACGGTCGTCCGGCGTCACAAGACGCTGGGCGCGTGGGTCCCGGTGTGGGTTGCCGGACCGTGCCAGAACCCCCACTGCGGAGCGTCCGCCACGGAAGGTGCCGCATCCGAGCAGGAGCGGCCGGCGACGCCCGACGTGGAGCAGACCGAAACCGGGACCGTGGCGAAGAACCCCTGAGAAGCTGGGTGGACGTCCGGGGAGAATCCCCGGACGCATGCCCGGCAGAAGTCCCGGGGAAAAATTCTCCGACTCCGTGTCGAGAATCCCCGGCCGGCTCCGACGTCCCTTGCGAGAGTCGCCCACGCCGGGCGGCCCGAGCCGAGGAGACGACAATGAAGTACCTGGTCATGGTGCTGGGCACGCAGGCGGACTACGAGGCGATGGGGGGCAACGCGTCCGAGGACTCGCCGGCCTGGGGCGAGCAGGATCTGCAGGCCATGTACGCGCACATGAGCGCGCTCAACGACGACCTCGCCGAGACCGGTGAGCTCGTCGACGGGCAGGGTCTCGCGGAGCCCGCCAGGACCCGGCTCGTCGGCCTCGACGCGGACGGCAAGACGGTGATCACCGACGGCCCGTACGGCGAGACCAAGGAAATGCTGGCCGGCTACTGGGTGCTGGACTGCGCGAGCCTGGAGCGGGTCACGGAGATCGCCGAGCGGGTGGCCCGCTGCCCGCAGCCCCCGGGCGTCCCGGAGTACCCGGTGGTGATCCGGCCCATCATGGACGGCGCCGGCGACATCGGCTGACCGGCACCGATGCACCGCACCGACGAGGTCGAGGACCTGCTGCGCCGGAACGCGCCGCAGGTCCTCGGCGCGCTCGTGCGCCGGTACGGGCATTTCGACGCCGCCGAGGACGCCGTTCAGGAGGCGTTGCTGGCGGCGGCCGGGCAGTGGCCCTCGGCCGGGGTCCCGGACAATCCACGGGGCTGGTTGATCAAGGTCGCCGCGCGGCGGCTGACCGACGCGCTGCGCAGTGAGGCGGCGCGGCGGCAGCGGGAGGAGCGGGCGGCGGCGCTCACCCCGCGCGACGCGTTCACCGCTCCACCGCCCGGCACGGACCGGGGGCCGCGCGAGGACGACACCCTGACGCTCCTCTTCCTGTGCTGTCACCCCGGCCTCACCCCGCCCGCGCAGATCGCCCTCACCCTGCGCGCGGTCGGCGGCCTGACCACGGCCGAGATCGCCCGCGCCCACCTGGTGCCCGAGCCGACCATGGCCCAGCGGATCAGCAGGGCCAAGCAGAAGGTGCGGCGGGCGCGCTTCGGCCGCCCGGACGACTGGACGGACAGGCTGCCCGCCGTCCTGCACACGCTCTACCTGATCTTCAACGAGGGCTACACCGCCACCTCAGGCGCCGCCCTCCAGCGGCGCGAACTGGCCGGCGAGGCGATCCGGCTCACCCGTACGGTCCACCGGCTGCTCCCCGACGACGGCGAGGTGGCCGGGCTGCTCGCCCTGATGCTGCTCACCGACGCCCGCCGCGAGGCGCGCACGGGGCCGCACGGCGAGCTGATCCCGCTCGACGAGCAGGACCGGGCCCGCTGGGACACGGCGGCGATCGAGGAGGGGGTCGGCCTGGTCACCCGGGCGCTGTCCGGCGGCCGCCCGGGCCCGTACCAACTGCGCGCCGCCATCGCCGCCGTGCACGACGAGGCCCCGTCGGCGGAGGCGACGGACTGGCGGGAGATCCTCGGCCTGTACGACGTCCTCGTACGCCTGGTCCCCGGCCCCGTCGAACGCCTCAACCGTGCCGTCGCCGTCGCCATGGTGCACGGCCCACGGGCCGGCCTGGGCGAACTGGACGCGCTGGCCGACGATCTGGGCACTGGTCACCGTCTCGACGCGGTGCGGGGGCATCTGCTGGAGCGGACGGGGGAGCACGAGGCCGCCCGCGCCGCCTACGAGTCGGCGGCCGGAAAGACACTGAGCCTGCCGGAGCAGCGGTACCTTCAGGCGCGGGCGGCGCGGCTGAGGCCGTAGCGCGGCTCTCAAGTGCGGCGACACGGGGAGGGTCGGAGTGACGACGGAGGCCGGGGGCAGGCGGTGCGGGCTGTGGCGGGGGGCCGTGCTGGTGTGGGCCGTGACCGTGGCCGTCGCGGGCGGGCTGACGCTGTGGATGCAGGACTCGGTGGAGCCGTCGGGGCCGTATCGCTGGGAGAAGGCGACACCCACGCCGCTGCTTCAGCAGGACCGGTACACCGCATGCCCCTCGGCGCCGACGCCCGCCGGCGACGGGCATGCCGTGCTCTGCGTCCTCAAGGCCGGCTAGGCAGCCCGCCGGTCTGCGGGTCCCGGCCGGTCAGGCAGTAGGTGCCGCCCGCCGGGTCGCGCATCACCGTCCAGTGGGCGCCGGCGGCGACGGACGTGGCCCCGAGCCGCTCGTGCTCGGCGCGGGTCGCGACGATGTCCGCGCAGGCCAGGTCGAGGTGGGCGGAGAGGGGCTGCTGGGCGTCGAGCCGCTGGAGCAGCATCCGCACCGGCAGCCCGGCCGGCGGCCTGACCACATGGAACTCGGGGCGCGCGCCCGGCACGGACTTCCAGCCGTCCAGCAGCCCGGTCCAGAACGCCACCTCGGCGTCGAACGACGCGGGCGGCACGTCGACGCACACCTGATCGAGCCGGCTGCCCCGCACGACGGGCGGCCGCACCGACTCCCCGTGCCACGGCACGGCACAGAACAGCTGACCCGCCGGCGAGCGCAGTACGGCCCACCCCTCGTGCCCGGCGGCCACCTCGGCGCCCGCACGCACCGCGGACGCGGTGAACTCCTCCACGTCGTCGACGGCGAAGTCGAGATGCGCGCCCCCGGGCCCCTCGTCGACGCCCTGAACCTTCACGCACGGGTCCGTTCCCTCGGCCGGCAGGAGGGTGACGAACTCGCCCCGGCGTGCGGAGAGCCGGGTGTCCGTGACGGCGGTCCAGAACTCCTCGGCCGCCGGGAGGTGCCCGGCCGGGCGGTCGATGAAGGCGTGGGTCCAGTGGATCGTCATGGCGGTGATCGTAGGCCGCGGGGGCCGGTCGCGAGGGACGCGCGGGCCGGGCGGGCGCCCTGGAGTCCAGACGCAGCCTTTGCCTCTCGTTCAGCGGCAGTTGGGACGGGGCGGAATACATCCAGCATGGACCACATCACGTTTCTCGTGGCGGTCGTCGTCGTCACCGCGCTCGCCTTCGACTTCACCAACGGATTCCACGACACGGCGAACGCGATGGCCACGTCCATCGCCACCGGCGCGCTGCGACCCAGGACAGCGGTCCTGATCAGCGGCGTCCTCAACGTCGTGGGCGCCTTCCTGTCCACCGAGGTGGCGAAGACGATCTCCGGTGGCATCGTGGACGACTCCCTGGTCACACCAGGGATGATCTTCGCGGGGCTGGTCGGGGCGATCCTGTGGAATCTGCTGACCTGGCTGCTGGGTCTGCCGTCGAGTTCGTCGCACGCGCTGTTCGGCGGGCTGATCGGAGCGGTGTGGGTGGGCGCGGGCACGCACGGCGTCAACTTCGACATGGTGGTCGAGAAGGTGATCATCCCGGCGGTGGCCTCCCCGCTGGTCGCCGGCGTCGCGGCGCTGGCCGCGACGTACCTCGCCTACCGGATCACCGCCCGCGCCTGCCGCCACCCGGTCGAGAAGGGGTTCCGGGCCGGGCAGGTCGCCTCGGCCTCGCTGGTCTCGCTCGCGCACGGCACGAACGACGCGCAGAAGACCATGGGTGTGATCACGCTGACCCTGATCTCGGCGGGCGCGCTCAGCCCCGGCTCGGGTCCGCCCCTGTGGGTGATCGCCTCGGCGGGCCTCGCCATCGGCCTCGGCACCTACCTCGGCGGCTGGCGGATCATCCGCACCATGGGCAAGGGACTGACGGAGATCCAGTCACCGCAGGGTTTCGCCGCGGAGACCGCCTCCACCGCCGTCATCCTCTCCTCCGCGCACCTCGGGTTCGCGCTGTCCACCACCCAGGTCTGCTCCGGGGGCATCCTCGGCGCGGGCCTCGGGCGACGGCTGGCGGAGGTGCGCTGGGGAGTGGCCGGCCGGATGCTGATCGCCTGGATGGTCACCCTGCCCGCGGCCGCCCTGGTCGGCGGCCTCGCGGCGAGCGCCGTCACGCACGGCGGCACTCCGGGCACCGCGCTGGTCGCGCTGGTCGGCCTGGCCCTCGCCGTCGGGATCTTCGTCCTCTCGCGCCGCAATCCGGTGGACGCCCGCAACGTCAACGAGACCTACGAGGTGACCGTTCGCCCCGCCTCGCACAACAAGGTCAAGACGGCAACCTGACGCAGGAGTTGAGTATCGATGCAGCTGAACTGGAGCGCGCTCGGCGAGGTCGCCGCGGTGAGCCTCGGCGCCACCGTGGCGGTGGTGGTCGTCTTCGCCCTCGGCGTCCTCGGACTCGACCCGGGTGGAGCAGGGGCGCGAGCAGGGGCGTGGGACGCCGGTACTGGCACTCACCCAGGCGGGGGTGTGCTTCCTCGCGTGCGCGACCGTGGTCGCGTACGGGATCTATCTGCTCGTGCCGCACTTCCACTGAGGCACGAGGCATTTCAGGTGGCGGGGCAGGCGGTCGGAACGCCGACGGGGCCCGGCCGCACATACGGCCGGGCCCCGTCGCTTGCCTCTGACAGGCGGTGGTGCACCGACCGCCGGTCCTGTGCGAGGTCAGGCCTTCTTGGTCTCCCAGAAGATCTTGTCGATCTGGGCGATGTAGTCGAGGGCCTTCTGGCCGGTGGCCGGGTCGGTGGACGCCTTGGCGGCCGAGAGGGCCTTCAGGGTGTCGTTGACCAGCTGGTGCAGCTCCGGGTACTTCTCGAAGTGCGGGGGCTTGAAGTAGTCGCTCCAGAGCACCGAGACGTGGTGCTTGGCAAGCTCGGCGCGCTGCTCCTTGATCGTGGTGGCACGAGCCTGGAAGTGCGGGTCGTCGTTGCCGGCCATCTTTTCCTGGATGGCCTTGACCGACTCCGCCTCGATGCGGGCCTGGGCAGGGTCGTACACACCGCAGGGCAGGTCGCAGTGCGCGCTGACCTTGACCTTGGGGGCAAACAGGCGGGAAAGCATGGAGCATTCCTTCCTCGTGATCGTCTTCTCAGGGGGGACATTACTCCCTGAGCGACCTGTTTTCGCGAGTGCCCCCATGGGCTTAGGACAAAAGTCCGGGGTGAGACTGAGACTGGTGGAGGATCGGACCGGGGAGGTGCCGGGGATGCCGGAGCTGTCGCAGGAGACCGGGCGTGAGAGGGGTGACCCGCCCTTCGGACTGGCCGAGGTGACCGGCCCGTCGATGGTGCCGACGCTGTACCACGGGGACCGGCTCCTGCTGCGCTACGCCGCCCGGGTCCGGCCGGGTGACGTCGTGGTGCTCCGTCACCCCTTCCAGCAGGACCTGCTCGTCGTCAAGCGGGCCGCGGAGCGACGCGAGGGCGGCTGGTGGGTGCGCGGCGACAACGCGTACGCGGGCGGGGACAGCACCGACTACGGGGTCGTGCCCGACGAGCTGGTCCTCGGCCGGGTGATGTTCAGGTACCGGCCGCGCAAGCCGGGTCAGCGCTCGCCGACGGCGGTGCTGCGCTGGGCGCTCTCGGCGGCCAGGCCCGTCTTCTCCGGCCGGTCGGCCTCCAGGCGTTTGCGCGCCCGGTAGGCGGCCACGTTGGCGCGGGTGGCGCAGCGGTCGGAGCAGTAGCGCCGGGAGCGGTTGGTGGACGTGTCGAGGTAGGCGTTGTGGCACGGCGCCGCCTCACACAGGCCCAGGCGGTCAACGCCGTGCTCGGTGAGGTGGAAGGCGAGACCCATCGCCGCGATGGCCGCGTAGCCCGCGGTGGCGTTCGACGGGTGGTCCGCGAGGTGCATGTGCCACAGCGGGCGGCCGTCGTCGTCGCGGAAGTCGTGGCCGGAGATCTGGGGGCTGACCGGGAACTCCAGCAGCAGGGAGTTCAGCAGGTCCACGGCGAGGGTCTCGTCGCCGCTGTCGGCCGCCTCGAAGACCGCGCGCAGCCGGGCCCGGACCGAGCGGAACCGCGTCACGTCGGCGTCGGTGGCGCGACGGGCCGCGGACTGGTTGGCACCGAAGAGCTCCCGGACGGCCTCTACCGACGTCAGCGAGTCCTTGCCCCGGGCCGGCTCCTCGCTGTTGACGAGGCGTACGGCATAGTCCGAGTAATAGGCCAGTTCCACTTGTAGTCCTTACGGTCGGGCTCTATGGTCATGTCTGCGGTCACGTAACAGCCGATCGTGCTTCCAGGGTATTACGCGGCTGCGTCAAGGAGGGGTTCCCATGACCACGAGCATCGGCACCGACTGGAACGCGTGGCAGGAGAGCTGGGACCGGCAGCAGGAGTGGTACATGCCGGACCGGGAGGAGCGCTTCCGGGTCATGCTCGACATGGTCGAAACGTTCGCCGGCACCGCACCGCGCGTGCTGGACCTCGCCTGCGGCACCGGCACCATCACCGCCCGCCTGCTCACCCGCTTCCCCGACGCGACCAGCACCGGAGTCGACCTCGACCCGGCCCTGCTCACGATCGCCCGCGGCACGTTCGACGGCGACGAGCGGGTCTCCTTCGTCGAGGCCGACCTGAAGGATCCGGACTGGCCCGCGCGGCTGCCCCACGAGACGTACGACGCGGTCCTGACCGCCACCGCCCTGCACTGGTTCCATGCCGAACCCCTCCAGGCGCTGTACGGGCGGATCGCCGGGCTCGTGCGGCACGGTGGCGTCTTCATGAACGCCGACCACATGATCGACGACACCACGCCCCGCATCAACGCCGCCGAGCGCGCCCTCCGTCATGCGCGCATGGGCCGGGCACAGCAGGAGGGCGCCCTCGACTGGGCCGACTGGTGGCAGCTCGCCGCCAAGGACCCGGCCCTCGCCGAGCCCACCGCCCGCCGCTTCGAGATCTACGGCGACCACGCGGACGGCGACATGCCCGCACCGGCGTGGCACGCGCGCGTGCTGCGGAAGCAGGGCTTCGCGGAGGCGCGGGCGGTGTGGTGCTCGCCGTCGGACACGCTGCTGCTCGCGGTGAAGTAGGCCCCGCGCACGCGAAGGGGCGGTACGGAGACTTCCGTACCGCCCCTTTTCGGCTCTGCCCGGCCGCGTTACAGCACCTTCGACAGGAAGGCCTGCGTCCGCTCGTGCTGCGGGTTCGTCAGCACCTCGCGAGGATCGCCCGACTCGACGACCACGCCACCGTCCATGAAGACCAGGCTGTCGCCCACCTCACGGGCGAAGCCCATCTCGTGGGTGACCACGATCATGGTCATGCCGGACTCGGCGAGGTCGCGCATGACGTCGAGGACGTCACCCACCAGCTCCGGGTCCAGCGCCGACGTCGGCTCGTCGAACAGCATCAGCTTCGGGTCCATGGCGAGGGCCCGGGCGATGGCCACGCGCTGTTGCTGGCCGCCGGAGAGCTGCGAGGGGTAGTTCCCGGCCTTGTCGGCCAGGCCGACGCGGTCCAGGAGTTCGAGCGCCCGTCCCCTGGCCTGGGCCCGGCTGGTGCCCTTGACCTGGATCGGCGCCTCGATGATGTTCTCCACCGCCGTCATGTGCGGGAAGAGGTTGAAGCGCTGGAAGACCATGCCGATGTCGCGCCGCTTGAGCGCGACCTCGCTGTCCTTCAGCTCGTACAGTTTGTCGCCCTTCTGGCGGTAGCCGACGAGCTCGCCGTCGACGTACAGCCGCCCGGCGTTGATCTTCTCCAGGTGGTTGATGCACCGCAGGAAGGTCGACTTGCCGGAGCCGGAGGGGCCGATCAGGCAGAAGACCTCGCCGGTCTTCACCTCCAGGTCGATGCCCTTGAGGACCTCGACGTGACCGAAGGACTTGTGCACGCCCTCGGACTTGACCATGGGGACGCCGTCGGCCTTGACCGTCTTGCCGGCCTGGTCGGTCTTCCCGGCCTCACCGGACTCGTCCGTCTTCTGGATCTTCTCGGTCATGCCACGCCTCCCTTCGGGCGGCCGAAGGAGAACATGTTGGCCCTGATCTTCTGCATCGGTGTCGGCGGCAGCGAGCGGCTCGAACCGCGGGCGTAGTACCTCTCGAGGTAGTACTGGCCGACGCTGAAGACCGAGGTCAGCAGCAGGTACCAGGCCGCGGCGAGGAAGAGCATCTCGGCCGGGGCGCCGGAGGTCTGGCCGATGTCCTGGGCGACGCGGAGCAACTCGGAGTACTGGACGACCGACACCAGCGAGGTCGTCTTCAGCATGTTGATGACCTCGTTGCCCGTCGGCGGCACGATCACGCGCATCGCCTGCGGGATGACGATCCGGCGCAGCGTCTTGGCGTGGCTCATGCCCAGCGCGTGCGCCGCCTCGGTCTGGCCCTCGTCGACCGCGAGCAGACCGGCACGGCAGATCTCCGCCATGTACGCGGCCTCGTTCAGGCCGAGGCCCAGCAGCGCGGTCAGGAACGGGGTCATGAAGTCCGACCACTCGTCCCGGTAGACCGGCCCGAGGTTGATGTACTCGAAGACCAGGCCCAGGTTGAACCAGACGATCAGCTGGACCAGGACCGGGGTGCCGCGGAAGAACCAGATGTAGAACCACGCGATGGACGAGGTCACCGGGTTCCGCGACAGGCGCATCACCGCCAGCAGGACGCCGCCGACGATGCCGATCGCCATGGACAGCACGGTCAGCAGGAGCGTGTTGCCCACGCCGCCGAGGATGCGGTCGTTGAAGAAGTAGTCCGGGATCGCTCCCCAGTTGATCCTGCCCTGGGAGAACGCGTAGATGACGCTGCCCAGCAGGGCGAGCGCGACGACGGCGGTGACGTACCGCCCGTAGTGCCGGACCGGGATGGCCTTGATGGCCTCCGGTCCGGCCGGGGGCGTGTCGGCCGGACCCGTCGTCTTGTCGATGTCAACAGTCACGGGTGTTGCCTTTCAGTGCCGCTCGATGACCGAGCGGTCACTTGCCGCCGTTGATGGTGGCCTTGTCGACGGCGCCGTCCTCGACGCCCCACTTCTCTATGATCTTGTCGTACTCGCCGTTGGCGATGATCGCATCCAGGGCGGCCTGCAGGGCGTCCCGCAGCTGGGTGTTGCTCTTGGCCACCGCGATGCCGTACGGAGCGGCCTCGACCTGCTCGCCGACCAGCTCGAAGTCGTTGCCGCCACCGGAGGTCTTCACCGCGTACGCCGCGACCGGGAAGTCGGAGGAGCCGGCGTCGGCGCCGCCCGCGCGCAGGCGGGTCTGCGCCTGCTGGTCGTTGTCGAAGGCCTCGATGGAGAGCTTCTTGTTCTTCGGGCACTTCGCGGCCTCGGCCTTGGCCAGGTCCTCGGAGACCGTGCCGCGCTGCAGCACGATCTTCTTGCCGCACAGGTCGGACCAGGTCTTGATGCCCTGGTCGTCGCCCTTCTTGGTGTAGATCGAGACGCCGGCGGTGAAGTAGTCCACGAAGTCCACGCCTTCACCGACCTTCTTGCCGGTGTCGGAGTCGACGCCCTCCTGGCGGTCCTTGGTGTCGGTCATCGCGGACATGGCCATGTCGTAGCGCTTGGAGCGCAGACCGGTGAGCAGGGTGTCGAAGGTGCCGTTCTCGAACTCGAACGTCACACCGAGCTGCTTGCCCATGGCGGCGGCGACGTCCGGGTCGATGCCGACCGTCTTGCCGGAGCTGTCCTTGAATTCGACCGGCGCGTACGCGATGTCCGAACCGACCTTGATCACGCCCTTGTCGCGGATCTCCTGGGGCAGCTTGTCGGCCAGCGGGGCCGCGCTCTTCGACGCGGTGTCCGTGCTGTCCGAGCCGCCGCTCTCCGTCTGGTCACCGCAGCCGGTGAGAAGCAGGGCGCCTGCGACCGCGATCGCACCGACCGCGGCTAGCCGGGAACGCGCGGCGGTCGTACGACGGGTGGAGCTTGCGGTCATTGTGGGTTCCTCCGGCGGATGGGTGAAGTGCCGATGGGTCGGCAGTTGCCGATGGGTCGACGAGAACACACAGCTTCGGGTGTCGCGACCTCGTGTGATTACGGCATCTTGCCATTCGGACTGGCCCATTCAGGTGAGCCGTCATGTCAAAATCGGATAACGGGTGACCCCCGAACCCGACCACTCCGGTACATCACGACCGGACCTTCTACGGGAATATCAGCTTCCGGCCGCAAGATCTTCGGTATGTCTCAGGATGTGGATGTACGGAAGCCGGTACTTGGCGGCCCTTGCGGCTTTGTCAAGGGTTTAGCGGGCTCTTGTCCCCATATTCGGTCATGAGTCATGTCACCGGCATGTGATCTTCCCGCTACGGACTCGTCGGCGGTGCCCTCCGTCCGGTAAGAAGGTTCTTTACACCCCTCATCCGGGGCTCAGGGCGCGTGTGCGGCGCGCCCGTCGCGTAGCTGCCCGAACGCATCACCGACAGGGCCTGCGCGGTGCCCGCCCGCTCCTCACCAGGAGTGGAACCCACCCTCAAACCATGAAGACTTAAGGGGTCAGACAAAGTGGCAGCGGAGATCGTCAATCCTCGCAGCGACAGCAGTACGGAGAAGGAGGGAGGGGCGGAGCCCCTCGATTCCTTCGATCCGGCGTTCGCGCTGCACCGCGGCGGCAAGATGGCCGTGCAGGCCACCGTGCCGGTCCATGACAAGGACGACCTGTCCCTGGCGTATACGCCCGGCGTCGCGAAGGTGTGCACCGCGATCGCCGAGCAGCCGGAACTCGTCCATGACTACACGTGGAAATCGTCCGTCGTCGCCGTCGTGACCGACGGTACGGCGGTGCTCGGACTCGGTGACATCGGGCCCGAGGCCTCCCTCCCGGTGATGGAGGGCAAGGCGATCCTGTTCAAGCAGTTCGGCGGGGTGGACGCGGTGCCGATCGCGCTCGCCTGCACCGATGTGGACGAGATCGTCGAGACCGTGGTTCGCCTCGCTCCCTCCTTCGGCGGCGTGAACCTGGAGGACATCTCGGCGCCGCGGTGCTTCGAGATCGAGCGCAAGCTCCAGGAGCGGCTGGACATCCCCGTCTTCCACGACGACCAGCACGGTACGGCGGTCGTGACGCTGGCGGCCCTGCGGAACGCCGCACGGCTGACCGGCAAGACGCTCGCCGAACTCCGGGCGGTCATCTCGGGCGCGGGCGCGGCCGGTGTCGCGATCGCGAAGATGCTGATCGAGGCCGGTATCGGGGACGTCGCGGTCGCCGACCGCAAGGGTGTCGTCTCCGCCGACCGGGAGGACCTGACGCCGGTCAAGCGCGAGGTCGCCGGGTTCACCAACAAGGCAGGGATCTCCGGGTCGCTCGAGGCGGCGCTGGAAGGCGCGGACGTCTTCATCGGCGTCTCCGGCGGTACGGTGCCCGAGGAGGCAGTCGCCTCCATGGCCGAGGGTGCCTTCGTGTTCGCGATGGCCAATCCGGATCCCGAGGTGCACCCCGATGTGGCGCACAAGTACGCGGCGGTCGTCGCCACGGGCCGGTCGGACTTCCCGAACCAGATCAACAACGTGCTGGCGTTCCCGGGGATCTTCGCCGGGGCGCTGCAGGTGCGGGCGTCCCGGATCACCGAGGGCATGAAGATCGCGGCGGCCGAGGCGCTGGCGGGCGTCGTCGGGGACGACCTTGCCGCGGACTACGTCATTCCGTCGCCGTTCGACGAGCGGGTGGCGCCTGCGGTGACGGCCGCTGTCGCGGCGGCGGCGCGGGCGGAGGGCGTGGCTCGTCGCTGAGGCTCGCTTGCGTGGCCCCGTCCTTTTGGGCGGGGCCATTTTCTTTGCCCACCCGCCCGTCCGTTCGGGTGGAGGAGGGGTGGGCGTCGCTGGTGGGGGCGGGGCGCCGTTGGCGGGTGCGGGTGCGGGTGCGGGTGCGGGTGCGGGTCGGGTGCGGGCGCGGGCCGGGTGCGGGTCGGGTGCCGGCTTTGGGTGCGGGTGGGGTCCGGTGTGGGTCCGGGTGTGGGTGTGGGTGCGGGTGGGGTCCGGTGTGGGTGTGGGGTCCGGTGGGGGTCGGGTGCGGGCCGGGTGCCGGCTTTGGGTGCGGGTGGGGTCCGGTGGGGGTCGGGTGCGGGTTTGAGTGCGGGCGCGGGGTCCGGTGGGGACCGGGTGTGGGTGTGGGTGTGGACGTTGGGTCCCGTGGCCGGGTGGGGGGGGCGTTCGTGCGGGCCGTGGTGGTGTGGGGGACGGGCGCGCGGTGGTGCAGTCCCCGGCGTGGGGTTGCGGGGAGGGGCGCGGCGGAGCCGTGGGCACGGATTCCGGGCCGGGGTGTTAGAGGCGGCCGTACGGGGTGGTCCTGGCAAGTGGGTATGTGTCACAGGGGTGTGTGGTTCCGTCCGGGCGGGGGTGGAGCCTATCGTCGGCCCCATGTTCGCTGTCTACGCCGCCCGAATCGACCGCGACCAGCCGCTCGACGGCCTGGAGTTGGGGGAGCGCCCCGCCCCCGAGGCCAGGCCCGGCTGGAGTGTCGTCGACGTCAGGGCCGCCTCCCTCAACCATCACGACCTCTGGTCCCTGCGCGGCGTGGGCCTCGCCGAGGACAAGCTGCCGATGATCCTCGGCTGTGACGCCGCCGGCGTCGACGAGGACGGCAACGAGGTCGTCCTGCACTCCGTCGTCGGCCAGACGGGACACGGGGTCGGCCCGAAGGAACCCCGTTCCATCCTCACCGAGCGTTACCAGGGCACGTTCGCCGAACAGGTCGCCGTACCCACCTGGAACGTCCTGCCCAAGCCCAAGGAGCTGTCCTTCGAGGAGGCCGCCTGTCTGCCGACCGCCTGGCTGACGGCGTACCGGATGCTGTTCACCAACGCCGGTGTACGCCCCGGTGACTCGGTCCTCGTGCAGGGCGCCGGCGGTGGTGTCGCCACGGCCGCGATCGCGCTCGGCAAGGCAGCGGGGCTGCGGGTCTTCGCGACCAGCCGGGACGAGGCCAAGCGCAAGCGCGCCCTGGAACTCGGTGCCGTGGAGGCGCTGGAGTCGGGTGCGCGGCTGCCGCAGCGCGTGGACGCCGTGATCGAGACGGTCGGCGCCGCCACCTGGTCGCACTCGGTGAAGTCGCTGCGCCCCGGCGGCACGCTCGTCATCTCCGGTGCCACGAGCGGTGACCGCCCCTCCCACGCCGAACTGACCCGGATCTTCTTCCTGGAGCTGAAGGTCGTCGGTTCCACGATGGGCACCAAGGACGAGCTGGAGGACCTGCTGTCCTTCTGCGCCGCCACCGGCGTCCGCCCCGTCATCGACGAGGTGCTGCCGATGGAGCGCGCCCGCGAGGGCTTCGAACGGCTGGAGTCGGGCGAGCAGTTCGGGAAGGTCGTGCTCACCAACGGCTGAGGTTCCGCCGGTCGCCGGCCGGCACCCGGCACCCGGCACCCGGCACCCGGCACTGATGTCAACTTGGGTTGACAGGGTCTCGCCTGTCAATCTAAGTTGACATCATGACCGATGCCACGGAACTCGCCGAGCGAGCCGGTGATCGCGACCCACGGGTGGGACTGCGTGCCGTCGCCGCGTTGCGGAAGCTGCTGGAGCAGTTGGAGGCCGTGCAGGTGCGCAGTGCGCGCCATCAGGGCTGGTCCTGGCAGGAGATCGCCGCGGAACTCGGTGTGAGCAGGCAGGCCGTGCACAAGAAGTACGGGAGGCGATGATGTTCGAGCGGTTCACGAAGGACGCCCGTGCCGTGGTGAAGGGCGCCGTCGAGCACTGCGAGCGAGTGGGGGCGCAGACCGTCGCCGCGGAGCACCTGCTGCTCGCCCTGCTCGATCACGGGGCCGGCCGGGGCTCGTTCGCGCTGGCCGCGCTCGGGCTGGTCGAGCGCCGGGACTCCGTGGTGCGGGCGCTTGACGAGGCGCGGCGGCGTGCGGGGCTGTCGCAGGCGGACGCCGACGCGCTGGCCGGGCTGGGGATCGACGTCTCGGAGATCGTCTCCCGGGTGGAGGAGGCGCACGGCGTGGGCGCGATGTCCGGCGGCCGGGCGGGCCGGCGCGGGGACGGGGAAAAGGGCTGGTGGGGCGGGCATCGCCCGTTCGGCCGGGACGCCAAGGACGTACTGGTGAAGTCCCTGCGCATCGCCGTCGCCCGCCGCGAACGCACCATCGGCGACGAGCACATCCTCCTCGCCCTGACCACCGGCCCCGGCGTCCCCGCCGAGGTGCTCGCCGACCACGGCGTCACCCACGAGTCGGTGACACGGGTGATCGGCGGCGGGGGAGAGGCGAAGGCGGGCTGAGCGGTCGGGGCCGCTCCCTCGGCCCAGGCGCGCCCATGCCGGAATGTCAGTGGTGGGTCCTACGGTGGGCGGTGTCGACGTCGTTTCCCGGGCGTCCCGGACATCTCGCTGCCGAGGAGCTTCCATGACCGTGTCCGAGCCGGTGCCGATCGCTTTCGTGCGGACGGAGGACGTCGTCCGAGGGGCGGTGACGAAGGTCGGCGGGCAGCCGGTGTGGCTGGCGGAACCGCAGTGGCCGTTGTCGCGCAGGACCGGCGAACCGATGGAGTTCCTCGGGCAGTTCGCCCTGGACGACGGGCGTCTGGCCTATCTCTTCATGACGGACGACGAGGACGAGTTCATCGACGGCACCTACGAGCCGGAGGCCGGGGAGAACGCGTTCGTGATCCAGCCCGACGGCCGCATCCCCGACTTCGTGACGGTGGACGGGCGGGCCGTCGGGCCGAGCGCGGGCACCGACCATTTGCCGCAGCCCTCCACGGACGAGGCCGGTGAGGGTGACGAGGGCGACGAGACCGACGACGGGGAGGAGGACGGCGACGGGCGGCCGTTGCAGTTCCTCGGCGGACCCGGCATCGAGCCGAACTGGCTCCAGGGCGAGGAACTGCCCGGCGAGGGCTGGCGACTCGTCGCTCAGCTGGACTCCTGCGACCTCCCCTTCTCCGTCAACTTCGGCGATGCCGGTATCGGATACGCCTTCGTCTCGCCGGACGGCAAGGAGGGTCGCTTCCTCTGGCAGTGCTGCTGACGGCTCCTGAGGCGCTCGGACGGCAGGCCGCCGATCCCTACGCCTTCGGCGCCCGCAGCAACGCCCCGATGTGTGCCGCCGCCGTCGACAGATGGCGTCGCGCGTCCCGGAGCTGGTCCTGCGTCACCCCGTGGTCGCGGGCCGCGTCGCGGATGTCGTCGCGGAAGCGGTCGAGGAGGCGGTCCAGGTCGCGGGCCGGGTCGCCGCTGGGGGAGTCCTCGTGGGCCCAGACCGGCTCGTGGTCGGCAGGGAAGTCCTCCGGCGTCGTCGAGTACTCCGGCGTCGGCCTGGCCGCTGCGCCGCGCCCGAAGCCGAGGTCCTTGCCGAACTCCTTGCCGAAGTCCTTCCCGAACTCACCGAACTCCTTGGCGAGTTCCGTCAGGCCCTCGCGCAGCCCTGTCGGCCAGTCCCCCCGCGCGAAGTGGTCCTGCACCTGCTTCTGCACCTTCTGGGCGATGCGCTGCATCTCCTCCTGGGCCTGCTCGTGGGCGCGGTCCTGCGCCTCCTTGGCCTGACGCCGCGCCCGCTGGGCCTCCTCGCGGGCCCGGCGGCTCTCGTCCTTGGCGCGCCGGGCCTGCTCCTTCCACTCCTGCTTGACCCGCCGCATCTCCTCCTTCGCGGCGCGCCAGGCCTCCTTGTCGGTGTGGTCGGTGAAGTCCCCGGCGTCGCCGTTGACCGTGCCGGTCCTGCGGGCCTCGGTCGCCGCCGCCCGCATCTCGCGCCGCAGATCACCCGCCGCGCCCCGCACGTCGGCGCGGATCTCGGCGGCGAGTTCCGCCACCGACTCACGGATCTCCAGCTCCAGATCGGCCAGTTCACCGCTGCGGTCGGCCAGCTCGGCGCGTCCGGCGTCCGTGATGGCGTACACCTTGCGGCCGCCCTCGGTGG
Source organism: Streptomyces sp. NPDC059861 (assembly GCF_042731435.1). NCBI lineage: Bacteria > Bacillati > Actinomycetota > Actinomycetes > Kitasatosporales > Streptomycetaceae > Streptomyces > Streptomyces sp. NPDC059861. Next base: position 93,316 of record NZ_JBHWJQ010000002.1, on the reverse strand, counting down.
TGTGGGTGACCAGGCCCTCGGCCTCCAGCTTGGCCAGGCGCGGGTAGACGGTGCCCGCCGAGGGGGCGTACAGCCCCTGGAAGCGTTCCTCGAGGAGGCGGATCACCTCGTAGCCGTGTCGCGGGGCCTCGTCGAGCAGCTTCAGCAGGTAGAGGCGGAGACGGCCGTGAGCGAAGACGGGGGGCATGTCAGAGCACCTTCTTGTCGGTCGTGCCATCGGCCGGGGCGCTGGACGGACCTGTGTCCTCGCCCGGACCGGAATCCGAATTGTCCCCCGATGTGGTGTGCTGCCCGTCCGCCGGGGCGGGCCAAGGTCCGTCGTCCTCCACGGGCGGGCGGCGCAGCAGCGCGATCGAGCCGGAGACGGTCGTGGCCTTCAGCCGGCCGCTGCCCGCGCCGAGGCGGCCGGTGATGCGCTTGGCGCCCCACTGGCCGGTGACCCGCAGGTCCTCGAAGGCGTTGGAGACGGCGCCGCTCGCCGTGTTGGCCTCCACCTCCGCGTCGGCCGGATGCGGAAGCCGGATCGCGATCTCGCCCGAGACGCTGGTCAGGGTGATGTCGCTCGGGCCGCCGGTCGGGTCGAGGTCGACGATCATCGAGCCGCTGACCGAGTCGGCCTTGACGGAGGAGCCCGCGCCCTCGACCACGGTCAGGTCGCCGGAGACCGAGTTGAAGCGCAGATGGCCGCTGAGCGCCTGGGCCTCCAGGCTCCCGGAGACGGTGTCCGCGCGGACCGGTCCGGCGAGCCCGACGAGCGTGGTGTCCCCGGAGATGCCCTTGACCTCCGCGCGCCCCTCGATCCCGGAGAGCACGGCGGCGGCGCTGACGGCGCCGACCTCCACGCGCGTGCCCGCCGGAACAGCCAGCGAGACCTCCGCGCTGCGGCGCCAGCCCTTGCGGTCGAGCCACTTGAGGAAGCCCTTCCAGGGCAGGTCCTCGTAGGCCACCGTGAGCGTGCCGCCCTGCTGGGTGACGATCAGGGGCGGTCCCTCGATCCGGCCGATCTCCAGGCGGGCGGAACCTTCGTCGGTGCCCACTACGTTCACCGTTCCCCCCACGATGCGTACGTGGAGCTCGCTCACGGGCTCGTCGAAGGTGAGCTTCCTGGGCTCGGCGACGGACCATTCGGGCATGGTGCTGACCTCCTCGACCTGCCTGACCGCACGCGGGAAGGACGGACAGACTCGACACGCCATATCGCGTCTTACGTGATTCACGATATATCGTGGCAGCCGGAAGTCAAGACACCCTTTCCGGTGACCCCACGACATCGCGCCCCGAGGTGCGCATGGGATCAGGCGGCCGCCTGCTGGGCGACGACGCCGGTGACGACGACCCGGGCTGGATCATGGGGGGCGACCCGCCCCGATCACACGCCTCCCGCCCGGCGGACCACGACCGTCTCGCCCGGCACCGAGCACAGGCACCTCCACCCGCGCCGGTTACGCGCCCCCGCCTCCACTCCGCGTACTACGCGCCCCCCGCCTCCACTGCGCGTACTACGCGCCCCCGCCTACTCCGCCAACTGCGGGCCCGCCCTACTCCTCGTCCTCGTCGTCCAGTCGCGCCAGCCACGTGGCCAGGCGCTCCACCGGCACCTCGAAGTCCGGGTTCAGGTCGACGAACGTGCGCAGTTGCTCGGCGAGCCACTCGAAGGTGACCTCCTCCTCGCCGCGCCGTTTCTCCAGTTCTTCGATGCCTCGGTCGGTGAAGTACATGCCTTCAGAATATGCGTCACTTGGCGAGTTAACGGCCTCCCCCGTGAGCGGTACGGAAGGCTGGCCTCGTCGCACTCCAACGGTGCGCCGGCCGTGGTCGGCCGACCGGAAACGCAAGCTCGTCGGGGGAACGCCATGAGTCACATCCAGGACATCGAACTGCCCAACGGCATGGTGGTCACCGCCCGGATCGGGAGCACGGACGCCTACGGCGACCAGGAGGACGTCGGCTTCGCGGAGACCGCGCGGGCCAAGGTCGAACAGCTCCACGAACTGATCACCGGCGTGGGCGGCACGGTGCTCGACGCCGCCCGCGCCGCCGGACCCACCGAGGCCGCCATCACCTTCGGCGTGGAGCTGACCGCCAAGGAGGGCCTGGCCGTCGCCGTCCTCGCCCGGGGAGAGGCCAAGGCCTCGCTCCAGGTCACCCTCACCTGGCAGCTCGACCGCCAGGCCGACCACGCCCCGGAGCCCACCGGCGCATGACCGAGCCGAACGAACGCCTGCACGCCCTGGCCAAGGCCGCCACCGTGCACCTCCTCCCGGCCGGCGGCGACGACAAACCCCTGTGGGGCAGCGGTTTCTTCGTGGCCCCGGGCTGGGTGCTGACCGCGGCCCATGTGGTGCGCCAGCACCTGAGGGCGGACCGGGAGCTGACCTTCCGGGTGCGGGGCGAGGGCGTCGACGCCGAGGCGCGGCTCGCCGAGTGGCTGCTCACCGACCCCGACCGGCCCGTCGTACCACTGGACGAGGACCTGGCGCTGGTGCGCCTGCTCGGGGAGGCCGACGAGCAGCCCCACGAGTGTGTCTGGCTCGCCGACCGGGCCGTACGGCACTCCGGTCCCGTCAAGGTGTACGGCTACTACCCCGAGCCGCCGCACACCCACGCCCGCGCCGTGGACGCCGACATCAACGGCCACGAGGACGGGTACGGCCTGATCATCAGGCCCGACATCGACTTCCCGGCCGGCGTCTCGGGCGGCCCGCTGCTCGACCCGGCCACCGGGGCCGTCGTGGGCCTGGTCAAGTCGCGGCGCAAACAGCAGGACGGTGGGAAGGCGGTCGCGATCGCGGCGCTGCGCCGGTTCGGCGAGACCTACCGCACCGTCATCGCCGCGCACGACCGGTGGCACGGCACGGAGCCGGTCTCCGAGAGCGGGGACAACTGGATCGACCAGCAGTCCGGTCCCGGCGCCGACGGCGGCGCCGGATGGACGCCGGCGGACCGCCGGGAGGCGCTGAACCTGCTGGCCGCGCTGCCCGCGCCCCCCGACGCGCCCACCGTGGAGGCGCTCGCGACACGCGCCCGCAGCGGCACCAGGTGGCCGGGCCCGCCGCCCGACCTGCGCACCTGGCGCGACGGCTACGGGCTCCTCTACGAGGGCGCGCACCCGCTCGACCCCCTCGCGTTCCTGCGCTACCTGAGGTTCGTCGACGCCTACGTGCGGTCCCGGGGCGAACCGTGCGCCCCGCTCGACGCCTGGATCGAGCGGCGGCTGCGCCGGGACCCGCGCCGCGAGATGCACGCCTTCGTCCGGGACGTGCGGCTCCCGGACGAGCTGTCCGCCGCACCGGCGGAGCGGACCGGCCGCATCGTGATCCCCTACCCCGGTCCCGGCGAGGGCCCCACGGTCGCCGTCCTCCTCGACCCGGTGATCGGCTCGGAGCCCACCCGCTTCTTCTGGCAGATCTGGCTCGACGACGGCGACGGCACGGGCGAGCCGGAGCTCTACCAGACCGACGACTCCGTCCACGGCCGGCTGCCCGGCGAACTGGTCCAGGCGCTGCGCAGACCGCTGGGCGACCTGCTGCGGGCCAAGGACCGGCAGAACCGTCCGGTGCCCCTGGAGGTGGCCCTGCCCACCGAGCACCTCGACACCGCGGTGCACCGCTGGCGGTTTGACGACATCGCACAGCTCGACGACGCCGGACACCTCGGCGCGCGCCGCCATGTGGTACTGCGCTCCCTCGCACGCCGTGGAGATCCGGACAAACTGTGGGCCGACCGCTGGCAGGGCATGACCGCCCAGCAGCGCTTCGCCTGCTGGCGCACCCCGCAGCGCGGGGTCGTGACCACGGGCCGCGGCTACCGGGAGGCGGCCTTCGACCGCATCCCCGTGATGTGCCGCCCGGCCGGCCGCGGACCGGGGCGGACCGCGCTGAAACTCGCCCTGGAGAACGGGCACGGCGTCGCCCTCTGGCACATCGACGGCCATGTCACCCGAACCTGCGCCGAGGACTGCGACACCCTCCACGCCAAGGCGCAGGAACTGCTCGGCAGCCTCGGCTCGCTGGCCGAGCTCCCCGACCGGCTGCGGCAGCTGCGGCAGGACATCAGCGAGCGCCGCGCCGACCACACCTGGGCCGAACCGCTCGCGCTGCTCTACGACGACCCGGGGCGCCCGCTCCCCGCCGAGGAGACCGAGACCCTGGACGCGCCCCTGTGAGCACCCCGCCCGCCCGCCGCCGCCGGCCGCCGGGCCCCGGTGGCGGGCGGCCGAAAAGATCGGTGCCGCAGGTCGGATCTGGGTACATTTCGATGGGCCCGTCGTGGGTGCGCGACGCCCCCGTCAGCCAGGACGTGGACCACCACCGACCGTCGACGAGGAGCGCAGCATGAGCGAGTGGTTCGTCTACCAGGGAGACGGGCGCCCGGATCCGGCCAGGATCGACCGGCTGCCCGACCCGCCGCCGTGGCGGGCCTTCGACGCCCCGGTCGTGGCGTACGACGTCCCGGGCCTCGACTCCGCCACCCACCGCAGGCTCGGCGCCGTCACCGCGCCGCTGCCGATCCAGGACCCCGACACCCTCGAACTGGTCAACGCCGCCCTGTACCTGAGGCGCCCGCTGCTGGTCACCGGCGAACCCGGCGTCGGCAAGTCGACGCTCGCGCACTCCGTCGCCCACGAGCTCGGACTGGGCCGGGTCCTGGAGTGGCCCATCGTGAGCCGCAGCGAGCTGCGGGACGGCCTCTACACGTACGACGCCATCGGCCGGCTCCAGGACGCCCAGCTCAGACGGGCCGGCGAGGACCTCACGCCGCGTGTCCGCCGCCGGCGTTCCGCCGGACCGGAGTCCGAGGACATCGGCCGGTACATCAAGCTCGGCCCGCTCGGCACCGCGCTGCTCGCCGCCGGGCGGCCCCGCGTGCTGCTCATCGACGAGCTGGACAAGAGCGACATCGACCTGCCGAACGACCTCCTGAACGTGCTGGAGGAGGGCAGGTTCCCGATCCCCGAGCTGGAGCGGATCGCCGACCGGACGCCGGTGGTGCGGGTGCTCACCGACGACGGCCGCAAGGTCGAGGTCACGGAGGGGCAGGTGCGCTGCCGCGCGTTCCCGTTCGTCGTCATGACCAGCAACCGCGAGCGTGAGTTCCCCGCCCCGCTGCTGCGCCGCTGCATCCCGCTGGACCTCAAGGCGCCCCGCGACGAACGTCTCGCCGCGCTGGTCCAGGCCCACTTCGGCCAGGACGCCCACGAGGCCCACCACGACATCGTCGACCACTTCACGGAGGCCGAGGCGGACGGCGCGCTGCGCCCCACCGACCAACTGCTCAACGCCATCTTCCTGGCCCAGCACGCCGCCCGGGACGCGGCACGGCGCGAGGAGATCGCGGAGCTGCTGATGCAGCCCCTGGACCGCGGGCCCAGGTAGCGCGATGTCCCCACGGGCCCCCGGCGTCCCCGCCGGCGTCACGAGCGACGCGCTCGCGGCGCTGGTCGCACGCCTGCGCCACGCGGGCGTCGCCCCCGGCGTGGAGGAGCTCGCGGACGCCCTGTGGCTGGCCCGCCACCTGCCCGCCCCCGACCGGCCGCAGGACCCCGCCGCCACCGGGCCCCGGGCCGCGGCGCCCGCACCGGTGGACGGCGTCGACCCGGTGTCCGTGCGGCTGGGCCCGGACGGCCCGGTCACCGCGGACGGCCAGGACCGGCAGCCCGACGGCGCCCGGCTGTTCGCCCCCGGCCACGGCGGCGACGCCACCGGCATCCGGACGGCGCCCGTCAGCGTGCCGGCGGCCCCGGTCCTGCCCGAACCCCTCGCCCTGCAACGCGGGTTACGCCCCCTCCAGCGCTACCGCGCACCGGTGCGCCCCGTGCCGCGCGTCCTCGACGAGCGGGCCACCGCCGAACGGGCCGCCGAATCCGGGATCGTGCTGCCCGTGCTGCGCACCGAGCGGCGCCGCGAGGCACGGCTGCTGCTCCTGATGGACGTCTCCACCTCGACGGTGGTCTGGCAGCAGGTGCTCGACGAACTGCGCCAGGTCTGCGAGCGGGCCGGTGCCTTCCGCGAAGTACGGGTGCAGTACCTGCACGAGGCCCCCGGCGGCCTCCCCGGCTACGCCGCCGCACCCGAGCGCGTCCGCCCGCTGCACGCTCCCGAGCAGCTCAGCGACCCGACCGGACGGCGCCTGACCCTCGTCCTCAGCGACTGCGCGGGCCCCATGTGGCGCAGCGGCCGGATGCAGCGGCTGCTCCACCGCTGGGCGTCGACCGCGCCCGTCGCCGTTGTCCAGCCGTTGCCGCAACGGATGTGGATGCGCACCCATCTGCCCGCCAGGCGCGGCATGCTGCGCCGTCGTGAAGGGCCCGCCGGAACCCTGGAGTTCCGGCCGGACAAGGGGCGCGTCGAGCGGGGCGCGCTGCCCGTCCCCGTGCTGGCGCTGCGCCGGGGCTCGGTGGAGGGCTGGGCCCGGCTGGTGTCGGGCACCACGGGGCAGTCGCTGGCCACGGCGGCCGGCTGGGTGCACGCCGACCACGCCGAGTCCCGTGCGCCGGTGCGGGCCGCCGAGGACGTCAGCGGCGCCGACCGCGTGCGGGTGTTCTGGCGGGCCGCCTCCCCGGAGGCCCGCCGCCTCGCCGTGTACCTGTCGGCGGTGCCGCTGTACCTGCCGGTCATGCAGCTCGTCCAGCACGCCATGCTCGCCGGCAGCGGCCCCGAGGCGCTGTCCGAGGTGCTGCTCGGCGGGCTGCTCAGACGCCGCGAGGACGCGGACGACCCGCGTGCCGTGCGCTACGACCTCCTGCCGGGGGTGGCGAGCGAGCTGCGGTCCCGGCTGACCCTGGAAGAGGCCCAGCTCCTGTTCAAGCACTGCTCCGAGTACGTGGACCGGAAGTTCGGGCGCAGCGCCCGCAATTTCCCGGCCCTGGCAGGGGCGTTCCTGCGGGGCGCGGTGGACCCGCAGGTACCCGGGCCGCCCGTCGGTCCGGTCGAGGACGAACCGGCCGGGCTGCGCGCGTTCGCCGAGGTCTCGGCCGACGTGCTGCGGGACCTCGGGGCGCGGATCCCGGCGGTCCCCAAGCGGCCCGAGCTCACCGCCGGAGAGCTCCTCGGCAAGGGCAAGGAGGCGATAGGCCGGTTCGAGGGGGAGGGCCTCACCCGCGCCCTCGACGCCGCCGTACGGTACCTGCACCAGGCCCTGGAGGTCTCGGCACCGGACCCGGAGCGGCTGTCCGCCGCCGAGGAACTGGCCAACGCCCTGCTGGTGCGCTGGCGGGTGCGGCGGGTCGGGGACGATCTACGCGACGCCTGGGAGGTGATCAGGGACCCGGACCGCTTCGGGGCCTCCGGAAGCCTCACCCGCGGACTGGTCTGCTGGGCGCTCGCCGGTGAACTGAGCGGCCGCGACCTCGACTTCGAGGGCGTACCCGCCGCCCTGCGGGACTGGGCGCGTGGGGCGGCGGACGGCCGGTACCGGGCCGAGGAGTTCGCCCGCGCCGTGCTGCTGTACGTGGCCGACCGGGACCTGTCCCTCGCGATGCGGGGCGCTGGCTCCTGCCCCGACGGACTCAACGGCCCGCGGACCGCCGCGGCGACGCTTCCCTATGTGCGCCGGGCCGTCGCGGAGGCGGGCGTCGACCACCCCGGGGCGCAGGGGCCGTACCGGGCGCGCGACGCCGAGCAGTGGTACCTGACGCACCTTCACCGGGCCGTCGACGCGGCCGACGTACGGCTGGCGTTCCCGAGCCGGGAGCGCGCGCAGATCGTACGGGGGCAGCTGCTGCTGGACCTGGCGCGCCAGTACGCCGGGGAAGGGCGGGTTCGCACCTCCCGGCCGCTGCCGGAGCGGGCCGCCGAACTGGCGTTGCGCGCCATGGACGACTTCCAGGGCGCGGCCCGCACCAAGCGCGTCCTGTCGGACGAGGAGCGCTGCCGGACCTGGCTGGCGGTGGCGTCGGCCACCGAGCTCGCCCGGCCCGCGGACGACGAGGGCCGGGAGCGGCAGACGCTGTACGCCGTGGACCAGGCGCTGCGGGCCGCCGGCGAGGACCTGGCGCTGCGGCGCGAGTGCTACGCGCGCTCGGCGCGGCTCTACCGGGCCGCCTACCGGCGGACCCGTGACGCAGCCCGGCTGGATCACGCCGTCGAGGCGTGGGCGCAGGCCGAACGGCTGCTGGGCGCCGACGACCCCGACCGCAGCGACCTGCTCTTCGAGTACGGCACGGCCCTGATGGACAGGGGCGTGGCGAGAAAGTCCGCCGACGACGCCGCCCGGGCCGTCTCCGTACTGCGTACCGCCCTCCAGGACACCCCGCCCGGCCACTCCGGCCTCGCCGGACGCTGGTCCGGCCTGGGGCGGGCCCACTACGGGCGTTACGACATCAAGCGGGTGCTGTCCGACCTCTACGAGGCCGAGTGGACGATCGGCGAGGCCCTCCGCAGCTCCGAGGAGCCCGCGTTCCTCGCGGACCACTGGCGGCTGCGCGCCTCCATGCTGGCGCTGCTGCACCACCGCACGGACACCCTCACGCATCTGCACCGGGCGATCGAGGCCTACGGGCGCGCCGCCGAGCACGCCGAGGAGGCGGGCCTGGACGACGTACTGGCCGAGGCCCGACGGCAGCGCGCCCAGCTCGGTGAGCGACTCGGCCGCAGCCTTCGTACCGCGGGCCCCGAAGCGGCGCCGGAGTGACCGGATGGGCCCGGCCCCGAGTTCTGGGAACTCGGGGCCGGGCCCTTCCGTGAGCCGATGCGCGGACGCACCGACGCACCGACGCTCAGAGGCTCACGCCTCGAACACCTCGCGCACCAGCTGCTCCTGCTCCGCCTGGTGCCGCTTCGCGGAACCCACCGCGGGGGACGAGCCGTGCGGCCGCGAGATGCGGCGCAGGCGCTCGCCGTGCGGGACGTCCGCGCCGACCGCCAGGTCCAGGTGGTCGATCAGGTTGAGCGCGATGAACGGCCAGGCACCCTGGTTCGCCGGCTCCTCCTGGGCCCACAGGTACTTCTCGGCGTTCGGGTACTTCTTGATCTCCGCCTGGAGCTCCGCGCCCGGCAGCGGGTACAGCCGCTCGATGCGGATGATCGCCGTGTCCGTGACGCCGCGCTTGACCCGCTCGGCCTCCAGGTCGTAGTAGACCTTGCCCGCGCAGAAGACGACCTTCTTCACCGCGGCCGGGTCCACCGACGCGTCGCCGATGACCGGGCGGAAGCCGCCCGTGGTGAACTCCTCCGCCTTCGACGCGGCGGCCTTCAGGCGCAGCATCGACTTCGGCGTGAAGACGACCAGCGGCTTGTGGTGCGGGTTGTGCACCTGCCACCGCAGGAGGTGGAAGTAGTTCGACGGGGACGTGGGCATCGCGACCGTCATGTTGTTCTGGGCGCAGAGCTGGAGGAAGCGCTCCGGGCGGGCGGACGAGTGGTCCGGGCCCTGGCCCTCGTAGCCGTGGGGGAGGAGCAGCGTCACACCGCTCGTCTGGCCCCACTTCTGCTCCGCCGACGAGATGAACTCGTCCACGACCGTCTGCGCACCGTTGACGAAGTCACCGAACTGAGCCTCCCACAGCACGAGTGCGTCGGGGCGGGCCAGCGAGTAGCCGTACTCGAAGCCCATCGCCGCGTACTCGGACAGCAGGGAGTTGTAGACGTTCAGGCGTGCCTGGTCCTCCGACAGGTACTGCAGCGGCGTGTACTCCTCGCCGGTGCTGCGGTCGATGATGACCGCGTGCCGCTGGCCGAAGGTGCCGCGCTGGGAGTCCTGGCCCGCGAGGCGGACCGGGACGCCCTCCAGGAGCAGCGAGCCGAAGGCGAGGGTCTCGCCCATGCCCCAGTCGATCGTGCCGTCCTCGACCATCGACGCCCGGCGCTGCAGCTGCGGCAGCAGACGCGGGTGGACGGTGATGTGGTCGGGGATGTTGACCTGGGACTCGGCGATCCGCTTGACGATCTCCGAGGAGACGGAGGTGTTCACGGCGACCGGGAACTCGGCCTGCGCGTCCGGGGTCTCCACCGTCGCCGGCTGCGAGGTGGCCTCGCGGACCTCGGTGAAGACCTTCTCCAGCTGGCCCTGGTAGTCCTGGAGCGCCTGCTCGGCCTCCTCCAGGGTGATGTCGCCGCGACCGATGAGGGACTCGGTGTACAGCTTGCGCACCGAGCGCTTCTTGTCGATCAGGTCGTACATCAGCGGCTGGGTGAAGGCCGGGTTGTCCGACTCGTTGTGACCGCGGCGGCGGTAGCAGATGAGGTCGATCACCACGTCCTTGTTGAACGCCTGGCGGAACTCGAAGGCCAGTCGCGCGACGCGGACCACGGCCTCCGGGTCGTCGCCGTTCACGTGGAAGATCGGGGCCTCGATCATGCGGGCCACGTCGGTGGCGTACATCGAGGAGCGCGAGGACTCGGGCGCCGCGGTGAAGCCGACCTGGTTGTTGATGACCACGTGGACCGTGCCGCCGGTGCGGTAGCCCCGCAGCTGCGACATGTTCAGGGTCTCGGCCACCACGCCCTGGCCCGCGAAGGCCGCGTCGCCGTGGATCGCCACCGGCAGGACCGTGAAGTCCGTGCCGCCCTTGTTGATGATGTCCTGCTTGGCGCGGGCGATGCCCTCCAGGACCGGGTCGACCGCCTCCAGGTGCGAGGGGTTCGCGGCCAGCGAGACCGTGATCTGCTCGCCGTCCAGGCCCGTGAAGGTGCCCTGGGCGCCCAGGTGGTACTTCACGTCGCCGGAGCCGTGCATCGACTTCGGGTCGAGGTTGCCCTCGAACTCGCGGAAGATCTGCGCGTAGGACTTGCCGACGATGTTGGCCAGCACGTTCAGGCGGCCGCGGTGGGCCATGCCGATGACGACCTCGTCCAGGCGGGACTCGGCCGCGCTGTCGATGACCGCGTCCAGCAGCGGGATGACGGACTCGCCGCCCTCCAGGGAGAAGCGCTTCTGGCCGACGTACTTCGTCTGCAGGAAGGTCTCGAAGGCCTCCGCCGCGTTCAGGCGGCGCAGGATGCGCAGCTGCTCCTCGCGCTCCGGCTTGGTGTGCGGGCGCTCGATGCGGTCCTGGATCCACTTGCGCTGCTTGGGGTCCTGGATGTGCATGAACTCGATGCCGGTGGTGCGGCAGTACGAGTCGCGCAGCACGCCGAGGATGTCACGCAGCTTCATCAGGGACTTGCCGGAGAAGCCGCCGACCGCGAACTCGCGCTCCAGGTCCCACAGGGTGAGGCCGTGCTCGGTGATGTCCAGGTCGGGGTGCTTGCGCTGGCGGTACTCCAGCGGGTCGGTGTCGGCCATGACGTGGCCGCGGACCCGGTAGGAGTGGATCAGCTCGAAGACGCGGGCGGCCTTGGTGACGTCGTCGTCGTGGCTGGCGTCGATGTCCTTGAGCCAGCGGACCGGCTCGTAGGGGATGCGCAGCGCCTCGAAGATGTCGTCGTAGAAGCCGTTCTCGCCGAGCAGCAGGTTCGCGACCTGGCGGAGGAACTCGCCGGAGGCGGCGCCCTGGATCACCCGGTGGTCGTAGGTCGACGTGAGCGTCATGACCTTCGAGATGCCGAGCTTGTTCAGGGTGTCCTGGGAGGTGCCCTGGAACTCCGCCGGGTAGTCCATGGCGCCGACGCCCATGATCACCGACTGGCCGGGCATCAGGCGCGGGACCGAGTGGACGGTGCCGAGGCCACCGGGGTTGGTCAGGGAGACCGTCACGCCGGTGAAGTCGTCCATCGTCAGCTTGCCGTCGCGGGCGCGGCGGACGATGTCCTCGTAGGCCTGCCAGAACTCGAAGAAGTTCAGCGTCTCGGCCTTCTTGATCGCCGCGACGACCAGCTGGCGGTCGCCGTTCGGCTTGACCAGGTCGATGGCGAGACCGAGGTTGACGTGCGGCGGCTTGACGAGGGTCGGCTTGCCGTCCTTCTCGCCGAACGACCAGTTCATCGCCGGCATGGCCTTGATGGCCTGCACCATCGCGTAGCCGATCAGGTGCGTGAAGGAGATCTTCCCGCCCCGGGCGCGCTTCAGGTGGTTGTTGATGACGATGCGGTTGTCGAAGAGCAGCTTCACCGGGACCGCGCGGACCGAGGTGGCCGTCGGCAGCTCCAGCGAGGCGTTCATGTTCTTCGCGACGGCGGCGGCCGGCCCGCGCAGCGTGACCAGCTCGGGGCCGTCGGGGGCACCGGCGGCAGGCTCGGCGGCCTTGGCCTTCTGCTGCTGCGGCTTGGCGGCGGCCGGGGCGGGAGCCGGGGCCGGGGCCTTCGGCTGCGCGGGGGCCTGAGCCGGCGCGGCAGCGGCGGGCTTCGGCGCTGGAGCCGCGGGTGCGGCCGGGGCCGCCGGAGCGGGCTGGGCGGGCGCCTGAACCGTGCTGGTGGTCTCCGCGGCCCCCGCGGCCGCGGGGACCACCGGCGCCGGGGTGGCAGCCGCCCCCGGCTTGTAGTCGGCGAAGAAGTCCCACCAGGCGCGGTCTACCGAATTCGGGTCCTGGAGGTACTGCTGATAGATCTCGTCGACGAGCCACTCGTTCGGACCGAACGCGGCAGCGGGATTCTTGCCCGCTTGGTCTGCGTCGGTCGAGATGCTCGATGCGTTACTGGGGGACTGTGGCGACACGGCGGCAACCGCCCTCTTCCGCTTCACAAGGTGATGGACAGCGGGAATCAAGGCTACGCCTCCCTGACCGTGAAGGTCAGGCCAGGTCCGTTCAACGTCGCGCACATCACATCGAAGGGCGTGTTTCGGGGGTTGAAATGGCGGGAAACAAGCGTGGTTCTGTTGCGAAAGGGGTGCGACGACCCGGGCCCGGCGCGTACGCGGCGCGGGCCTCTGCCTGATCACACGTGTCCTGCTGTGCGGACGCCCGTGGATCTTGTGGCTCCGCTTCGAACTTTACGTCAACTTGGCAGAGAAGGCAGGCCCGGAAGGGTGATAAGAATCCGGCAACCCCGCTCGGATTCGGCCACTCCGATCCTGCCGCCGTGCAGATCCACCGCCCAGCGGGCGATCGCCAGGCCGAGGCCGGTGCCGCCGTCGCTGCCGGGGCCGTGCGGCCGGCTGACCGCCCCCCGGTTGAAGCGCTCGAAGACCCGGTGCCACTCCGAGCGCGGAATGCCCGGACCCTCGTCCAGAACCTCCAGCTCCAGCGACTCCGGCAGCGACCCGCGCCGCGCCTTCACCGTCACCCGGCCGTGCGGGGGGCTGTGCTTGACCGCGTTGTCGATCAGGTTGACGACGACCTGGTGGATCCGCTCCGGGTCGGCGTGCGCGGTCAGCTCCGGCGGGGACACGTCGAGGTGCAGATGGACGTCCGTACGGGTGTGGCTGCCCGAGCCGGAGGCCATGCCCGCGCGCGCGGAGGCGACCATGTTGGCCTCCTTCAGCACCCCGGACAGATACGGCCACACCTCGAAGCGCCGCTGCTTCAGCGGTACGACGCCGTTGTCCAGGCGGGACAGGTCGAGCAGCGTCTCGACGAGGCGCCCCAGCCGCTCGGTCTGTTTCAGGGCCGTGCGCATCGTCTCGGGGTCGGCCTGCGTGACGCCGTCCACGATGTTCTCCAGCACGGCGCGCAGCCCCGCGATCGGGGTCCGCAGCTCGTGCGAGACGTTGGCCACCAGCTCCTTGCGCTGGCGGTCCTCGGCCTCCAGGTCGTCGGCCATGCGGTTGATGGTGACGGCCAGGTCGCCCAGCTCGTCCCAGCGGTTCTCACGCACCCGGCGTGTGTAGTCGCCGTGCGAGATCGAGCGGGCCACGGCGTTCATCTCGTCCAGCGGCGAGGTGAGCGAGTGCGCCACGAACTGCGTTATCAGCAGTGTGGCGATCATCGAGAACACCGTGATGAAGCGCAGCTCCGTCTCGGTGCGCAGGGCGATCATCATCAGGCCCGTGGTGATCAGCACCGAGATGACGACCAGCGCGCCCAGCTTTGTCTTGATCGAGAACGGGCGTACGCCGCCCCAGGGTTCCCCGGGGCTCCTCCGTGCGGCCGACCGCCCTTCGCTCATGGCGTCGGTGTCTCCAGCGCGTAGCCCACGCCGTGCACCGTGCGGATCCGCTCGGCGCCGATCTTCCGGCGCAGCGCCTTGATGTGGCTGTCGACGGTCCGGGTGCCGGAGGCGTCCGCCCAGTCCCACACCTCGGCCAGCAGCTGCTCCCGGGAGAGCACCGCGCGCGGGGTGTTCGCCAGGCAGACGAGCAGGTCGAACTCGGTGGGCGTGAGGTGGACGTCCTCGCTGCGCACCCGCACCCGGCGCTGCGCGTGGTCGATCTCCAGCTCGCCGAGGCGCAGGATGCCGGTGCGCGGCGTGGCGGCCGCGACCGCGGCCCGCTCCACCCGGCGCAGCAGCACGTGCACGCGTGCGGCCAGCTCACGCATGGAGAAAGGCTTCGTCATGTAGTCGTCGGCGCCGACGCCGAGGCCCACCAGCATGTCGGTCTCGTCGTCGCGCGCGGTCAGCATCAGCACCGGCACCGGCCGCTGGGCCTGCACACGACGGCAGACCTCCAGGCCGTCGAAGCCCGGCAGCATGATGTCGAGGATCAGCAGATCGGGCTGCCAGGCCTCGGCCGTGTCGACGGCGGCCGGACCGTCGCCGGCCGTCTGCACGAGAAAACCCTCGGCACGCAGGCGGGCCGCGATGGCGTCGACGATCGTCGGGTCGTCCTCGACCACCAGAACCCGGCGCTGTGCGCCCGGGGTGGCCGCCGCCGTGCCGTTCTGGGAGGTGTGTGTCTGCTCCATCGCCCGCCCCTGAAGTGTGCTTTCCGGAATCCGTGGGGTGATCCCATGACTGCGATTGACGCTTGAATGATCGGCGTCAGGCAAGCAGGGTACGGGGAGTCACCGCAGCTCGGCTATTCAGGTCGGACGCCGAGGTGCACGACGTCGGGAACGCCCCGGGCAACCGGGATCTCTTCGGTACGCACATGCCGGAAACCGGCATTCCGCAAGGTTCCTTCAAATTCCGGGGAGGGTTTCGCCGACCATACGGCGAGTACCCCGCCTGGTCTCAACACCCGTGCGCAGCCTGCGAGTCCGGCCTTCGAGTACAGCCCTGAGTTGGCCTCCGTGACGGTCCAGTCGGGCCCGTTGTCGATGTCCAGGCACAGCGCGTCGAACGTGTCGGAAGTCTCATTGACGTAGGCGATCAGATCCGCTTCGACGATCCGCGTGCGGGGGTCGGCAAGCGTTTTGCCCGAAACCGTGGAAAGCGGGCCCGCGCGGTGCCAGTCGATGACCGCGCGTTCCCGCTCGACCACCGTGATCCGGCCCCAGCGTGGGTTGCCTCCGGCATGTGCGAGCGAGAATCCGACGCCGAGGCCGCCGATCAGTACCCCCGGGTCGGGGCGGTCGTCGAGGGCGTCGAGCGCCGCGTCGACCAGCAGCCGTTCCGAACGTCCGTCGGAGGTGTCCATCAGGAAGCAGCCGTTGGCGATGATCTGCAGCAGCGCCCCGTGCCGCCGCAGCACGACCTCGCCGTACGGGCCCTCACGACGGTCCAGGACCTCGGGGATGTCGTAGGTGGTGGGCATCGGCCCATCCTGGCACTTCTCTGACGGAATGTTGACGGAATTGCGGAGACCTCATCTACAGGAGGAGGCCCCTCGGCAGGGAGGCGGTCCCCCGCACCCAGGGATCCTCCTCGATCGCTGACAGCGAACGCCTCCAGGGGAACAATGCGCCGCGGCCAAGCATTGAGTCGGCATAGCTCAACTTGACTGCCGAAGGGGAGATCATGGCTTCGACGTCCACACCGCTCACTCTGCCCGTGCTGCCGCTCGACGGCGAGGTCGTCCTGCCCGGCATGGTGGTCCCGCTGGACCTGAGCGACGCAGATGTCCGGGCGGCGGTGGAGGCCGCGCAGGCGGCTGCCCGTGCCACGTCCGGGAAGCCCAAGGTGCTGCTGGTGCCGCGCAACGACGGCGCCTACGCGAGCACGGGTGTGCTCGGCACGGTCGAGCAGGTCGGGCGGCTCGCCGACGGTGACCCGGGCGCCTTGATCAGGGGCCGGAGCCGGGTGCGGATCGGCGCCGGGACCACCGGGCCGGGAGCGGCGCTGTGGGTCGAGGGGACCAGCCTCGACGAGAACGTGCCGGACCCGTTGCCCGGGCACGTGACAGAACTGGTCAAGGAGTACAAGGCGCTGGCCTCCGCATGGCTGAAGAAGCGCGGTGCCTGGCAGGTCGTCGACCGCGTGCAGGCCATCGACGACGTGTCCGCCCTCGCCGACAACTCGGGGTACTCGCCCTTCCTGACCCTCGACCAGAAGATCCAGCTGCTGGAGACCGCCGACCCCGTCGCGCGCCTCAAGCTCGCCACCCAGCAGCTGCGCGACCACATCGCGGAGCAGGACGTCGCCGAGACGATCGCCAAGGACGTCCAGGAGGGCGTCGACAAGCAGCAGCGGGAGTTCCTGCTGCGGCGTCAGCTGGAAGCCGTCCGCAAGGAGCTGCGCGAGCTGAACGGCGAGCAGAAGGGCGAGGAGTCCGACGACTACCGGGCCCGTGTCGAGGCCGCCGACCTGCCCGAGAAGGTCCGTGAGGCCGCGCTCAAGGAGGTCGACAAGCTGGAGCGGTCCTCCGACCAGTCCCCCGAGGGCTCATGGATCCGCACCTGGCTCGACACCGTGCTCGAACTGCCGTGGAACGAGCGGACCGAGGACGCGTACGACATCCAGGGCGCGAAGGCCGTGCTGGACGCCGAGCACGCGGGCCTGGAGGACGTCAAGGAGCGGATCACCGAGTACCTGGCGGTGCGCAAGCGGCGTGCGGAGCGCGGGCTCGGGGTCGTCGGCGGGCGGCGCGGCGGCGCCGTGCTGGCCCTGGTCGGCCCGCCGGGCGTCGGCAAGACGAGCCTCGGCGAGTCCGTGGCCCACGCCATGGGGCGGAAGTTCGTCCGGGTCGCCCTCGGCGGCGTGCGCGACGAGGCCGAGATCCGCGGGCACCGGCGTACGTACGTCGGCGCGCTGCCCGGCCGGGTCGTCCGCGCCATCAAGGAGGCCGGGTCGATGAACCCGGTCGTGCTGCTCGACGAGATCGACAAGGTGGGGTCCGACTTCCGGGGCGACCCGGCCGCGGCCCTGCTGGAGGTCCTGGACCCCGCGCAGAACCACACCTTCCGCGACCACTACCTCGAAGTCGAACTCGACCTGTCCGACGTCGTCTTCCTGGCCACCGCGAACGTGCTGGAGGCCATCCCGGAGGCCCTGCTCGACCGGATGGAGCTGGTCCGTCTCGACGGGTACACCGAGGACGAGAAGGTCGTCATCGCCCGCGACCACCTGGTGCCGCGACAGCTGGAGCGCGCCGGGCTGGAGAAGGACGAGGTGACCCTCGACGAGAGCGCGCTGCGCAAGCTGGCGGGCGAGTACACCCGCGAGGCGGGCGTGCGCAACCTGGAGCGGTCCGTCGCGAGGCTGCTGCGCAAGGTGGCGGCCCAGCACGAACTGGGCGAGCGCAAGCTGCCGTTCACCGTCACCGACGAGCACCTGCGCGACCTGATCGGCCGGCCGCACCACGTCCCCGAGTCCGCCCAGGACCCGGCGGAGCGGCGCACGGCGGTGCCGGGTGTCGCGACCGGCCTCGCGGTCACGGGCGCCGGCGGTGACGTGCTGTTCGTCGAGGCGTCGCTGGCCGACCCCGAGACGGGCGCGGCGGGCCTGACGCTGACCGGTCAGCTGGGTGACGTGATGAAGGAGAGCGCGCAGATCGCCCTGTCCTTCCTGCGCAGCCACGGCGCCGAGCTGGAGCTGCCGGTCGCCGACCTCAAGGACCGGGGCGTGCACATCCACTTCCCGGCGGGCGCGGTGCCGAAGGACGGCCCGAGCGCGGGCATCACCATGACGACCGCGCTGGCCTCGCTGCTCTCCGGCCGCCTGGTCCGCACGGACGTGGCGATGACCGGCGAGGTCTCGCTGACCGGCCGGGTGCTGCCCATCGGCGGCGTGAAGCAGAAACTGCTCGCCGCGCACCGGGCGGGAGTCACCACCGTGATCATCCCCAAGCGCAACGAGCCCGACCTGGACGACGTCCCGGCGGAGGTGCTGGACAAGCTCGACGTCCACGCCGTCACCGACGTCCGCCAGGTCCTGGAGCTGGCGCTGTCGCCGGCCACGAACGGCGCGGCGTCGGAGGTTCCGGTCGCGGCGTGACGGGCGCGACCGGAAAGGCAAGGCCCGGGTCCCCTGAGGGAGGCCCGGGCCTTCGCCGTGCGGCGGCCGTGGCCCGCCGCGTCCGGGCCGGTCCGGGTGTACTCCAGGTGACCGTCGGGGGCCCGGCGGCTGCCGTCGGCCCGCGCCTGCGAAATACTGACAGTGCTGCGGTGACGACCGCCGTCGGCGGCAGGTTCCACGACCAGGAAAACGGATCAGGGTGCTGACGTGCACGAGGGTGGAAACGACGGCAGACATCACGGCGAGGCGGATGCGTCGCGAAGTGGTGTGGACCAGGAGTTCCTGGAGCTGGAGCGCGAACTGACGGTGTTCCTGCGGCGGGCCCGCGCCAACCAGGGCGAGATGGCCCGCGAGGTCCACCCCGACCTGGAGTCGGCGGCGTACGGACTGCTCGTGCGCCTGGACGAGTGCGGTCGGCAGCGGGCCACCGACCTCGCCGCCTACATCGGGGTGGGCAAGGCCACCATGTCGCGTCAGCTGCGCGCCCTGGAGGACCTGGGGCTGGTGGCCCGTGAACCGGATCCGGCGGACGGCCGCGCCTGGCTCGTGCACCTCACCGAGGAGGGGCGCGCCCGGGTGCAGCGGGTCCGTGTGGCCCGCCGCGCCCGTTACGTCAGCAAGCTCGACCACTGGGACCGCCGCGAGGTGGCCGAACTGGCACGGCTGCTGCACCAGATGAACTCCGGGATGGAGAAGTAGCGCGGGGCGCTCACAGCTCCGCGTAGACGACCGTCGCGTCGTCGTGGGTCTTGCTGCGGCCCAGATACGTCCGCTGCTCGCGGTCGGCGGCCTCCAGCGCCCGTACCCGGTCGACCAGGGCCTCGGCGCCCTGCTTGCGGACCACGGCGAACAGGTCCGCCCAGTCGCCCTCCCGGAAGGTCTCCGTCCACCGGCTCGCGCCGTCCGTCAGCGCGGCCAGCGCCCGCACCCGGTCGCGCGGCAGCACCCCGGTCACCGCCCGCGCGGCCACCGACGGATCCGCGGCGGCGGTGAAGAAGCCGCCCTCCTTGTTGCGGACCGTCGCGTCGACCAGGGCGTCGGTGGCCAGGGTCGCCCGGGGAAGCCTGGCCAGGCGGTCGTCGAGGCACGGGGTGACCAGACCGTCGGGGGACTCCACCAGGAGGGCCGAGTCGGAGAGGACCAGGTACTCGACGGTCTCCTGCGACCAGCGGGCGAGGACCACGGTTGCCTGTGGGGTTCGCGGGTGAGAAAGGTCACAGGTTTCCCGGTGTGCCTCGGCGGTGCGCGCGATGGCACGGGCCAGGGCGTCGGACAGGGGGACATCCGGGAGCGAAACGGTCAGTTCGGTCAGGGCCCCGCCCAGACGCGCGGTGTACCAGTGAACGGAATGCAGACAGCCGCTGCCGTCCCTCGGTGGGGTCACTCCGTCCAGCACCACGAGGGAACCGCCCTGTCCGCAGACGGGTAGTCCGACGCTGGCGAAGTCCTCGTTGGGGCGGGCCGGGTCGCCCGGCAGGGAGAGAAGTTCCGTGCGCATCCGGCCAGTCTGCACGAGCCCTTCACAGCGTCCGCGAAAGGGTGGCAAGGATCGCCGGATCACCGTAGTGCCGCAGGTCAGCCGCCGGATTTGGGTTGGAATGGCGGAGTCCGGGAACACGTGGCGGCGAATACTGCCAAAGCCCGCCGTCGACGTCCAACCGGCCCGCCGTGCGGCGCCGACGCAAGCGCAGGAGGAACTTGCCCGCCAACTCCCCTCCGAGGTTCACTCCTTCGGGTGGCCGGTCAGGTGATGTGCGATGACCGACCACCGGCACTGGGAGGGTCGGGGACCGTACGTACCGGGTGGTGTGCACACCAGTTGACGGAGCGTCACCCGGGCCCATGGGTACACGAGTCAGGAATGCGAGCACCGGTGCAGAAGACGCGGCCTCGGCGCACAGGCAAGCAGACGGCCTCCGAGGGGAGCGCGGAGCGCACCTCGGTCGGCAAGGGCCGTAAGACCCACGTGCGCAACCGGCTCATCGTGGCCGTGGCGGTCGTGGCCGCCGCCATCGCCGGCGCGGGCACCCCCTCGGTGATCGCCGCCTCCGGGCAGTTGAGCGACAGCCAGGACCTGGTGACCCTGGGCGGGCAGACGCAGGACGCGCTCGCCCTCGCCCACTCCCTCGCGGACGAGCGGGACGAGGTCACCTCCTACATCGCGGCCGGCCGGCCGAAGGCCAAGGCGCCCTCGGAAGAGCGCAGCGCGCGGGTGGACCGGCAGGTCGAGGAGCTGCGCGCCAACACGGACACCCCGGCCGGGCTGCGCTCGGACCTGGACGGCATCGCCGGCGTGCGCAGGGCGGCGCTCACCGGGCAGAGCGGCGCTCTCGAAGCGCACGAGGCCTACTCCGAGGCCATCGCCGAACTCCACCGGCTCGCCGAGGACCTGGCCGAACAGCTCCCGCCCCGCGCGGGCTCCGGCGCCCACGCCCTCGCCGAACTCGACACCGCCGTCCAGCAGGCCGCCGCCACCCGGGGCCTGCTCCTGGCCGCCCTCAGCGTGCCCAGCAGCACCGAGTCGGTCTACGACCCCGTCACCGGCCTCACCACCGAGACCAGCGTCTCCTCCGAGGCCGACAGCAAGCGGCGTGCCGCCCTCACCGCCGCCGCCCAGCAGGCCCGGGTGCGTTCCGATGCCGCGCTCGCCGAATTCCACGACACCGCCACCAAGGCCGCCCGCGGGAGCTACGACTCCACGGTCACCGGCCCCGAGGTCAACTCGGCCGACAAGTACCTCGCCGACCTCACCGACCAGCCCACGCTCACCGACGCGGACCTCGGCATCGGTGCCGACAAGCTGAACGCCGCCCTCACCGCCCGTATCGACCTGATGCGCGGCGTCGAGTCCTCTCTCTACGAGCGCCGCACCACCGGTCTCGAGCAGCTGCGCGACGACGACGTCACCGCGCTGGAGATCCGCATCGCGATCCTCGGCGCCCTGATGCTGCTCGCCGTCGGCGTCGCCACCGGCATGGCCCGCGGCCTCACCCGCCCGCTCGCCGTGCTGCGCATCGGTTCCGCCCGGCTGGCCGCCGCCGAGAACCCGGCCGCCGAGGAACCGGTCAAGTTCACCGGGCGCAACGACGAGTTCGCCCAGGTCGTCCGGTCCGTCAACGCCCTGCACGCGCACGCCGCCGGTCTGCACGAGCGGATCACCACCCTGGAGTCCGACCGCAAGCACCTGGTCGGCCAGCGGCAGAGGATGGCCGACGCCCGCGCGGAGCTGCGCTCCGAACTCGCCGATTCCGCCGCCCAGCTGGACCGGCTGCGCGACAGCATCGGCGGCACCTTCGTCAACCTCGCGCTGCGCACCCTCGGCCTGGTCGAGCGCCAGCTCGGCGTCATCGAGAGCCTGGAGGAGCGCGAGCAGGACCCCGAGCGGCTCGCCACCCTCTTCAAGCTCGACCACTTCGCCACCGTCATGCGCCGGCACAGCGAGAACCTCCTCGTGCTGGCCGGCACCGAGCACGTCCAGCAGCACGCGGGCCCGGTCCCGATGGTCGACGTCGTACGGGCCGCGGTCAGCGAGATCGAGCGGTACGAGCGGGTCCGGATCACCGCGCTGCCGCCGCACGCGCACATCGCCGGGTTCGCCGCGGACGACCTGTCCCACCTGCTGGCCGAACTCATGGAGAACGCCACGTCGTTCTCCCCGCCCGACCTGCCCGTCGAGGTCTCCGGCTGGCTGCTGGAGAACGGCGAGGTGATGCTCTCCGTCCAGGACGAGGGCATCGGCATGACCGACGAGCGGATGACCCGGCTCAACGCCCGGCTCAGCGACTTCGACCCCGAGGCGCCCTACGACCAGGAGGGCGCCGACGGTCTCGGGCTCGGCCTCTACGTCGTCGCCCGGCTCGCCCACCGGCACGGGGTGCGCGTCCAGCTGCGCGAGCAGAAGCAGGGCGGTATCGCCGCCGTCGTGGTCCTGCCGCAGTCGCTGTTCGCCGAGGCCCCGGCCGCGGCGGTGCCGTCCCCCGCGCCCGCCTCCCTCGCCGAGGGCGCGCAGGGCTTCTCCCTGCCCGGCGCCGACGCGGAGGCCAACTCCAACGTGCTGCACGGCCGCGCGGAGAACGGCGACCCGCTGGTGGCGCTGGCCGAGCGCGCGGTACGGGCCCAGCGGCCGGCCGCCGACCGGGGGATTCCGGAGTCCCCGGCCGAGACCACGATGGAACTCCTGCTCCCGGAGCAGCTGAGCGAGCCGGTCGAGGACCGGCCCACCGACGAGGACCAGGGCACCGGTCAGGGCCGCGAGGCGCAGGCCGGACCGGGCTCGGAGACCGAGCCGGGCGTGGTCGCGCAGGCCGGACCGGGCCGCGTGGCGGACCAGGACCGGGATGTGCCGGCGCAGCCGGGACCGGCGGCACGGCCGCGCCGGGAGGCGGACCCGCTGCGGGACCGGCCGGCTCAGCCGGGCCCGGAGGCCGCCTCGCGCCCGGCGGCGGACGGCGGGCCGGGCCCGTCGGTCCAGCGGGCCCCGGAGGCCGATCTTCGTCCAGAGGCCGCCTCGCGCCCCGAGGCCGACCGGCGGCAGGATTCGTCCGCCGAGCAGCACCCTGACACGGGCCGGCGTCCGCAGTGGCGGGACGCGGGCGCCGGGCACGCCCAGCTGGACGAGCTGCCCCGGGCCAGGCCGGCCCACCCGGACTCCGCGCCGGCCGTGCCCCCCGCCGCCCACGACCCCTACGCCATAGGCCCCGACGCCCACGAGCGCACCCCCGACGAGGGGGACGAGCCCGAGCGCGTCACCGACAAGGGGCTGCCCAAGCGCACGCCGAAGATCAACGCGCCCGCGTCGGCGCCCCGGCCCCGCAGCGGCTCCATCGACGCCGACGCCCTGCGCCGCCGCCTGGGCGGCTTCCGCCAGGGCGCCGCGGCCGGCCGGCGCGACGTCGAGGCCGAGATCGCCGAGCGGACCGGCCAGGCGGAGTCCCCGTCCGGCCCGGCGCCGGAGGAGACGCACGAGGCCACGACCCGTGACGCGGCGGCGCCCGGCGTGCCCGCCCGCGACGCCGCGGAGTCCGGTCCAGCACACGTACATGCCGAAGGATCCACGGGGGGCACCGTCGAGGAGGCAAGCAGTTGACCGCGCCCAGTACGTTCGGACTGAGCAGTGAGGCCCGCAATCTGCACTGGCTGCTGACGAACCTGGTCGAGGAGGTGCCCGGCATCCAGTCCGTCGCGGTCGTCTCCTCGGACGGGCTGCTGCTGCTCTCCTCCGACGCCGGGAGGAACGCGGCCGCGCGTGAGGCGCGCGAGACCCGGCCCACCGGCCCGCGCGGCTCGGCCGCCGACCTCGCCACCGTCGTCTCCGGCATCGGCAGCCTCACCATCGGCGCGGCCAAGGTGCTGGAGTTCGGCTCGGTGAAGCACACCATGGTCGCGATGGAGGAGGGCAGCCTGTTCGTGATGTCGATCAGCGACGGCTCGCTGCTCGGCGTGCACGGCTCCGCGGACTGCGACATGAGCGTCGTGGCGTACCACATGGCACTGTTCGTGGGCCGCGCCGGCCATGTCCTGACGCCCGAACTCCGCAGCGAACTCCGTAAATCCCTGGAGTCCGAACCTACGGGGAGTGCCCGATGAGCAGTACACCCGGTACGCCGAAGAAGCTCCCGGTACGCGGCGGCGAGCGCAAGCCCGCCCGCGTCCGCCCCTACTCCCTCACCGGCGGCCGTACCCGCTTCGGGCACGTGCTGCTGGTCGAGACCTTCGTGGCCGCACTGGAGGCGCCCGAGGAGCGCAAGGAACTGACGAACGGTTCCCTGCGGTCCACGGTCATGCCGGAACTGCGGGCCATCGTCGAACTCTGCCGCCGGATGCGCACGGTGGCCGAGATCGCCGCGCTGCTGAAGATGCCGCTCGGCGTGGTCCGCGTGCTGCTCAGCGATCTCGCGGACCAGGGAAAGATCCGTGTGTACGGAACAGGAACCGGTCACGGCACGGGCCGGCCGGACCGCGCTCTGCTGGAAAGGGTGCTGAGTGGACTCCGTCGTCTCTGACGCCGCCCCGGGCGTCTCCCCGCTCGTCGAGCCCGACGAGAATCTCAAGTCATGGCAGACGGACCGCACCCGTGCCCCCATCGCCACCAAGATCGTGGTGGCGGGCGGCTTCGGCGTCGGCAAGACCACGCTGGTCACCTCCGTCTCGGAGATCACGCCGCTGCAGACCGAGGCGCTGATGACCGAGGCGAGCGAGGAGACCGACGACCTCACCGCCACGCCGGGCAAGCTGACCACCACGGTGGCCATGGACTTCGGCCGCATCACGCTCGACGACGACCTCGTGCTCTACCTGTTCGGCACGCCGGGGCAGCAGCGGTTCTGGTTCATGTGGGACGACCTGGTGCGGGGCGCGATCGGCGCGGTCGTGCTGGCCGACACCCGCAGGCTCAAGGACTGCTTCCCGGCGCTCGACTACTTCGAGAGCTGCGGACTGCCGTACGTCGTGGCGGTCAACCACTTCGACGGCAGTGATCGGTTCGAGGCGGAAGACGTGCGGGAGGCGTTGACGATCCCGCGGCACATACCTGTAATGATCATGGATGCGCGCCGCCGGATCTCCGCGATCGAGACCCTCCTGGCTCTCGTCGGCCACGCGCTCGACGAAACACCTGAGTAGACCGACCTAGGAGTCACCACCCGCATGCGGAAGATACTCGTCGTCGGAGCCGGTCAGTCCGGACTCCAGCTCGCCCTCGGACTCCAGTCGAACGGGTACGAGGTCACCCTGATGTCGAACCGGACGGCGGACGAGATCCGCTCCGGCCGGGTCATGTCGACGCAGTGCATGTTCCACACGGCCCTCCAGCACGAGCGCGACCTGAAGCTGAACTTCTGGGAGTCCCAGGCCCCGAAGATCGAGGGGCTCGGCGTCTCGGTGGCGGCCCCCGGCTCGTTCGACCCGGGCCCCTCGCAGCGGGCGATCGACTGGGTGGGCAAGCTGGACGGGTACGCCCAGTCGGTGGACCAGCGGGTGAAGATGGCCGGCTGGATGGAGACGTTCGCGCAGCGCGGCGGCCAGCTGGTCATCCACGGCGCGGCGGTCGGGGACCTCGACTACTTCTCCCGTACGTACGACCTCGTGCTGGTCTCGGCGGGCAAGGGCGAGCTGGTGCAGATGTTCGCCCGCGACCCGGAGCGCTCCCCGTACACCGAGCCGCAGCGCGCCCTCGCCGTCGCCTACGTGCACGGCCTCGGTCCGCGTCCGGAGCACCCGGAGTACGACGCGGTCCGCTGCAACCTGGTGCCCGGCGTCGGCGAGCTGTTCGTGATGCCGACGTTCACCACCTCCGGCCGTGCCGACATCCTGTTCTGGGAGGGCATACCCGGCGGCCCGCTGGACGCCTTCAACGGCGTCAAGGACCCCGCGGAGCACCTCTCCCTGACCCTGGAACTCATGGAGCGGTTCCTCCCGTGGGAGTACGCGCGGGCCACCAAGGTCGAACTGACCGACGCGAACGGCACGCTCGCCGGCCGTTACGCCCCCACCGTGCGCAACCCCATCGGCCGGCTGCCCGGCGGCGGCCTGGTGCTCGGCGTCGCCGACGTCGTCGTCGCCAACGACCCGATCACCGGCCAGGGCTCCAACTCGGCGTCCAAGTGTGCCGCCTCGTACCTCGCCTCGATCATGGAGCACGGCGACAGGCCGTTCGACGAGGACTGGATGCGGCAGACCTTCGACCGCTACTGGGACACCGCCCAGCACGTCACCAAGTGGACCAACGCGATGCTGGCCCCGCCGCCCGAGCACATCCTCAACCTGATCGGCGCCGCCGGCCAGCTCCAGCCCGTCGCCGACCGCTTCGCCAACGGCTTCAACGACCCGGCGGACTTCGAGAACTTCTTCTACGAGCCCGAGAAGACGGCGGCCTACCTGGCCGAGGTCACCGGCTCCGGGGCGGGGGCGTGACCGCCACGGGTGTGGCCCGCGCCGGAGCCGTCGCCGACGCGTAGCCGTCGTCCTTCCCCTCCAGGGCCCCCGCGGGGAGCCTCGGCGGTGTGTAGTGCCGCAGGGGCCTGCCCCGCGGGTCGGGGCGTACGGCGCCGAGGACCGGGTTGGCCGCGATCGGCGAGACCTTGACCTTGGCGCCGGGGCGCGGTGCCTGCACGACCATGCCGTCGCCCAGGTACATCGCCACATGCGTGGCCTCGGGGAAGTACACGACCAGGTCGCCGGGGCGCAGTTCCTTGAGGGGGACGCGGTGCAGCCGCGCCCACTGCTCCTGGCTGGTGCGCGGGATCGGCGTCCCGGCGTCAGCCCAGGCCTGCGAGGTCAGCCCCGAGCAGTCGTAGGAGCGGGGGCCCTCCGCGCCCCACTCGTACGGCTTGCCGAGCTGGCGCACCGCGTAGCGCACCGCCCGGTCGCCCTCCCTGGTCGGCACGTGCAGCCTGCTGGGGGCGCCGGCGGCCATGAACTTCTGCTGCGCCTTGGCGATCCCGGCCTTCTCCAGCTTCGCCACCGCGGTGAGCTGCTCGACGGTGAGCGAGGCCAGCAGCCTCTCCACCTCGCCGAGCCGTTCGCGCACCTCGTCGCGTTCCTTCTTCCGGCGTTCCGTGAGCGCGAGTTGCCGGTCCAGCGCGGCGCGCGCCTTGCGGGCCAGCCCGTCGGCCTTCTTGGCGCTGCCGGACAGCTCCTCCACCGTCTTGGCCCGTTCCCGCGCCAGCTGCCCGATCACATGTCCCTGTTCGAGCGCGTGCTGCGGATCGCGGGCGAGCAGCAGGCGGACGTACGGCGAGATGTCGCTGCGGCCCTGGTACTGCTGCCGGGCCAGCCGGCCGGCCGCGCCCCGGCTGGAGTGCAGGGCGAGCCGGGCGCGGGCCAGCTCGCCGTCCAGCCGCCGGGCCACGGCGCGCTGCCTCTTCAGCTGCTCCTCGGTGGCGTTGTAGGTCTCGGTGGCCTTCTCGGCCTCGCGGTACAGTCGCTGAAGATCCGTCAGCAGACCGGACACCGCCCGCCCTTCGGACTCGCCCGGTCCGGGCGCGGCCGCCGCCGGCACGGCTGCGAGAACGGCGTGGGCCGCCACGGTCGCCGTACACACCAGGCGCAGTAGCCTTCCTGACACGTCATCACCTCCGGTGCGGGGCAGCGGGTCCGCTCCGCTCCGTGAGCATGTGACGTGTGCGCGCGGCCCGCGCGCCGAAGGTCTGCGGGATGGCGTAAGGAGGTCACCCGTTCGCGTCGTCCGGCTTGCCTCCCGGCGTGGCGTCTGGCTTGCGCCAGGGCCACCTGGGCCGGCCCCCGCCCTGGTCGCCGGCGGGATCGTGGACGTACTTCCAGCGCCGGGTGAGCCGACCCTGGCCGCGGGGCTCGCGCCGGTACACGAGGACCGTGGCCCGACCGCCGTGCGGGTCCGGGACCGGGATGCGGTACGTCTTCGGCGGGTGCCCGGTGATCCCGAGCAGCACGGGCAGCACACGGCCGTCCATGGGCCCGCCCTCGAAGGGGGTCTCTTCGCTCTTCACGGCACCAGTCTCAGTCATCCGCCGAGGCCAGCGCGGCCACGACCGACGCGGTCTGCGGGTCACGGGCGGCGGTGACGGACAGGACGGCGACGAACTGGTCCACGAGCCAGTCCCGCAGTTCGTCGAGGGGTGGCTGCTTGTCCTCGTCGAGCCAGATGAGGGAGGCCGCCTCGACCGCGGTGATCCACATCCGGACGGTCATCCGCAGGCGGGGGCCCGGGTCCGTGACGCCGAGGTGACGCTGGATGTGCACGGCGGCGGCCCGCCGTACGCCGTCCACGATGGCGGTCGTACGAGAGGTCTCTACCACGCTGCCCCCCTGGAGCAGGGCGCTGAAGCCGGTGTCGTGCTGGTCCACGAAGGCGAGGTAGCGGTCCAGGGCACGGGACAGCCGGGGCAGCAGGGGCCCCTCGCGCGGCTCGTCGAAGCACAGCCGCAGTTCCTCGGCGGCGGAGCGCAGGGCGGCCTCGTACAACTGCTGCTTGCCGCCCGGGAAGTACCGGTACACCAAGGGGCGGGAGACCCCGGCCGCCTCGGCCACGTCGTCGAGGGAGACGTCCTCCGGGGCGCGGTGGGCGAAAAGGGTGAGTGCGGCGTCCAGCAGTTGGCTGCGGCGTTCCTCGACGCTGAGGCGGCGATAGGCGGGGGTGGGCGCGGCGGGGGTCATACCGGGCAGGGTAGTCGGCCGGGTGCGGTTGCACGGCCGGGCGAGAACGCCGACGTCGAGGGGCGCGGGGAACCCCGCCGCCAGCCCCGTACCACCCGCACCCGTACGACGGGCTCCTCCTAC
Source organism: Streptomyces sp. NPDC059861 (assembly GCF_042731435.1). Taxonomy (NCBI): domain Bacteria; kingdom Bacillati; phylum Actinomycetota; class Actinomycetes; order Kitasatosporales; family Streptomycetaceae; genus Streptomyces; species Streptomyces sp. NPDC059861. The sequence continues at coordinate 64,973 of NZ_JBHWJQ010000002.1, read as the reverse complement.
GCCAGCAGGCCCGACGACCGCCACAGCCGCCGCCCGACCCCCCGCAGCACGCCGATGTCGTCCAGGAAGTCCGTCAGGCGCTTCGCGCCGGTCTGCATGACCTCCCGGCGGTGGCCGCTCGCCTTCACCTGGGCGAGCGCCTCCCGCCGGTCCAGGCCCACATTGGTGTAGACCTCGGGGTTGACGAAGGCGACCGAGAAGACCCGGGCGAACTCGCCGGACGTGATCCGCGTGAACTCCTGGGACCACTTCGGTGCCGTGACCATCTGGCGCCTCAGTTCCTCACGGGCGTACCGGACGTGCCGGGCCTCCTCCACGACGTGGATGCGCGTGACCCCGCGGACCAGCGTCTGCACCCGCTCGTCGGGGAAGGTCAGCCGCTGCATCCAGTCGAGGACCTCCTCGCCGAGCAGGGTCGCGGTGAAGGAGCCGGGCGTCGTCGAGATGGTCTTGAACAGCCGCCCGAGGTGCTGGTGGGCGCGGCTCACGGGGTACCAGGGCGTCTCGCCGCGGGCTATCAGCCGGGCGAACATCTTCGAGTGCCGGCACTCGTCCTCGATCTCGGTCAGCGCGTAGCGCACGTGCGCGCTCGTCGCCGCCTTGTCGTAGATGTGCCGGACCAGCAGCTGCATCAGGATGATCTCGAACCAGATGCCCAGCGACGCCAGCGCCGCCGCCTCGTGCTGGGAGAGCAGGATCCGCTGTTCCTCGCTCATCCGCCGCCACATCGGTGTGTCGTACAGCGACACCAGCTCCGGCGGCCAGAACCACTTGCCCTCCTCGAAGGGCGCGTCCCAGTCCAGTTCCTTGTCCGGGTCGAAGGAGTGCTTCGCGGAAGAGTCGAGCAGCCGCTCGGCCACCTGCTCGCGATCCTTGAGCAGGCCCAGTGCGTCGCGCAGCCCTTCCAGGGCTTCGGCTTCGGTGAGGGTCGTCATGCCCTTATGAGACTGCTTGTCAGTAAGCCCGTCAATCCCTTGCGCGCTACTTGTTGACCGCGCGTCTACTACGTGTGAGCCTGCGGACATGTCGACCTTCGACCTGTACGCCATGGACCCCGGCGAGCCTCTCTGGCCGGTTCCCGCGACCGGGAAAGCCCGGTTCAACTGGGAGTACGACGACGGACGCGACCGCCTGCTGGCCCTGTACCAGAAGGGCAAGGACAAGCAGTGGGACGGGCAGAAACGGATCGACTGGGACCTCGAGGTCGACCCGTACGACCCCCTCGGCACCCCCGACGAGACGCTCTCCCTCTACGGCACCAGGCACTGGGCGAAGCTCTCCGAGCGGGACAAGGGCGATCTGCGCCGGCACTACACCTCCTGGCAGTTCAGCCAGTTCCTGCACGGCGAGCAGGGCGCGATGATCTGCGCGGCCCGCATCGTCGAGTCCGTCCCCGACCTGGACGCCAAGTTCTACTCGGCGACCCAGACCATGGACGAGGCCCGGCACGCGGAGATCTACGCCCGCTTCCTCCAGGAGAAGATCGGGATGCTCTACCCGATCAACGACAACCTTCAGTCCCTGCTCGGCGACACCCTGCGCGACAGCCGCTGGGACATGCCCTACCTGGGGATGCAGGTGCTCATCGAGGGCCTCGCGCTCGCCGCCTTCGGCATGATCCGCGACACCACCGACAAGCCGCTGCCGAAGCAGATCCTCGCCTACGTCATGCAGGACGAGGCCCGGCACGTTGCCTTCGGGCGGATGGCCCTGCGGGACTACTACCGGCAGCTCGGTGACGCCGAACTGCGCGAACGCGAGGAGTTCGTGATCGAGGGCTGCTATCTGATGCGGGACCGGCTGCGCGGCGTGGAGGTGCTGGAGAACTTCGGCATCCCGCGGGCCGAGGCGGAGGAGTACAGCGAACGCTCCGAGTTCCTCGCCCTGTTCCGCAAGCTGCTGTTCAGCCGGATCGTGCCGTGCGTGAAGGACATCGGCCTGTGGGGCAAGCGCCTCCAGCAGGCCTATGTCGACATGGGCGTCCTCGAGATGGGTGACGCCAACCTCGATCTGCTGATGGCCCAGGACGAGGAGATCGCCGAGAAGCTCGACGCGGAACGGTTCGCGGCCGAGGAACGGGAGCGGGTGGCCGAGGTGACGGAGGCGATCGAGTCGGGAGCCGGTCAGGACTCCTAGACCCGGGTCACGACTTGAGCACCGTCTGCATCACCGCCCGCGCGATCGGTGCCGCCATGCCGCCCCCGGTGATGTCACGGCGGTGCGCCGCGGCGTCCTCCACCACCACCGCGACCGCGACCTTCGGCTCCACGTCGTGATCGCCCTGCGCCCAGGAGACGAACCAGGCGTACGGCGTGCCGGAGTTGTCGACGCCGTGCTGGGCGGTGCCGGTCTTGCCGCCGACCGTCGCGCCCGGGATCGCGGCGTTGGTGCCGGTGCCGTGCTCCACCACGTCGCGCATCAGCTTCCGCATCCGCGCCGCCGTCGAGGGGTACATGGCCTGCCGCAGCGGGCGGGCGCCGGCCGAGGAGACGGTGGCGCCGCGGCCGGTGGTGGTCCGCTCCACCAGGTACGGCTCGCGCAGCTGGCCGCCGTTGGCGACCGCCGCCGCGACCATCGCCATCTGCAACGGCGTGGCCCGCGTGTTGTACTGCCCGATCGACGACAGGGCCAGCTGCGCCCTGTCCACCGTGGCGTCGAAGGTGCTCGGCGCCACCGAGTAGGGAATGCGCAGCTCGGTGTCGTTGAAGCCGAACGCGTGGGCCGTCGCGGCCATCCGCGTCACGCCGACGTCCACGCCCAGCTTGGCGAAGACCGTGTTGCAGGACCACTCGAAGGCCTTCCGCAGCGAGGCGTTGGCACAGCGGCCGCCCTCGTTGCGCAGTCTCGTCGTGGTGCCGGGCAGGGTGTACGGGTCGGGCGAGCGGGTCCGCTCGTCGAGATCCTTGATCACCCCGGCGTCCAGCGCCGCCGCCGCGGTGACCACCTTGAACGTCGAACCCGGCGGATAGGTCTGCCGTACCGCGCGGTTCAGCATCGGCTTGCCCGGGTCCTCGTTCAGGCGCAGCCAGGACCGGGCGACCGCCGGTCCGTTCCCGGACAGCGCCGCCGGGTCGTACGACGGGGTGGACACCAGCGCCAGGATCCGGCCCGTGGCCGGTTCGATCGCCGCGACCGCGCCCTTGCGGTTGCCCAGCCCCTGGAACGCCGCCCGCTGCGCCGCCGCGTCGAGGGTGGTGACGACGTCACCGCCGACGTTCCGCGCGCGCGTGAAGTCGTTCCACAGGGGGAACGGCGAGAGCACCGGGTCGCTGCCGGAGAGGGTGCCGTCCTCCGCGTGCTCCAGGAACGTGGTGCCGTACACCTGCGAGGCGAAGCCGGTGACGGGGGCGTACAACGGGCCCTGCTGGTAGGTGCGTTCGTAGCGGAGGGGCTCACCGGTGTCCTTGGAGCCGGTGACCGGGCGGCCGCCGACCAGGATGTCGCCACGCGGCTGGCCGTAACGGCTGATCTCGTGGCGGCGGTTGGCCGAGTTGGCGTCGTACTGGCCGGCCTGGAAGACCTGGACGCGGGCCGCGTTGACCAGGAGGGCGACCAGCAGCAGGGCGCAGAATGCGGCGGCGAGTCGGATGTGACGGGTCATGAGGCGACCTGCCCGTCGTACTCACGGCGGGCCGAATGGCTCACCCGGATCAGCAGGGCCACGATCGCCCAGTTGGTGACCACCGAGGAGCCGCCCTGCGCGAGGAACGGCATCGCCATGCCGGTCAGCGGGATCAGGCCGGTCACCCCGCCCGCGATCACGAACACCTGGAGCGCCACGATCGAGGCGAGGCCCACCGCGAGCAGCCGCCCGAACGGATCACGCTGGGCGAGGCCCGCCCGGTAGCCGCGCTCGACCAGCAGGCCGTAGAGCAGGAAGATCGCGGAGAGGCCGGCCAGGCCCAGCTCCTCGCCCGCCGTCGCCAGGATGAAGTCCGACTTGGTGGCGAAGCCGATCAGGACGGAGTTTCCGAGCCCCAGGCCTGTGCCTAGGACGCCGCCCGCCGCGAAGGCGAACAGCGACTGGGCGAGCTGGTTGGGGCCCTGGCCCGCCTCGATGGACGCGAACGGGTGCAGCCAGTCCTGGATCCGGGCGGCCACGTGAGGTTCCGTGCGGCCGACGGCGACCGCGCCGAGCGTCGCCAGCAGCAGGCCGACGGCGATCCAGCCGGTGCGGCCGGTTGCGACGTACAGCATGACGACGAACAGACCGAAGAACAGCAGCGAGGTGCCGAGGTCGCGTTCGAGGATCAGTACGCCGACGCTGACCAGCCAGATGGCGACGATCGGACCGAGGACCCGGCCGGTGGGGATCTGGAGCCGCCACACACGCCGGCCGGCGTAGGCCAGCGCGTTGCGGTTCGCGGCCAGGTACGCGGCGAAGAACACGGCCAGCAGCACCTTCGCGAACTCGCCTGGCTGGATCGAGAACCCGGCGATCCGGATCCAGATGCGGGCGCCGTTCACGGCCGGGAAGAAGATCGGCAGGGTGAGCAGGATGAGCGCGGCGGCGACGCACACGTACGCGTAGCGCTGGAGCACCCGGTGATCGCGCAGGGCGGCGACGACGTAGGCGAACAGGGTGACTCCCAGCGCCGACCAGACCAGCTGGGCGGGGGCCGCGCGGTCGCCCGGTGTCTCCAGGTCCAGCCGGTAGATCAGCACCAGGCCCAGGCCGTTCAGCAGCACCCCGATGGGCAGCAGCAGCGGATCGGCGTAGGGCGCGCGCAGCCGGACCGCGAGATGTGCGAGCAGCGCGAGGACGCCGAGGCCCGCGCCGTAGCCCACGGCACCGGGCGGGACGGCGCCGGTCCTGGCGAGGCCGGTGACGCAGTAGCCGTACACCGACAGGAGGACGGCTACGACGATGAGGGTGAGTTCGATGCCGCGGCGCCGGGGGAGACGGACCTCGGGTGCGGGCGCGTCCGCTGCCACGGCGGTTCCGGTTCCGGCCTTCGTCATGTCCGGAACCTACCCAAATGGTGTGGCTCGCGTGCCGTCGGCGTCAGCACCAGCGTGGCGCGGGCCCCTCGTTGTCGATGTGGCGGGCCGGGCCCCAGGCCCATGTGCGGCCCTTGAGGAGGTACCAGAGGGCGTTGCCCTGCACCCGGTCGCCCGACGCCTTGCAGTAGATGCGCACGATGTCGCCCCGGTCGACCCGGCCGATGACCCGGCCGCGCACGCTGGGGCGGGAGCGCAGTGCCAGGTTGTCGGCGGTGACGACACCCCGGTAGCGGGCCTGGTCGGCGCCCTCGTCGCCGCCGACGCCGTCGTCGAAGTCACCGTCGTCGAAGTCGCCGCCGTCGTCACCGAGGTCCCAGTCGTCCCCGTCGTCGAAGTCGTCGTCGCCGCCGAAGTCACCCTCGTCGTCGAAGCCGTCGTGGTCGTTGTTCCCGTTGCCGCCGTTGCCGCCGTTGCCGCCGTTGCCGCCGTTGCCGCCGTTGCCGCCGTTGCCGCCGAAGTCGTCGTGGTCGTTGTTCCCGTTGCCGCCGAAGCCGTCACGGCCGTCGAACCCGCCGCGGTTGCCGGCGAACACGTCGACCCGGCCGTTGCCGGCGAAGACGCCGACACGGCCGTTGCTGCCGTTCCGGAACCAGTCGTTGCCGTTGAACCCGCCGACGCCGTTGTTTCCGTTCCCGTTCCCGTTGAATCCGCCGACGCCGTTGTTGCCGTTGCCGTTGCCGTTGAACCCGCCGTTGCCGTTGAACCCGCCGACGCCGTTGCCGTTCCCGTTGAACCCGCCGAAGCCGTTGTTTCCGTTGAACCCGCCGCGGTTGCCGGCGAAGACGTCGACGCCACGGTTGCCCGCGAAGACGTCGACGCGGCCGTTGCCGGCGAAGACGTCGACGCGGCCGTCACCGCCGTAGTCGTCGTGGTGGCCGAAGTTGTTCCCGAAGCCCGGTCCGAAGCCCGGTCCGAAGCCCGGTCCGAAGCCCGGTCCGAAGCCCGGCCCGATGCCGGGTCCGACGCCGGGGACGGGCACGGGGACGGGCACGGGGGCGGGAACGGCACCGGTCCCGGACTCGCCGCCGGGGGCGGGCGCGGGTACGGAACCGGTGCCCTTGCCGGGGCCGGGGCCGGATTCGTCGCCCCAGATACCACCGGCGAAGGCCGGCGAGACCGCCAGCGCGGTGGCCAGGGCACCTCCGGCTGCCGTCATGGCGAGACGGGTGCGGGAAGAGCGCAGGGACATGGGGAGAACCTCCCGTGACAGGGCGGGGCGAAGCTGACTAATCGCCACATTAGGAGCGTGCTTCGCGAGGCGCCCGTCACAGTGCGCCATCGGGGAGGGGGCACTCCCCGTCCGCCGTACCCCCGTTCGGCGGAGCCTGAGGCAGTGTCAGCCGCGCCACCGCTCCGCCGCCCGGCGCATGGCGGAACTCCAGACGGGCGCCCAGCACCTCCGCCTGGCCCAGCGCGATGGTCAGGCCGAGGCCGTGCCCCGTCGCCCCGCCCTCGGTGCGGAACCGCTGCGGCCCGTGCGCCACCAGGTACGACGGATAGCCCGCACCGTGATCCCGCACGGTCACCACCGGGCCGTCCACCGTCACCACGACGGGCGGCCGCCCGTGCTTGTGCGCGTTGGCGACGAGATTGCCCAGCACCCGCTCAAGCCGCCGCCGGTCGGTCTCCACCCGGGTGTCCCGCACGACCTGCACCGCCGTGTCCGTGCCGGCCCCCCGGACCACCCGCTCCGCCAGCGCGCCCAGTTCCTCGGTGTCCAGGTCCAGGCGCTCGCGCCCGGTGTCCAGCCGGGAGATCTCCAGCAGGTCCTCGGTGAGCGTGCGTAGCGCGGCCACCCGGTCGCGGACCAGCTCCGTCGGGCGTCCCGGCGGCAGCAGCTCGGCCGCCGCGTGCAGGCCGGTCAGCGGGGTGCGCAGCTCGTGCGCCACGTCCGCGGTGAACCGCTGCTCGGCGAGCAGCTTGCCCTGCAGCGACGCGGCCATGGAGTCCAGCGCGGCGGCGACCGAGGCCACCTCGTCCTGCGGGCGCGACCGGTCCAGGGTGCGCGGGTCGTGCACGCGCGCGTCCAGGTCGCCCACGCTGATCCGCCGGGCGACCCGCGCCGTGGCGTGCAGCCGCTGGGTCACCCGGGACACGGCGAACGCCCCCACCAGCATCGTCGCCCCGATCGCCAGCGCCGACGACCAGCCGATCGCCCGGTCGAGGCCCTCGATGGTGCGGGCCTGCTGGGAGTAGTCGACGGCCACCGCGAGGGCCCGGCCGCCGTCGACCGGGCCCGCCGCCCACATCGTGGGCCGGCCGTCGTTGTCGGCGACCATCGTGCCGCGTTCCCCGCCCGCCGCGAGCGAGCGCAGCGGCGCGGGCAGGTCGCCGGGATCGACCGCCGCGCCCGGCGACAGCGGATCCCCGGCCTCGTAGGCCTTCGTCGCGTCCGCGAGCCGGGCCAGCGCGAGGGTGCGGGCCTGGCCGACGGTCTGGTTGGTCACCGAGACATGGACCAGCACGCCGAGCAGCGCGGCCAGGGCGCAGCACATCACCGTGATGAAGACGGCGGCCTTCACCGCGAGGGCGCCGGCCCACTGCGGCAGCGCCAGTCTCATCGGGAGCTCGCGGAGGGCGTGCCGGAGGTGCGGTGCGGGCCCGGCCGCTTGCCGGTGCGCAGCATCTCGTCGCTGGTGAGCAGCATCGCGCCCTGGTCGGTGTCCCAGCTCCACTGGAGGCGGTACTCGTACCCCGGGACCTCGGACGGCGCCCGCAGGGTCACCGACTGCCCGGCGATCTCGATCCCGGTCAGGGCGTCGTCGTAGGCCATGACCTGCACCAGCCGGTGCTTTTCGACGGTGTACACGCGGACGGCGGTCATCTCGCCGGGCAGCAGCCGGAAGCCCAGCGTCATCTCGGGCCGTCCGTCGCCGGTCAGATCGCGGTAGTACGGCTCCAGCACCGGACAGCCGGTGCCGGCCCCGTCCTGCGGCCCGCCGCACTCCGCCATCCGGCTCTCCGTCCCGCGGTACGGCGCCTTGGGGCCCTCGTAGTCGGCGGGGCTCCGGGCGATCTCCGCCCGCACCACCGCCACCGGGTCCACCTCGCGGATGTCGTCGCCGGGCACCGGGACGCCCTTGACGGTCTGGATGTCCACCTCGCCGATGTCGAAGGCCGGGCTGGACGCGGGCGGCAGCTTCGGCCACAGCCGGGCCGGGCCGTCCGCGGTCGCCGTCGGCCCCGCGCCGCGCAGCTCGCCCGCGTCACCGCAGGCCGTGGCGGTGACCGCGAGCAGCGCGAGGGCGCTGACGGCGCGGACGCGGGCGCGGGTGAGGAGCGGGGTGGGGCTGCGGGGCACGGGGCTCCTGTGGTCGGGGAGGTCGGCCCGTACACCTTATGCGTGCGCGCACATTATTCGTGCGTACGCCTTATTTACACGGAAGTCCTTTATGCGCATGGGAGTACTTATTGGGTGCTCGGGTGGCGTCCCGGTGCCGGGCTACTCCGCGAGCTCCTCCAGGAACCGTGCCGTCGGCAGCCCGGTGCGCAGGTACTCCACGAACAGCTCGTTGTGCAGTGCCCACGGGGAGCGGCGGGCGCGGATCAGCCGGATCGCCGACTCGGCGGAGCGGCCCTGGCGCATCAAGGCGTGCGCGATGACCAGTCCGGAGCGGTTGTAGCCGTGGTGGCAGCGGACCAGCACCCGGCGGCCCCGGTCCAGCGCGTCGCAGGCCGCCTCGGCCAGCCGGATCACCCCGGCCAGCTGGGTGCCGTCGAGCGGGCCGTCCGGGATCGGCCAGATCTGGTGGTGGACGTCCGGGGCGGGGCCGTGGCCGGGCAGCCGCAGCAGGGTCTGGACGAGATCGAACTCGTCCTGGACGACGGCGAACTCAAGGTGCCCCGAACGGCCCGTGAACTCGTGCCCGCCCATCCACAGACCGGGCACGATCTCGTTCCACGGCATGTCCGGAGCCGGTACGTCGGAGTGCTTCCTGCGGGTACGCAACGCGCCTCCCCAACGGTCACACGGGCGGGCCGGTCCCAACTGCTGTCAAAGGTAGCCGGGTTCTTGCCCCTGGAGCACCCCGCCTGTTCCCATGGTCGTGGGGTGATGTGCATGAGCGGACTGCGCGTCGTACCGACCTGGCGACACGGTCGGGAACGGCTCTACGTCTGCCTCACGGACGGCAGGAACATCGCCTGGTACGACCGTGAGGCGGCCCGGGTCAACCTGCTGAGCGAGGACCGCGGAGACGACGTCCTGGAGGCTCTCCGCCCCTTCCTCACCGGCTCCGTCACGGTCGGCCCGCCACCGGTCCCGACCCCCGCGGAGCTGGCCCGGCTGAGCCTCCACCCGGACGACGACCTCGCTCCCAACCGGCCTGGCGAGGCCCTCCTGGTCGCCCTGGACCGGGACCCCGGCGCGCCGGGGCCCCGGCTGCGGGCCGACCCCCGGCGCCGGGCGCTGGAGGCCGAGCAGGCGGTGGGGGAGGCGCTGGACCGGATGGACGGCGCGGGCTGGCACGCCCTGCACTCCGTGCCGCTGCCCGGCGGCGACCGCGTCCACCACCTGGTGATCGGCCCCGGTGGCCTCTTCGCAGTGCACGCGCTGTACGCCCGCAGGCAACGCGTCGTGATCGCCGATCCGATGGTCGCGCTGGGCCGGCGGGAGGGGCGACCACTGCTGCGCCTAGTCCGCGCGGAGGCCGACCGTGCCTCGTACGCCCTGACCGCCGAGGTCCGACCCGTTCTCGCCCTGGTCGGCCCGTCCCGTGTCTCGGTCCCCGGCCCGGTCCGCGAGGTCCGCGTCCTGAAGGACACGGACCTCGACGGCCTCACCCGCCTGGGCGGCGTGCTCAAGCCGGCCGACGTGGAGGCCCTGCACGCGATGGCCAGGGACCGGAACACCTGGGCGAGGGTGTGACCCGGGTCAGCCCACGGGACGGAAGTGGTGGTCCAGGGCGTAGTTGCCGATCGCCTGACCCACCCGGTTGCCCGCCTCGCCGCTGGTCCGGTACTGGATGCCGCCCCACATGCCGGCGCCGGTCACGTCACGGTTGTAGTCGGCCGCCTTGGTGTACGTGCGGGTCGTGCCGGTGACCGCCGACGAGATGCGGAAGTCGATGTTCCCGCCGGTCAGCCGGTGCAGGACGGCCATCGCGGCGCCGTCGGCCGCGGTGTGGCCGCTGATGTGGTCCGGGTGGGCGGGCGTGCGCAGCAGCGGCTCCCACGCCGGGTCGGACGCGGTGGCCAGGTTGCCGTCCGTGCCGGCCTGCCGGATCGCCGTGACCGGCCGCCACTGGGCGTGCGTGTACTTGGCGTTCCACGCGGTGATCGTCGCGTCGGCGGCCGCCGTGTTGGCCGCCGCGAACAGCCGCGCCGCGTCCACCAGGTCCAGCCCGTGTCGCTTGACGTGGTCGCGGTAGCCGGCCTGGAGCTGCACCGGCAGCACGTCCGTGAAGAACTTCGCGGTCTCCGTCTGGCGCGGCGTGCGCACCTTGCTGTTCTTCGCCCCCAGCACCCGTACCTCGGCCAGTTCGCGGGCGTAGCGCCGGGTGTTCGTCGCGGGCGGAGCGCCCGGCCGGAACCGCTCGGCGGAGTCCAGCACCATCGGCTTCACCTTCGCCAGCCACGGAACGCGGAAGGGCGTGTTGTCCGGCGGGGTGGGCCGCCACACGCCGGGCGCGGGCGACTTGGTGAAGGCCACCGCCGCTCCGCGTCCGTCCTGCACGCGCAGCTGGACGAGACGGTCGGCGGCCCGCCTGCCGAAGGCGGCGCCCTGCTCCTCGGCCTGCCCGTCGGGGACGTTCTTCAGCGACTTGGTGTAGGCGGCGTCCAGCCGGGCCTTGGACTTCGGGAAGTAGGTCAGCAGCACCCGGTGCGCGGCGGCGGCGGCCGCCGCCTCGGCGGAGGCACCGGCCGGACCTCGCCCGTCCCACTGGTACGGCGCGTACCGGCCCTCGATGCCCACGACGGCGTTGTACACGGCGGCCGAGACGAATCCGAGCCAGACGTTCTGCTCGGGCGCGTACCGCTTGGCGTCGCCGTTGACCGTGGCGACGGCGACCGCGTTCCAGTCGAGGAGTACCTGGGCCCTGGCCGTGTCGGCCGGGGCACGGTGCGGGGCGGCGACCGTGGTGGCGGTCGTGGCGCCCAGGGCGAGCGCGGTCAGGCCGACGACGAGCGTGCGGCGGCGGAGGGTACGGGGGCGGGTCGTTTCCATGCTGGTCCCTTGCTGTGAGGTGCCCGTCGAGGGGCGCTGTGGCTCACGGCAGTGGACTGGCCCGCCCCTCGTCGAGCAGCGGGGCCAGCACATCGCCGTAGTCCTGCACGCGCGGGGCGATGTCGGTCGCCAGGAAGGTGAGTTGGCCGACGTCTCGGCACGCCTCGACTTCCTCCCAGGTCACCGGTGCCGAAACGGTCGGCGTCGCCCGCGCTCGCAGGGTGTAAGGAGTCGCCGTGGTCTTGCGCGCGGCGTTCTGACTCCAGTCGACGAAAACCTTTCCGGGCCGCAGACTCCGCGTCATCCGGTGTACGACCAGTCGGGCCATCGCCCGCTCCGCCTCGACCGCGAGCCCTTTGGCGTACTCCGTCACCCGGTCGGAGGGGGTGGGCCGGACCGCGGCCAGCAGATGCAGCCCCTTCGAGCCGGACGTCTTCGGGTACGCCTCGATCCCGTCCGCCGCCAGCCGATCCCGCAGCCACAGCGCGACCTCGCAGCACTGCACGACGGTCGCCGGCGGCCCCGGGTCGAGGTCGAGGACGATCCGGTCGGCGACACCCGGCGCGGAGATCACCCATTGGTGGGTGTGGAACTCGGCCACCAGGTTCGCCGCCCACATCAGGCTCGGGAGGTCCTGCACCAGCACCATCCGGGCCGGCCCCTCCGAGCGGGGCACCTCGGCGGTGGTGACCCACTCGGGGGTACCCGGCGGCACGTTCTTGGCGAAGAACACCTGCCCGTCGGGTCCGTCGGGATAGCGCAGGAAGGACACCGGCCGATCCCGCAGATGGGGCAGCAGCACGTCGGCGGTCGTCGCGTAGTAGTGCAGCAACTCGCCCTTGGTGAAGCCGGTCGCCGGATGCAGCACCTTCTCCAGATTGCTGAGGGCGACCCGTCGCCCCTCCACCACAGTGATCGGCGTCATACGATGAGAATCACACGAAAACCATGAGAATCGTACTAACCCTTGTGATGCCGACATGAAAGCCCTGAAAGGTGCTGAATGTGCGATCCATATGGAACGGTGCCATCTCGTTCGGCCTGGTCAGCATCCCGATCAAGCTGGTGAACGCCACCGAGAGCCACACGATCTCGTTCCGCCAGATCCACACCGAGGACGGCGGCAGGATCCGCTACCGCAAGTTCTGCGAGCTGGAGGACCGCGAGGTCAGCGGCGCCGAGATCGGCAAGGGGTACGAGGACGCGGACGGCTCCATCATCCCGATCACCGACGAGGACCTGGCCCATCTGCCGCTCCCGACCGCCAGGACGATCGAGATCGTGGCCTTCGTGCCGGGCGACCGGATCGACCCGCTGCAGATGGACGCGGCGTACTACCTCGCGGCGAGCGGCGCCCCCGCCGCCAAGCCCTACACGCTGCTGCGCGAGGCGCTCAAGCGGAGCAACAAGGTCGCCATCGCCAAGTTCGCGCTGCGCGGCCGGGAGCGGCTGGGCATGCTGCGGGTGGTCGGCGACGCCATCGCGATGCACGGGCTGCTGTGGCCGGACGAGGTCCGCGCGCCGGAGGGCGTCGCCCCCGACACCGGTGTCACGGTCCGCGACAAGGAACTCGACCTCGCGGACGCCCTGATGGACACCCTCGGCGAGGTCGACCTGGAGGATCTGCACGACGAGTACCGCGAGGCCGTCGAGGAGGTCATCGCCGCGAAGGCGGCCGGCGAGGCACCCCCCGAGGCGCCGGAACCCGCGGCCGGCGGGAAGGTGCTCGACCTGATGGCGGCCCTGGAGAGCAGTGTCCGCGCGGCGCGGGAGTCCCGCGGCGAGGCACCGGCCGAGGAGGCCGACGTCCACGCGCTCCCGCAGCGCGCGTCCAGCCGCAGCGCACCCAAGGAACCGGCCGGCAAGAAGTCCACGGCGAAGAAGACGGCCGCCAGGAAGACCACCGCGTCCGCGAAGAAGACGGCGTCCAGGTCGGCCCAGGGAACGAAGAAGACGGCGGCGTCGAAGAGCACGGCCAAGAGCACCGCGAAGAAGACGACGGCGAAGAAGACGGCGTCACGCAAGCGTTCGGCGTGACCCGAGCGCGCCGAAGTCGACAGCCGGGTCACAGAGTTCGGGCTGCTGCCGCAGGAGGGCAGGAGGGCAGGAGGGCAGGAGGGCAGGAGGGCGGGAGGGCGGGAGGGCAGGACGCGGGACGAGGTGATGCCCGGTGACGCCTGGTGGGCGGGGATCGGCCCGGTCGACGGCCTGGTCCCGGTGCTGATCGGTGTCGCCGTGGCGGCCTGGGCGTTCCTGGACCTGCGGTGCAGCCCCGGCGGCGAGCACGCCGTCCACCAGGGCGCCAAGGCCGGGGCGATCGGAGCCGTCGTCGCGGGTACGACCCTGCCCGCGCGGCGCGGGCGGCGCGGGGACGCCCAGCAGGACTGAAGGTTCCGGCACGCGGCGGCTCTCAGCCGCGCGGCCCCGCCTGCGCCGCCGCCAACGCCGCCAGCTCCTCCGCCGTGCGCGGACCGGTCGCCGTGCCGTCCAGCAGGCCCTGGCCGCGCAGCAGTTCCGCCGCCGCGACGCCCCACGGCAGGCGCAGGCCCGCCGCCCGCAGGAGTTCCGTGCGCGCCAGGTTCTCGGGCGCGGGGCCGGTGCGGACGCCGGACGGGGTGAGCAGGGCCGCGTCGTCGGCCCAGCGCAGGGCCAGGTCGACGTCGTGGGTGGCCATCACCACCGTCGTGCCGCTCGTACGCAGCCCGTCGAGGGTGGCGAGCAGCCGTTCCTGGCCGTCGGGATCGAGCCCGGCCGTCGGCTCGTCGAGGATCAGCACCCGCGGCCGCATGGCGACGGCACCGGCGATCGCGGTCCGCTTGCGCTGCCCGTACGACAGCAGATGCGTGGGCCGGTCCGCCAGCGCGGTGATGTCCAGCGCCGCCAGCGCCTGAGCCACCCGCGCCCGCACTTCGGAGTCCGGCAGCCCCAGGTTGAGCGGCCCGAAGGAGACGTCCTGCGCCACCGAGGCGGCGAAGAGCTGGTCGTCCGGATCCTGCACCACCAGCTGGACGGTGGTCCGCAACCGGGTCAGCCCCTTCCGGTCGTACGACACCTTGGTGCCGTCCACCGTCAACTCCCCGCCTCGCGGCCTGAGTCCCCCGCTGAGAAGCCGCATCAGCGTGGTCTTGCCGCTGCCGTTGCGGCCGAGCAGCGTGAGCGCGCGCCCCTCGCGCACCTCGAAGTCGAGGCCGCTGAGCACGGCCGGGCCGTCCTCGTAGGCGAACGACGCGCCCCGCAGGGCGACCAGGGGGGCGGCCTCGCTCATGACAGCGGCCTTTCGAGTACGAAGGTGAGGGCGGCCAGCGCCGCGAGCAGCGCGACGCTCACGGCCGTGAACGGCACGGAGACGCGGGCCTCGGGCACCAGGACGCGCAGGGTGCCGTCGTAGCCGCGCCCGGCGAGCCCGGTCTGAAGGCGCGTCGCCCGGTCGAAGGCGCGCACGAAGGCGGTGGCGCCCAGCCCGGCCAGCGACCGCCACCGGGCGGCGCGCGTGGTGTGCCCGAGCCGGGCCGCCTGCGCGTCGCGGATCCGGCGTACGGAGTCGAGGAGCAGGAAGCTCATGCGGTACGTCACCAGGGCCACGTCGACGACGGGCGCGGGGACGCCGGCCCGGACCAGGCGGGGCAGCAGGTCGGACATCGGGGTGGTGAACGCGAACAGCAGCACGCCGAGGGAGGCCGCCGAGGTGCGCAGCAGCAGCTCCCCGGCACGCACCGCGCCGCCCTCGGCGACACCGACGAACCCGTCCGGGCCGCCGACCCGCACCAGCAACGGCAGCGCGCCGGTGACACAGAAGCCCAGCGGCACGCGGTACGCGAGCCAGAGCCGCCGCCCGGGCACGCCCGCCGGCCCGAGCAGCACGGCCAGCGCCGTCACCAGCACCAGCGCGGCCCCCGGCCAGGGCGGCAACGAGATCGCGAGCACCGTGAGTCCCAGCCCCAGCACGGCCTTGTCCACGGGATGGCGGCGGCGCCAGCGACTGCTGTGCGCCGCCGCGTCGATCGGCAGCACGAGGCTCAGGCCCCTTCGGCTCCGTCGGGCTCGGGCACCCGCACCCCGCCCCGCTGCTCCCTGGCCCGGGCCTCACCCTGACGACGCCCCCGCCGGACCCCGAAGTAGTACGCGAGCGCGCCCGCGCCGACCGCCGCCTGAAGGGCGAACAGCCCGGACTCGATCTCACCGGACGGCGGCTCGTACAGCGGCGAGAACCAGGGCTCGTAGTCCGGGTCCAGCTCGGTGATCGCCGTCTCCGCCTCGGAGTCGGCGCCGGTGAACGGCTCCTCCTTGTGGTCGCCGAGCCCGAACACCAGGGGCAGCACCGCGAGGGCGGCTACGGCGAGCAGCAGCAGGAGGTTGATCCTCGTGTTGCGCTTCATCGGGCCACCGCCTCGGTACCGCTGTTCTCGCTGCCGGTCTTCTTGGTGAGCAGCACGCCCAGCCGGGTCAGTTCACCCTTGCTGGACTGGACGAGCAGCCGCATCACCAGCACCGTGAGCAGCCCCTCGCTCACCGCGAGCGGGATCTGCGTGACCGCGAAGATGGAGCCGAACTTGCCCAGCGCGCCCAGAAATCCGCTGCTCGGGTCGGGGAAGGCGAGCGCCAGCTGGACGCTGGTGACGCAGTACGTGGACAGGTCGGCGACGAACGCGCCGAAGAACACGGCGACCATCAGCGGCACGTCGTACCGCCGCAGCAGCCGGTAGATGCCGTACCCGGCCCAGGGGCCGACGATCGCCATCGAGAAGACGTTGGCGCCGAGCGTGGTCAGCCCGCCGTGCGCCAGCAACAGCGCCTGGAACAGCAGGGTGATGGTGCCCAGCACCGCCATGACCGGCGGCCGGAACAGGATGGCGCCCAGTCCCGTGCCGGTGGGATGCGAGCAGCTTCCGGTCACGGACGGCAGTTTCAGCGCCGACAGGACGAAGGTGAAGGCGCCCGAGGCGCCGAGGAGCAGGGTGCTCTCGGGATGTTCCCTGACCTCACGGGTGAGGGAGCGGACTCCGTGGACGACGAACGGCGCGGACGCGGCACCCCAGGCGATCGCGTGCGCCGGAGGCAGAAAACCCTCGGCTATGTGCATGGCTTCAGCAGACCCTCTCCAGCACCTCGTGGATGGTGTACAACGTGCCTCGGCCGGTCTCCTGGCTGACGGGTGACACCGCCCGTGCTCCGCCTTCCCGGGTCACTAGGACCCAGTGGCTGCCCATGAGGGCCGGAGCCGGACTTCCCGATCACAGTGGCGAGGGCCGCACCGGTATCGCACCGGATTTCCCGTTCACCAAGGCGTGGTGACAGTAGTGCGCCCGCGGGGGTGGTGACAAGCGGCGCATCGGGGGCGCGAAGGCGCTGGTCACGCGGCGCACCGAGGTGGCGCGAGACGCCGGCGTCCCTGGTCGCCGGTGGGTTCGGGACCCCTCCCGGCGGGGGCACCGTAGAAAGGGCGTGCCGAATCGCTGGACAGCAACGGCAAAGAGACATAAGTGAGTTGAGAGGCCGTAGCCGGCCGGGGGGCACGCCGAAGCCGGGGTCCGGTGACTTCGGCACCGAAGGCTGCTTTCAGAACCATTCACACCAGGGGGAGAGCACGATGGACGAACCGACCTACACCATGCCCTTCGCACCGCCGCCCGAGCCGCCCAGGCCGCCCGGGCCGCCCCGCCCACAGCACCACGACCCCCTGGCCGCCGCCCTCGGCAACGCCTCCCTGCTCGGCGTCGGCTACTGGCTCCTCGGGCGGCGCGCTCTCGCCGCACTGGCGCTGCTGGGCACGGTCGTTCTCGTCTCCGTGCTCGCCTCCACCGCCGCGTGGGGGTACGAGATCGCCGCGCTGGTGTGGTGGGTCGCGGTCGTCGCCCACGGATGGTTCCTGGCGAGCCGCGGCACCCCGCGCGTCGTGTCCCGCGGGCAGCGCCTGATCGCGCTCTGCGTCACCGTGCCGGTGCTGCTGGCGGTGGGACTCCTGCGGTACGACGCCGTGCGCATCGGGCAGGACGTCACCGAGGCCCGCGACAAGGGCGACTGCGCCGGGGTGTTCCGCGCCCAGGACGAGGTGTGGGCCGGGCACCGCGTGGCCGGCGCCACGGTCAGCGCCCGGGGCGACGAGGTGGTCGAGGACTGCCGGAACCTGGGGACGGCCGAGGTGCTGCTGGACAGAGGCCTCGGCAACGACACCGACGCGCTGGAGCAGGGCTTCGGCATCCTCACCTCGGTGCTCCGCGAACCCGGCAACGAGCGGACCGTCCGCGCGGTCCTGGACGGCTTCCTCGACGGTCTGCCCACGGACAACCCCTGCGGCACCGTCGGCGTCACCGAATGGCTGCGCGACCGCGAGCCGACCCGCGACCAGCTCGACCGCTCCGCGGGCACCGCCAACCGCGTCGCGCCCGCCGCGCTCGTCGCATGCGGTGACAGCTTGATGCAGGGCAGCGACTGGCAGGCCGCCAAGGCGCAGTACCGGCAGCTGCTCGACGAGTATCCCGACGACAGCCTCGGGAGCCGGGCCCGCACCGGCGTCACCAAGGCCACGCAGGCCATCGAGCTGGACAACGTCCGCTCCCTGCTGTCCGGCACGGAGGACGAACAGCCCGAGTACTGCTCCAAGCCGGCCAGGTACAGCGCCGCCAAGCCCATGGGCAAGGGCACCAACCGCGCGCTGTACTTCGGCAACACGGAGTACACGAACCAGCTCCCCGGCAACTGGAAGGCCACCGACGCCGCCCGCGCGGCGGCGGTCGTCTGCGTGGGCGAGCCGGAGTTCGGGACCTCCGTCCAGACGTGCCCGTACCAGGGCCGGAACTCCGGCGCCATCACCTACGTGACCTTTCACAAGATCGCGATCCCGGTGCGGGTCTACGAGGTGCGCACCGGCAAGCTCGTCTCCCGGCGCACGGTCCAGATCAGCGGATCGAGCTGCCCGGCGGTCCTCTCGTACTTCTCCTACGGCGACGACGACACCCCGCCGAGGGACCGGTACGTCACCGACTCCCGGTCCGACGTGCGCAACGCGTTCAGGCCACTGACCAACCGGTGACCGGCGGCGCGGGGGACGGGCCCTGACAGTGGTCCATGCCCGCGCCGCAGCGGGGGCAGCCGTGGTCGGCCGCCTGGGGCACGCCCCGGCCGAGCTCGGCTGCCCCACGTGGTCCATGCGGCGGCTCTCGCCGCAACGCGGGCGGGTGAGACCGAGGGTGGTGTCACAGCCGGCGTACACCTTGCAGTCCCCGCGGGCCCGGAGCCCGGCGAGTTCGCCCGTGTCCGTCAGCTTGCCCAGGTGGGACTCCCACCGCTTGCCGCACTCCGCGCACGACCGCACCCCGGGGCCCGGTGCCGAGGCCGGCACCTGGCTCTCCGAGATGATGACGACCGGCCGGCCCCCGGCCGACGCCCCCACTCGGCGGTGCGACCACCCGGGCGTCCGGCCCACACCTCGCTCCTCACCCGACGTCCAGCAATGGTGGCGGAGTGTACTCAACGGCCGTTGCCGCCAGGCGACTTCGGCCACACCGGCACAGGATCGCCGCAGGGCGCCCCGATTACCCCCTGGTAATGCCTGACTATCGCTGATTTCCCGGCACTTGAGGCCGACGTACTAGGCCGTCGCCTCGCGGCCCGCGACGTCAGTCCCCGGCCGCGACAGCTTGGGTGGTGAGAAGCGCCCCGTTCGCCTCGCCTCCGGCCCGATGCGCGCACCGACCGTCCCGGACCTCACCCGCAGGGCAGCCGCCCCGATCCGGCGCGGAACTCCGGCAAGGAGCCGCGTGCGGCGGCATCGCTCGCCCTGCCCCGCAGCAAGATCGTCGAACGCGGCGGAAAACAAGGGTCTTCCGTTTCGGTAAGCGGAGGCGTAGGTTCCGTGTACCCCGCGCGGCGCCTTCACAGGCTGGCCCGCCAGTTCCGGACGGCGGGCCGCGCGGGGGCCAGACCAACACCGTCTCGGCCGCGCTCGCCGCAGGGCGCTCGCTGCCGGAGCGGTCAGCTGCGGGAGACCCCGTGGTGGTGGCTTCGAACCCCGGGAGCGCAGGCGGCTCGGGACCGCCCGCCCGGTGCGGTCGTACACCGGCCGTGCACCGGCCGTGCACCGGCCGAGTGCCGCCGCGGTACGGCGGATGGGGGAGGGCGTCGGCCGCGGGCAGCCACCGCCGGTCGATCCGCTGGAACCGGCCCAGGGACCGCCCGCCACCGCCACGAAGAAGTCCGTGATCGGCACGGCCACGCCCAGCAGCGGATGCGGGAGCCACGATGCCCCACGGCAGACGTGGAGCGCGCACACGGGTGACGGAGGATCAGTCATCACGTCGGGGCGGCCCTGAGGCCGACGGCGGGGGTGGGACCGCTCACTGCGCAGGCACGATGCCGAACCGGCTGCCGCGGGGGTACCGGCCGGACAGCCCGCAGCCATTCGTGGCCGATGGAGCCTCAGAACCCCTGGATGGACTTCCCGATGAGCGCCGCGGGAGAAGTCGATCTAGCCTCCGAAATGAGCGCTGAGTGGATCTTTCGGCAGCGCTCCCTATCCGGCCCAAGGAGGAGATATGCGCAGGTTTCACAAGGCCGCTGTTGCGACCGTCATCATAAGCAGTGTCAGTTTCATGGGTATCTGCCCCGCCACCGCCGCAGTCGCGCAAGGCCCACATGGCGGCGGATGCAGATCCCACGACTTGAACATCGACATCCTGGGCCAGGTGGGCATCCTCAACGGCCTCGGCGCAAACCTCATCAACGGTGAGGGCAGCCCAGGTGCACAGGTCACTGACATCGGTTCCGAATGTGACGGCGACCATTAGTCGACTCACATAGCCAACCGAATGGGCAGCCGGCGCTCGGACCCTCATCCAGGCGCCCGCCCATGAGTGGCCGCTTGCGTTCGTCTCGAAGTGGGTGCGAAGGCCCCGGACCGAAACCGGACCGGGGCCTTCGCGACGCTCCCCGTCCCTGGTCGCCCACTGAAACGGCTGGAAATTGACCGACAGGACGACGCCGGCATATCTGGGCAGCGGCGACCCGGCGCGGCAGCGTACGGACTACCACCCCCTCTGGCTGGACAACCTCGCCGACGACGTGACGACGGAAGGCTCGGTCCTGAACGGGATCGCGCGCGGAACCGAGGACGTCCGCACGGTGCTGGGTCACGCGGGCACTCCGTGCGAGTACCAGGACTTCTTCTTCCTCGGTGAGTACGGAGAGAACGGCTTCGTCGAGGACTATGCGTCGAAGGTGCGCGGTGAGCCGATCGCGGACATCGCCGTCGTCTACAGGAACTCAGCCGGACAGACGCAACATCTCGTGATGAACCACCGTCCACTGCCGTCGGTCCTGCTCTCCTCCCGAATTATGGGCGAGCATTTCGCGGGGACGCGGTACGCGCGGTATTTCCTCGCCCCGTCCGCCGATGCCGAACGCGGCTGAAGGAGAAATATCATGTCGACGCCAGAATCCATGAGCGCGCTGGTGGCCCACGAGATCGGCGAACCGAGCGAGGTCCTACGGCTGGAGACCCGGCCCGTCCCCCTGCCCGGGTCCGGCCAGGCGCTGATCCGGGTGAGGGCGACTCCGGTGCACGCCAGCGACCTGCACGTACTGCGCGGCCGCTACGGTTTCTCCCCCGAACTCCCCACTGTCGGGGGGCACATGGAATGCGTGGGCCACATCGAGGCCCTGGGGCCGAACACCAGGGGGCTGCGGATCGGCGAGCGCGTGCTGAATGTGGCGATCCCGGCGGTACCCGGCCCGCATGTCGCCGGCACCTGGCAGCAATACCTTGTCGCCGACACGCAAAGGCTCCTGCCGGTCCCCGACCGCCTGAGCGATTCCGACGCCTGCCAACTCGCCGTCAATCCGCTGACCACGCTGCTCCTGGTGACACGCGAACTCGACGTGAGGGCCGGGGAATGGCTGCTCCAGACGGCCGCGGGCTCCACCGTCGGCCGGCTCGTCATCCAGCTGGCCAGGCATCTGAACATCCCGACGATCAACGTCGTGCGGCGACGCGATGCCGTCGAGGAGATCAAGGCGCTGGGCGGTGACGAGGTCATCTGCACGGAGGACGAGGACCTGGCGCAGCGCGTGGCCGAGATCGCGGGACCGGCCGGCGTGCACAGGGCCATCGACTGTGTCGCGGGCCCTGTGGGCGCCCAGGTGTCCCAGGCATTGGCTCCGGGAGGAGACCTCGTGGTCTACGGCGCGCTCTCGACCCACCGGCAGACCGACCCGGCAGCGCTGACGATCCCCCTGCCCGCCCGCTCGCTGATCTACGAGACCAAAGCGGTCCGCGGCTTCTGGCTGAACCGCTGGTTCGGCACCGCCTCACCCACGGACGTACTGGACGCCCTGTCCGAGGTACGCACCCTCGTCACAGACGGAGTCCTGACGATCCCCGAAGGCCGACCGTTCCCCCTCGACCGCTTCGCCGAAGCCATCACACTCGCCGAAACCCCCGGACGCGGAGCCAAGCCACTCCTCGTCTTCGAGGACAGCTAGGACGAGGCATCCTCGGCTTGGCTGTGTGCGTCTGCCGGGCGCGTGCGCGGTGTGCTCGACATTGACGGTGGCCGTGCGAGCACCGGGGCATCCGCGGACCTCGGCTGGCTGATCTTCAGGCTGCCGCCCGCCGAGTCGCCGCGAACCCCACCGGCGCCGGCACGCCGAAGCACGAGTTCTACCTGATGTGCGACGACCCCGACGCCATATGCGCCCAGCACGCAGAGCACGGCGCGGAGCTCACCGGCACGCTGCCGCAGGCCGGCGAGCAACCGACCGACCCTTTCGTGCCGCTCTCCGTGCCGCATGGCGGGCCCCGCTTCCACCCTGATCAGGACTGAGCGATGGCGGCTCAGCGGTGAGAGCGACTTGGGGCCGGTGGGGCGCAAAAGAAGCGGAAGCCCATTATTTCGTGACGTCAGTCACAGTGCTCCGCCAATCAATGGGTGCGCTTAGTAGATGCGACGTGGCGGACATCTGAGTGTTTGTCCGTCTTGGCCCGAATGCGGAATGCGTCGCGCATCCTTGAATTCCGACCGGCCGACCCGCACGCCCACTGCCCGGCGCTGTAAGGCTTCTGACGGCACGAAAGTTCTCCCTCCTGCTGCCGTGTGCGGGCCGGAGGCCCGAGCACGGCCCTGGCGAGGCCCCGGCACCTACGAAGCGACGTAGTGGCGGGACCCATTGCGCGCCCTGCCGAGCCGTTCCAAGAATGTCGCCCCACAGGACGTCGCTGCAGTTCGGAACCGGTGTTCACGCCGAGTCGACCGCGCGCTGTGGCGCTCGGCGTCACCGAGTGAGTTGGAGCCCCCCACATGAAGTCGTCCCGAACGTCCCCGAGATTCCTCGCCGTCGCTCTCGGCCTGGGTCTGGCCTCCAGCGCGCTGGGTGCGGCGGTGCCGGCGAGCGCCCAGACGGCCGCCCTCCCGTCTGCTTCCGCCGATACCTCCGTGGCGCGGTACGACGGGTCGGCCGAGGAGGCCGCGAACAACAAGGCGTTCTTCGAGGCCGTGCTCCAGTCGGTCGCCGAGAAGCACGCCGTCCAGCCCACCGCGCAGGCGGTGACCCTCTACTACGACGCATCCAAGGCACCGAGCTTCCGTTCGCAGATATCCAGCGCGGCCTCGATCTGGAACAGCTCCGAGTCCAACGTCAGGCTCGAGGAGGCTTCGAGCGGCGCCGACTTCTCCTACCTCGAGGGCAACGACCCCCGCGGGTCCCACGCCTCCACCAACGGCCACGGAAGCGGCGTCATCTTCATCGACTACACCCAGAGCCGGCAGAACGACTCGATCCGCGTCGTCACCCACGAGACCGGGCACGTGCTGGGCCTGCCGGACAACTACAGCGGGCCGTGCAGTGAGCTGATGTCGGGCGGCGGCGCCGGCCCGTCCTGCACCAACCGCTACCCGAACGCCACCGAGCGCGCGCGTGTCGACGAACTGTGGGCCAACGGACTCGCACAGGCCCCGGGCACGGAGAACGAGCCCGCTGAAGACCCGAGTACTGCACCACCGGCACCGCCCACGGCCCCGGAGGGTACGGAGAACCAGCCGCCCGGCGACCCGAGCGCCGCACCGCCGATACGGCCCGTGCCACCGGGCCCCGGCCCGTGGCGTCCACTCCACCGCACGCCCTGGAGCTGATCGCGCTCGACCGTACGACCTCCGGCACTCGGCGCTGTCGACCTGGCTCAACTCCGGGGTGGACCCGACGGAGGTCGCCGAACGTGCGGGCAACAGCGTGGAGGTCCTGCTGAGCCGCTATGCCAAGTGCATCGACGGCCGGCAAGAGATCGCCAACCGCAAGATCGAGGAGCTCTTGCGCGAGTACGAGTGACATCGCGCGGCGTTAGGGTTCAAGCCCCTGGATTCGTCCAGGGGCTTCTGCCGTTGAAGGGCTGACAGGGACAGGGGTTGGTTCCTGTCGTCATCCGAGAGACCGCGCCTTGTGATCTTTGGGAGATGCCATGGGCTTGTTTGTCGTCCTCGATGAAGCAGTGGCCACTCTCAAGTCCCCCCTGGGGGAGGGCGACCGGGCGCAGGGCTGGACTGATGATCTACGCAGAGAAGTGCAGGAAGAGATCTCGATCAGCCGCTCAGTGCTGCGTCGCCACGGGGTGGGTATGACGCGACACCTGCGACCTGGCTTGGACGAGTGGATGGAACGTGAGGGCATTGCGCCGGGGCGTCTCCGTGACCTGGTGTGCGAGGTGCAGCGGTCACTCGTGGAAGCTCGGACCATGACGTGACAGGTGCCCGCCGACCTGGGCGTTCGTCACCCACCGCCAGTCCACAAATAAGTCCACGGACCCCGACATAGGCCCGCTCCGAGCGGCACACGCCTGCACACACGCGAAGACCCCGGCCTCAGCGTTTCCGCTGGTGACGGGGTCTTTGGGCACCTCATGCAGGGTGCCCCCGGCAGGATTCGAACCTGCGCACACGGCTCCGGAGGGCGCTTGCGGCTCATGAGTCACCGCAGTTCAGGTCTCTGCGATCCCTTGGCCGGTCATCCTTCGTCCACGAATGGTCCACGCGGCACATGTCGGTCGCCCTAGAGTGATCCACGTGACTGACGAGCAAGTAAGCACTACACGGCACTACGTGCTGAGCACCGGGGTCGTCCGCTGGGCAATCGATACCCTCACCACCCGCAAGATTCACCCGTTCTTCTTGGCCTACATCTACCTGCACGGGCTGACCACTGATGAGGGGCGCCCCACGCCGGTGGTGCCCACGTGGACGGACCTAGCCAAGTACCTCGCAATGCCAGGTGGACCACCTAAGAAGCCATTCTATCGCCCGTTTTTTCAGGAAATAAGCAGGCCTGAGCGATATTGGCTCAATGCCAATCTCGCTGGCAGCTATGCGCCTAGTTCTCTCAGGCAAGTTCCTAGGCGCATTGTGGATATCGGCGAGGATGGCGACTTTCGTCTCAAGGAAGACAGTGCAGAGCTGGTGCTCGAGCACCTGCTCTATGGTGAGCCGGCGCCGCTTGTGGCTCTAAGTGCGTTTATGTTGCGCAATCACGGATTCAGGTCGGAAGAGGGTTTGCCGAGCGAGTGGGATCTATGTTCGTCTTTCTTGACTGAATTCAATTTCCTGTTCGATCAGGATCCAGGTTGGACCCTGACTGGGGATGCTGCGGTGGTGTTTGCCGTGGATGATCTATCGTCAATGACTGAGGCTTTTGAACCCTTGGCTAGCCACAACTGAAACGGAGGGAGAATCACCTTGGCCGCAACTTTGAGTAACAGCCCGATCCGCTTGCTCACTGCAGATGACCTGGGAATTGGTATCGCTGCGGCCACTGCCGGGCATGCCTCGAACCGCCCTGACGAGCCTGAAGTGCCTATCACAGACCCTATCGCTGTGGAGGCCCTATGGCTACTGGAAAGGTTCGGGGGAATCATTTACACCGGACCTCCGGGTACAGGCAAATCTTGGACGGCGAACAAGGTAGCTAAAGCACTAACCGCTAATGATGTGGCAAGAGTTAGGTATGTGCAATTCCATCCCTCGTATCAATATGAAGACTTCATGCAAGGGTTCAGGCCCCGCGAGGGCGGCGGCTTTAAGATGGAAGACGGGCACTTCGTTCGCATGTGTAAGGCAGCCCATAAAGACGCTGCACATAGATACGTTCTAGTCATTGATGAACTCAGCCGAGGCGACTGTGGAAGAATTTTCGGCGAGGCCCTTACATACCTTGAGACATCGAAGCGAGGACTCCCGTTCAAGCTGGCGTCCGGTGAGGAAATCTCGGTTCCAAGTAACCTGGTGGTGCTGGCTACGATGAATCCTCTGGATCGTGGCGTGGACGAGGTTGACGCCGCATTTGGGCGTAGGTTTGCTCAGGTTTCCATGGAGCCAAGCAGAAATACTCTGCAGAAGTTCATGGAAATCAGTGAGCTGCCGGAATCGTTGGCCGAAGGCCTGCTGCGCTTCTTTGACTTCATCAATAAGCGTGCGCGGACCAATCCGCATGCCGCAGTAGGCCACGTCTTCTTTCGTGACGTTAGCGATGCGGAGTCGCTGGGTGCGGTTTGGAAGTATCAACTTCGCTTCATGCTGGAGAAGGCGTTTAGGCTTGACCAGCAAGGTTTTCGAGAGGTGCAGGGTAGGTGGCAAGCCATCTTCCCGCCCGGCGATTCAGCCTCCAATGCCGAGGCTGAGGTGGAAGCATCTGCTAGTGGGCAAGCTGATACGGAACAATCCTAATGTCCTACGCAGACATGCCCCGTGTAATCCCGTGCTCTGAACAAGGTCAGATCGACCTCCCGCTACATGAGCTCATGGACGAGTCCGGCACGCTTATGCTAAATCCGGAGATTAGCAAGAAGGACTTTCTGACGGTTACGTTTCGTGCGGGTAAGCTTCGCCTCCAGGCTCGCGGTTTCATTGGGTTGATCCCCTTGAATGGAAAGGTAGCCATTTTCGTAGAGCCCCGTGTTCCGGTATCGAATCTCACACGAATGGCGACAATCTCGGGCTCGAGCCGCCTTCCGCTTCCCGTGATCCGCGCATATAAGACCGGCGAGGGGCGGGAGGAACTCCTACTCGACCTTTATTCTGCAGCGCTCATTCATCATGTTGAGAGAGTCATCGAAGGGGGACTGCTCCGCGAGTACCAACGAGTTGAGCAGGAATCTAGTTTTCCCGCTGGGCGCCTCCTGATTCATCAGACGGCTCGCCTGCTAGGGCAGGGCGTAACACACAGGGTTTGGGCGAGTCATTTTGAGCGATCTGCCAACAACCCGGCTAATCGCTGCTTGAAGTATGCACTCTGGAGACTTGCTGAACAGAGTCAAGATCCTTCAGTGCAAAGTTTGAAGCGGACTCGCCAGGAGCTGAATAGACTGTACGCTGCCTTCGAGGGGGTGTCACTAGATCATTCACTACGGTTCCTCGATGACGATTACGTCACTGGGAGAAGAGAACTCCCATCCCTGCGTGCGTATTACAGAGACGCTTTGGACGTGGCCAGGGCTGCGCTGTTGCAAAGAAAAATATTCCTGGATCGCTCCAAGGGGGGAGTGCAACTCCCCTCCATCGTTTTTGACATGAACGATCTTTTCGAGAGATACGTTCGCCGAGCCTTGGAGATGCACGGCGCCGGCGCCGGATGGTCGGAGGTTGTGACAGACGGCAACACTTTGGCCAAGCGTGTTCTGTTTACGAACCATCGAGATGTTGGGTCGGAAGTCCCAAAACTCGAGTATGCCGACTCTTTCGCTACTCCCGACGTCGTGATCCTTCGTGAAAATGGGCAGGACGTAGCGTGCGTGCTCGACGTGAAAAATAAGCTTGTCAAGCGACGTTCGGACCGGGACGGCGAAGATCAGGTCATCGCATACGCACTCCGGTACGCAACTGATCGAGTAGTTCTTGTCCATCCTGCTCAAGAAAATCAGCAAGCAGGGATGTATAAGGTTGGAGACGTCGGCGAAGTCAGTTTGTTTCAGTATCGCATCAACTTGGCTGCGCCGCATCCAGAGGTTGAGGAGCGAAAGTTCGGAGAGGCTGTAGCCAAACTGATTAACTCATAAGTTATTCCTGAACCGGGACTGGATTGAGGTCGACGCCGATGACGCTGCGCTTCATTTCATACGCAGCGTTTAGTGTCGTTCCTGTACCCAAGAACGGATCCAGCACCGTGCCATGCGTCCAACTGGCATGACCGCAATCGGTCCAAGCGACCGTCCGCTTCGGGGCGAAGGTGAACTCGCGGAAGTAGCCGCCTAGGGCTGTTTTGGCTTCCGCTGCTAGCTGGCGAACATGTTCGGCATTGCGACCTGTTCCAGTTTGCACGTGGAGTGCCTTGCCAGCATCGGAGATACCCGTAGCCTGAATAGCGGCGATGTGCGCTGCAGTTAGCCCTTTCTCTCGAGCAATCGTCATGGCGCGCTTAGCCTGTGGACGTGAAGCATCAAGGTCAGCCGTCTTCTCGACAACCCTCTCACGGGGGCGGCCGCACTCCGAGCAAACTACGAGAGGACAAGCCAGGGTGACTGCTCGTTGGACAATTTCGCTTGGGAATGGTGCGAGGTGGCGAGCCATGTTCCGCTCGAGATCGATATCCCAAATGTCGCCCGGATTTTCGAGATTCCAATCTACTTTAGAAATCGGGCTTTCCTCATCCCAGAGTGAGCTGTTTTCCTCGTAGGGGATGTTGCGAAAATCCCACACGTCGCCGGGGTTGGCCGTGCTACCGGCCCGCCCATATTTGCGAGAATAGGCAAAAAGATCGTAGTAGTAGGAGCGCTGGGGGGTCAGGTGAATAACGTATTCGTGTCGGCTGGCCAAGCGATTTTGAACGGGGTCAGGCATGCCTCGGGTCTTCGCCCAGATGATGCGATTGCGGATAAGCCATCCCGCGTCTGCAGCTGCCGCTTCAATGCGCCCGGGAATTCCTGCGAGAGACTGATTCTTCCAAGTGTCGCCCACGTTCAAGAAAACAGAACCCGTTGGGCGCAGTACTCGCCGCCATTCAGTGAGGCAATCCATCATTGCCGCCACATAGCCCGCAGGATCTGATTCCTGACCGATTTGGCCAGCGACCTTATAATCACGCTTCTGCCAGTAGGGGGGAGACGTCACCACAAGATCAACTGCGTTGTCGTCCAGGGGGATGTGCCTGGCATCACCTTGGATCACGCGGCGCTGCGGGCGCTCAGGTGCCTCAGGATCGGCAACAGCCGGCTTGACTCCTAGGTCGTCTGTTGTGTCGGCAGAGGGGGCGTCGACTTCGAACAGGGCCTCACTGCTCTCCGTCCGGCGGTTCCTCGGCAGCACGATCCGGGCAGCTGCTGTGCGCGCCGCGTCCCCGTCCGTAGCGGAGGCGTCCTGAGAGGCCATGCTGGCACCCTTCCTTGCTTCTACCTAGATCCCGACTCGCGAGGATACCAAGCGGTGCGGACAACGTACGGCGTCGTGCGCGGCCCGCACTGGTGCGTGCCCGCGGCGTCTGTGTGTTGCGGCGGCGAAACCGTATCGCTGTCAAATTTGACCGAAACGGGCGATCTCCGAGCGCGTGCTAAACGCTGGGCTAGTTCTTCGGTGAGTGTGCTTTAGCGAGCTGAGCGGCCTATCTGTAGGTCGGTGGAGCGGCTTTGGGCTGGAGCTGCTTTGGCGCGAGTGATCATGGCCCCGTAAGCTTCCGGCGCGTCGGGCAGTCTGTGGACCTGCCCGCTAAAGCACGACGTTGGGGCCATGATCTTCGAGGCTCGCGCCAAAGTGGCTGCCTAAAGCCGTGGAGCCGACCGGCCTCAGCCATCGAGGGTGTCTCCCACTTCCTGCCCGCAGCCGCCGAGCGCGCCGCCGGGCGCGGCCAGCCGGGGCGGAGACAGGAGGCAGGCCGCGCCGCAGAGGCGGCGCGCGCCCGCGCCGTGCGCGGGCCTTGATGAAGTAGGGAAAGTCTTACCGCGCTCTGCCTGCCGCTGGCCGCTCGGTCGTTGCCTACTCACGTGAGTAGGTTGGTGGCTACGCTTGTGTCGACCGACAACAGACGGCAAGGAGCGTGCTCAGGGGATGGGACCCAAGTCAGAGCGGGTCTACCGCACGATTTGTGAGTGGATCGCGGGGGGCAAGTACTCGCCAGGTTCCAAGCTCCCGTCCGAGCGGACCTTGTCGGAAGACCTAGACATCGGTCGCACTGCTCTGCGCCAGGTGCTGGCCAGGCTCGTAGCCGAAGGCACCGTTGAGGTACACAACCGCAGCTCCTACCGTGTGCCCGATCGTTCCGTGACGACTGAAGCGCCGGCGGATGTCGAGGCCTGGCAGATCCACGGTGAGCGCACCCTGTACGACAACCGGTGGGTGACGCTGAGTCTCGTCGACGTCGAACCGCCTGGGGTCAACCGCTTCGAGCATCACGTCGTGCGGCTGCACCACGTGGCCGTCGCTGCCGTCATCGACGACCAGGACCGCGTACTCATGATGTGGCGGTACCGCTTCGTCCCCGACTCCTTCGGCTGGGAGCTGCCCGGCGGCATCGTCGACGAGGGTGAAGACCCCTTGCAGACGGCCATGCGTGAAGTCCAGGAAGAGACCGGCTGGCGACCGAACTTCCTGGAGCACGTGGTCACCTATCAGCCCATGGTCGGTATGGTCGACTCACCACACGAGATCTTCGTGGGCCAGGGCGCCAAGCTCGTCGGCGAGCCGACGGACTTGGAAGAGGCGGGGCACATCGCCTGGGTGCCGCTGTCCGACATCCCCGGTCTGATGGCTCGTGGCGAACTCGTGGGCTCGGGCACTCTCGTCGCCCTCCTGCACGTGCTTGCCTCGCGCGGCGCCGGGGCTTCGCCTACAACCGCTGCGTGAGCTGTTCGATGCGGCGCCGATGACGGACTGACCCGGTACGGCTCGCCACCAGACGGGCCTGCCGCAGATGCTCGTGCGCCTGGTCGTACTCGCCACGCGCCAAGTGCGCCTCCGCGAGATCGCAGCGCAGTCCAGCCGATGCTCTGATGAACGTGGGGTCGGCCGTTTCGAGAGCCGTGTACAAGCTGCCTACTGCCTCGTCATCGCCTATCAGCGCGAGCGCGTTGCCACGCCACCTGGACAAGTGCCCTTCGTTCAGGAAGATGCTCAGCATGTCCGGGTCGCGGGCATCCTCCCCAGACGGCAGGTGCCGCACCGCGCGTTCCAGGGCCCGCCGGCACTCATCGTGAAGACCAGCTCGGGCACAGATCTCGGCCTCAGCCGCGCACAGCCATGCCGTCAGCCGCGGGGACATGACTTTCCCGCCGAGCCGCTGCGCGTCTCGCACCAGCTGCACCGCCATGTCAGCGCGTCCGGCATCGCAGAGCACATACGCCTGCTCGGCCGTGGCGTGCGCGAGGTACATCGGCTCTTCTGCCTCCTGGGCCGCGCGCTTGCCCAGTTCATAGTGACGCCAGGCGCGTTCCACGGCACCCACATCGAGAGCCTGCCAGGCAGCCAACGTCGCCGCTCCCGCCAGTGCCCGCGCGACCGGACGGCGCGTCTCCGGAAGCACCGCAAAGGTGAGCGCGTCTTCCAGCGTCCCCAGGTGGGCGGTCATCTGGTCGACCAGACTGGCGGCGCCCATCTGCCGGTCCATCGTGCGGAGCAGTTCCGTCTGATCCATGAACGTCTTGACCATGGTCATGCTGACATTTCGAGCTGCGTCGATCCGGCTTATGAGTTCGTCGTACCCGTCGGCCGCGACGAGTGCCGGCGCTGACTGGGACTGGCCACTCAGCTCGTCATCCGTGATCCCGAGAAGTGCTCGAAGGATCTTCGCGTAGTGGCCGGAGATCGTCCGTCTGCCGTTCTCCCACTCCGAGACGTAGACCCGCAGGCTCGCCGTCGACGCGACAGTGATCATGTGCTGGCGCGCGTAACGTTCGATCTCCCGGACCAGGCGCTCCTGCGACCACTCCCGCGCCGTCCTCGCTGCCTTGAGTCCACTCATCTGTAGTGCCGCCCTGTGTAGGGGTGTTGAGTCGTAACAGCAGCATGCCTCACATCACCGCAGGTCGGCAGGGGTTAACCGGACGGCTGTTAACCCCTGTTGTCTACCGGTGGGTTGGAGAGAGCGCTTCTCTAGTGGTGTCGCAGGAAAGCAAGTTGAGACGCCAGACCGGCGACACCGCTTGACAGCTGGTGCGCACCAGATGCAACCTGCTGGTGCGCACCAGTTGGAAGCGCCGAACGCCCGCAGTTGCTGCGGACCTCTGCCAACGCACAGGAGCGGCGACCCACCGCCAAGCAAGTACGCCGCTCCCGCCCCTGAAAGGGAGTCCCATCATGCGTCAGATCCCCGTCGACACCTCCGCCGCGACCGTGATGGTCGCCAAGACCCCGCAGCCCAAGGTCAAGGACCGCCGTACCGGCGAGATCGCCACGGATGCCGAGACCGGCGCGAAGCTGATGACCGTGGACGTGATGTTCGCGGCCAACGACGAAGTCGAGATCCTGTCCGTCACCGTTCCCGAGACCGGCATCTCCGGTGACCTGGTCATGGGTACGTCGGTGGCGCTGACCGGGCTGATCGCCCGGCCGTGGGAGAACGAGTTCAACGGCCAGAAGCGGCACGGCATCGCCTTCCGGGCGGTCGCGGTCACCTCGCTGGCCGCCACCGGCTCGGCGTCCAAGGCGGCTTGATCATGACGTGGTTCATGGTCGCCGGGGTTGTGGTCGTCGCCGCTGCGGGTCTCCTGCGGTGGCGGCGCCCCGCCTGGTACTGGCTGACCTTCGGCGTCACGCTCGCCACGCTGCGCGTCCTGGTCCGGTACGCCTCGGTCATGGAAGCCTGCGGGCTGACCGTGCCGCCCTCACGCTGGCGCCTGGTGCTCGCCCGGATGACGAACCGGCCGGTGCCCGAGTCCCGTCCGCCGCGCATCCTGCGCCTGCGGCCGACCCGGACCGGGCTGATCCTGCGGCTCAAGCTCCAACCGGGACAGGACGCCTTCGACGTGGCCGCCGCCACGGACCGGCTGCGCCACTCCTTCTCGATGTACGGCGTCACCTCCCGTGAGCTGCGCTCGGGAGTGGTCGAGGTGCGGATGACCGGCTACGACGTGCTGGCACGGGTGCAGATGCCCGCCAAGACGGACAGCCGCCCGATGAGGGTCCCGGTCGCGCTGCGGGAGGACGGCTCAGTCCACTACCGCGACTACCGCGCCGTCCCGCACGGCCTGACCCTCGGCGCCACCGAGTCCGGCAAGTCCGTCTACCAGCGCAACCTGGTCGCCGGGCTCGCCTCACACCATGTCGCCCTGGTCGGCATCGACTGCAAGCAAGGCGTCGAACTCTTCCCCCTGGCCCGCCGGTTCACCGCGCTGGCCGACAACCCCGACACCGCCCTCGACCTGCTCGAAGCACTCGTCAGCCACATGGAGGAGGTCTACCAGCTCATCCGGGCCGAGCAGCGCATCAGCGTCGCCATCCCGGACGCGGAGATAGCCGCCGACATCTGGGACCTCCCAGAAGGTGTGCGTCCGGTACCGGTGGTGGTCCTGGTCGACGAGGTCGCCGAACTCGCCCTGTTCGCCAGCAAGGAGGAGGAGAAGCGCCGGGACCGCATCATCACCGCCCTGGTCCGCCTCGCCCAGCTCGGCCGCGCGGCCGGTATCTACCTGGAAATCTGCGGGCAGCGTTTCGGGTCTGAACTCGGCAAGGGCATCACTATGCTCCGTGCCCAGCTCACCGGCCGCACCGCCCACCGCGTCAACGACGAAACGTCCGCCAACATGGCCTTCGGCGACATCTCCCCGGACGCCGTCTTGGCCGCCATTCAGATCCCCGCCGAGACACGCGGTCTCGCCATCGCCGGTGACTCCACCGG
This sequence comes from Streptomyces sp. NPDC059861, assembly GCF_042731435.1. NCBI lineage: Bacteria > Bacillati > Actinomycetota > Actinomycetes > Kitasatosporales > Streptomycetaceae > Streptomyces > Streptomyces sp. NPDC059861. The sequence continues at coordinate 32,011 of NZ_JBHWJQ010000002.1, read as the reverse complement.
AGGCTGGCACCGCATCCGCGCCCCGCACACCTCGCTGCGCCATGCCGTGAACATCTGCAACAAGCACGCCGACCGCACCCCCGACCTGCCCGCCCTCGCGGCCTACCGGCCCGCGGTAGCCGCGTCGCCGTCGCCTCGGGTCTCGCTGTCCAAGACAGCCCCCGCCACAGTCTGACCTCTTCCCTGCCTCACGGTCGGCGCGACCGCCTCGCGCCAGGTCCCTACCCCTCCCATGCCTCCGACAGGAAGGAGCCTGTGATGGCTCGCCCCGCACTCCGCGTGGACGCCGTCCTGGTCCAAGCCGTCATCGCCGGGGCACTGTCCTTCGCCCACCTGCACGACCTGGCTGCCGCTGCCGGACAGGACGGCTGGAAAGCCTGGGCCTACCCGATCTCCGTAGACCTGCTCCTGGTCGCTGCCTGGCGCCGACTGCGCACGGACGGGCCGTCCCGACTGGCCTGGTGCTGGTTCGTGATCGCCCTGGTCGCATCCCTCGGCGCCAACGTCGCCACCGCCGGGCTCCTCGACCTGGGCGACGTCCCGGCCTGGCTGCGCATCCTCGTCGCCGCCTGGCCCGCCCTCGCCTTCATGGGCGGCACCCTCCTTGCCCATTCCGCCACCAGCCGGGAGCCGGATGCGCCGGCACCCTCCGTCCCGGCCCCGGAACCCTTGCCCACGGTGGAGCCCGAACCGGCCGCCGTCGCTGCTGAGCCGGACCCGGTGACCGACCCTGTCGCGGTCCCGGCATCCGAGGAACCCCCGGCTCTGCCCGCCGCCGAACCGTCCCCGGTTGTGCCTGTCCCGGCTGCGCTGGTCGACCACGCCCGCAAGGTCGCCGCCGACCACGAGGAACGGACCGGCGCCCGGATCGACACCGACACCCTGCGCGCCCGGCTCGGCGTCCCGCCGCACCTGGCCGACGCCATCGCCGCCCAACTCACCTGACACCGACGGGAGACACGCCATGACCAGTGATCCGGCCGACCTGACCGCCGCCGACCACCTCGATGCCGCCCGCGAGATGACCGCCGCCAACCGGCCCTTCCTCGCGCACCTGCTCGCCGAGGAAGCCGCCCGCCGCACCGCCGACCCGGCCACCGCCGCCGGTATCCGCGCCGCCTTCCCCGACCCCGCCCTGACCCGAGAGGAGACCGACTGACATGCCTGCCCGCGACTTCTTCCACTCCGTGATGCGGATCGGCCCGGTGCAGATCGGCACCCACCGCGACCGCCACGGCCAGACCAAGCACGCCGCCGTGTGCAGCTCGGACAGCTGCGGCTGGTCCGCCGACTACTCCAGCCAGTCCGCCGCCCAGCTCGCCGCCCGTACTCACCGCTGCAAGGTCCGCTAGGAGGCCACCCGTGGACGTTCCGCTCTGGTTCGCCCTGCTGTGCGTCGGAGTCCTCGGCGTCAAGCTCATCCGCCCGCCGCTCTGGCTGGTCCTGGTGCTGCTGCTCGGCGGCTACCTCCTCGCCGACAGCCTCCTCGCCCCGGTCATCGACACCGCCGTCAAGTAAGGAGATCCGCTCATGTTCCGGCCCAAGCTCCCGACCATGCCCCAGCCCACCGGTACGGCCATCCCGCCCGCGGTCGTCGTCGAGCCGACCGCCATCGCCCCCGGCACCCCAGCCCCGCCGCCGGCCCCCGTTGCCCCGGCTCCGTCCCGGCCCGTCGTCCAGCTCACCCCCGGCACCGCCCTCGCCCTCGTCGGCGGTGGCACGGCCGTGGTCCTGGTCGTCGGCGCGGTCCTGGTCTCCATGCTCCTGACGGTCGCCGTCACGGCCGTCTCGGTCGCCGTCTGCGCCATCGTCCTGCGCTCGCTCCTCGCCTCGGACGCCACGCGCCGCTGAACGGGCCCCGGGGCGTCGCGCAAGCCGCCAAGACGCCGCCGCCACCGGGACCCCGCGCTCTGCCAGCCAACCGCAATCGCCTAGGGAGAACACCGTGGATCTGCATATAGCCGCCAGCATCGTGCCGTTACTCGGCTGGGCCGTGCACGGAGGCATCCTCACCCAGCGGCTCGCCTCCGCCCGCCGCGATCCCCTCACCGGCCTGCACACCCGCGCCGGATGGACCGCCCGCGCCGAACACTGCATCCGCCGGCACCCGCACGCCGCCGTGCTCCTGGTCGACCTCGACCACTTCAAGACCCTCAACGACACCCACGGCCACGCCGCCGGAGACGCCGCCCTCATCGCCACCGCCGACCGCCTCCGGGCCTGGTGCGGACACCACGGCACCGCCGGACGCCTGGGCGGAGACGAATTCGTCGCCGTCGTCCAGGACCTGACCGCCGCCGATCTCGACGCGCTCACCGCCGCACTGCACCAGCCGCTCGCCTACGCCGGGAAGGTGCTGCCGCTGGCCGCCTCGGTCGGCGTCTGCCACCTCGCGGAGCTGCCGCTCCCGACGCTGACCGAGGCTCTCGCCGCCGCCGATGCGGCCATGTACGCCGCCAAGGGCCGCAGCCGCCGGGGCTTCCGCCTCTCTCGCTGACCGGCCACCGAGTGGCGCACAAGCCGCCAAGCACGCCGCCACCCGGGGCCGTTCCTTCCAACCGCAATCGAAAGGAACCACCATCATGGCCCAGCACACCCCACCCGCGCCGAGGATCTGCCCGGCCTGCGACGGCTTCGCCTCCGCCGCCATCACCCTCGGCAACCGCGACGCACGCGGCCACCTGCGCACCATCACCGCCCACTGCCCGACCTGCCACGGCCTGGGAACCGTCCCCGCCCGCCACAGCCGGGAGGGCGCCCGTGCCTGACCTGCTGCTCGACCCGACCACCCTCGGCGACCTGCTGAGGGTGGCCTCGGCCCCCGACTACACCCGCTGGGAAGACCAGATCCGCCGCACCGGCGGCTGCGCCGACCCCATCCACCTGACCGGCTGGACTCTGACCAAGGACAAGACCTCCGGCGAGACTCTGCACCACTACAGCACCGAGACCGAGCCTGGCGGGCGCCTCCGCCTCGCCTGCGGCAACCGCCGTGCCTCCCGCTGCCCGGCCTGCGCCTTCACTTACGCGGGCGACACCTACCACCTCATCCGCGCGGGGCTGGCCGGGGACGACCGCCGCGACATCCCCTCAACCGTCCGCGAGCACCCGCGCGTCTTCACTACCCTCACCGCCCCCTCCTTCGGCCGAGTCCACAACCGCCCCGACCACGGCGCATGCCGCTGCGGCACCCGCCACCCCTCGGACGCACCGGAACTGGGCACCGCCCTGGACCCCGCCACCTACGACTACGCGGGCGCCGTCCTCTTCAACAACCACGCCGGACAGCTCTGGCAGCGCTTCACCAACAGACTCCGCCGCGAACTCGCCGCCCGCGCCGGCATCACCCAACGCGAACTCAAGGAGCGGGCCCGCCTGTCGTTCGGCAAGGTCGCCGAGTTTCAGAAGCGCGGCGCCGTCCACTTCCACGCCGTCATCCGCATCGACGGCCCCGACGGCCCCGAAACCGCCCCACCGGCCTGGGCCACCGTGCAGCTGCTCGACGACGCCATCCGCGCCGCCGCCACGCACTCCTACACCTCGGTCTCCGTCCCGGCCGCCGAAGACCAACCGGCCCGCACCTTCCGCTGGGGCACCCAGCTCGACATCCGCCCCGTCAAGGCCTTCGGTGACGGCTCCGACATCACCGAACAAGCCGTCGCCTCCTACGTCGCCAAGTACGCCACCAAAGCCGCCGAGAACACAGGCACCCTGGACCGCCGCATCGGCGAACTCGCCGAACTCGACCGCCACGGCGTGCCTGACCACACCCGCCGCCTCATCGAGGCCTGCAAAGAGCTCGACCCCCTCTACCCAGACCGCCGCCTCTGGGCCTGGGCGCACATGCTCGGCTTCCGCGGCCACTTCTCCACCAAGTCCCGCCACTACTCCACCACCCTCGGCGAACTCCGCCAGGCCCGCGCCGACTACCGCGCCACCCAAGAGGCCGCCGCCCTCGGCCTCGACGACCAGGAGCCGGACACCGTCCTGGTCCTGGCCGACTGGCAGTACGCCGGACACGGCCACACCCCCGGCGAATCCGCCCTCGCCGCCACCATCGCCCGCACCCTCCAGCACAACCGCCAAACCGCCCGCGAAGAACTCGCAGCCCTGGAAGGAGCCTGACGTGAAAGACGAGCTGATGACTGTCCCGCAGATTCTCAATGAGCTCGGCGGAGTGTCGCGGCGGACGTTCTACCGGTGGCGCGAGCTGGGGCAGGGGCCGGCCGCCTTCAAGCTTCCCAACGGGGAGTTGCGAGTTTGGCGCAGCGACTTCCGGACCTGGTTGCGGCAGTTGGAGGCCGCCGCGTGAAGTCTCTCGACGTGAAGGTCTGGGGGGTCCGAAAGAGGAACACGAAAAAGTCGTCATATGACGTCCGTTGGATTGTGGCCGGGAATGTATTTTCCGAACAGTTCCGCACTAAGGGGCTGGCGGATCACTACCGTTCCAAGCTCCTCCGGGCCGCTCATGGAGGCGAGGAGTTCGACACGGTCACGGGGCTGCCTGACTCGGTGGTCGAAAAGGCGGCCTCTACGAGCTGGTACGCCTTCGCTCTGAGGTACCTCGCCATGAAGTGGCCGCACGCCGCTCCCAACACACGTAGTGGCATCAACGAGTCGCTTACCGCAGTGACCATGAACCTGCTCGACGATCGACCGGGCCGGCCGCCGGAGGAATTGATCAGGAGGGCGCTGCGTAACTGGGCTTTCGTCCTTCCTGGTCCGGCTGACCGCGAACTGCCGGATGAGATCGCGCACGCGCTGCACTGGGTGTCGAAGGCTTCCCGCCCACTCTCCGATCTCGGTGACGCTGCAATCGCCAGGGCCGTGCTGGACGCGTTGAAGCTGAAACTGGACGGTACAGCCGCAGCTGCGGAGACTGTTCGGCGCAAGCGCCGTACGCTCGTCAACGCCATGCACTACGCGGTGGACCTCGGGGAGTTCAAAGAAAACCCAATCACTGGCATTCGCTGGAAGAAACCGAAGGTCGCTGGAGAAGTCGATCCACGGGTGGTGGCCAATCCAGAACAGGCGCGTTCCTTGCTGACCGCTGTGTCGTACGTCGGTGGGTATGGTCGGGCCCGCGGCCGTCGGCTGGTCGGCCTGTTCGCCTGCATGTACTACGGGGCCTTACGTCCTGCTGAGGCTGTGGGCCTCACTGCGGCAGATCTAAAGCTGCCGGAGACAGACTGGGGCACGGCGTGGCTGCACCGGACGCGGCCCAGTGCCGGAAAGCAGTGGACGGACTCGGGGGAGACCCACGACGACCGGGGGCTGAAAAACCGCCCTGCCGAGGAAGTGCGGCCGGTACCGGTCCCGCCCCAGCTCGTTGCCATCCTCAGGCAGCACCTCGATACCTTCGGCACCGCCGAAGACGGGCGGCTGTTCACCAATGAGCGTGGGGGAGTAGTCGGCTCCTCGACGTACTACCGCGTCTGGCAGGAGGCTCGTACGCTCGCTCTACCGCCGGCCACGGTGGCCTCACCGCTCGCTGCGCGTCCGTACGACCTGCGGCACTCGGCACTGTCCACTTGGCTCAACTCCGGTGTCGACGCGACCGAGGTTGCCGAGCGAGCGGGCAACAGTGTCGAGGTCCTGTTGGGCCGCTATGCCAAATGCCTCGACGGCCGGCAGGAGGTGGCCAACCGCAGGATCGAAGAGCTGTTGCGCGAGTACGAGTGACCCGCGCTGTGCCACGCTTCAGGCCCCTGGACTCGTCCGGGGGCCTGCTCGTTTGCTGGGGCTGACCTGGGCGGATGCCACAAGATCCTGTCCACGAATAGTCCACAGGCCCCGACATACGGCCGCTCCGGCTGGCATACGGCTGCACATACGCGAAGACCCCGGCCTCAGCGTTTCCGCTGGTGACGGGGTCTTTGGGCACCTCATACAGGGTGCCCCCGGCAGGATTCGAACCTGCGCACACGGCTCCGGAGGCCGTTGCTCTATCCCCTGAGCTACGGGGGCGTGTCTCGCGGTGGTGGTTCCTCGCGGCGACGGGTAGAACACTACCAGCTCCCTCGGGGTGTTCATGAACGGGTTTCCCCGTGGTCGTGCCGTGGTCAGGGACGTTGTGGGTCGCCCGCAGGGGGTGGAAGTGGGGAAAACCCGGACGCGGTGGCCGGTCCCGACCTACTCTCGAAGTTGTGCCAGGCGCGTCTGGCCGGGTGCTTGTTGTGGACGACAACAAGGTCATCCGGCAGTTGATCAGGGTCAACCTCGAGCTGGAGGGCTTCGAGGTCGTGACCGCGGCCGATGGTGCCGAGTGTCTGGAAGTCGTCCATCAGGTGCGGCCCGATGTCGTCACGCTCGACGTCGTCATGCCGCGGCTGGACGGGCTGCGGACCGCCGCCGGGCTGCGGGCGGACCCCCTGACCCGGCACCTGCCCATCGCCATCGTCAGCGCCTGTACGCAGTACGAGGTCGAGAGCGGCCTGGATCTCGGCGTCGACGCCTTCCTTGCCAAGCCGTTCGAGCCCGCGGAACTGGTGCGGCTCGTGCGGCAGTTGATCGAACGGGCGGCGGAGCAGGGTTCCGAGGGCGGTGACGCCGGGTTGGGTGAGTGGCTCGGGGCTGCCGAGGCCGAACGGGCCGGGCGTACGGGTGGGTGAGGGCGGGGCGCCGCGCCACTGTGCCGGGCTGGCCGCCGTAGCGACGTTTGTTTGATGCCGGGTGCCGTGGCGACAGTCGTTTGTGATGCCGGGTGCCGCAGCGAGGCTCGTCTGATGCGGGGTGCCGTAGCGACGCTTGGCTGATGCCGGGTGTCCTAGCGACACTCGTCTGATGCAGGGCGCCGTCGTGACGTTCGTCTGACCTCGTCCATATCCCGGAACAGCGCTCAAATCGGCTCGCATACCCACCCCCCTCCTCCCATACGCTTGTCCCGTGACCCCCGTCGAGCTCTCCCGCACCGTGCTGCACGCCGTGCGTCGTGCTGTCGACGAGGGTCGGTTGAGTGTGGTCGTGCCTGCTCGGGCCGTCGTGACGCCGCCCGGGCCGGGGGGATGGGGCGACTACGCCACCAACATCGCCCTCCAGCTCGCCCGGCCGGCCGGGCAGCCGCCGCTGCGGGTCGCCGAGGTGCTGCGGCCGTATCTGGCGGGGGCCGAAGGGGTCCGCGGTGTCGAGGTCACCGGGCCCGGGTTCCTGAACATCGCCCTGGAAGCGGACGCCTCCGTCGACGTCGTACGCCGAGTTCTGCGGGACGGGGTCCGCTACGGGCGCAGCGGCGTCCTCGCCGGGCAGGTCCTGCACCTGCACGCCCCCCACGAGGTGCGCGCCCTCGTCGTGCTCGACGCCTCCGCCCGCATCCTGCGTTCCCAGGGCGCCGTCGTCCGCACCAGCAGTGATGCCCGGCCCGAGCCCGAGTGGGAGGCCGTACTCGGCGTCCACGTCGACGCCCCCGGCATCCAAGACACCCACGGCGACACCCACGCCACCCACGGCGCCGGCACAGACGTCACCAGCGACGTCGTCCTCATCCGGCCCACCCCCGCCCCGGCCGACCCCACTCCCCTCGCCCGCGCCGCCGCCCGCTGGGCGCTGCTCCACCCCGCCCCCCACGACCGCCCCCGCATCACCGCCGACCACCTGGCGCAGCGCGAGAGCAACCCCCTCTTCCGCGTCCGCTACGCCCACGCCCGCACCCGTGCCCTCGTCCGCAACGCCGCCGACCTGGGCTTCGCCGCCGAACCCGGCAGCATCGACGTACCGCATCACAGCGCCGCGCACAGCGCCGAACGCAGCGCCGCGCACAGCGCCGTACTCGCCGCCGTCCTCACCCCCCTCGCCGACCACCCCCGCATCCTCGGCGCCGCCGCCACCCAGCACGCCCCCGACCGTCTCGCCCGGCACCTCGTCGACGTCGCCGATGCCGTCCTGCCCCTCCTGCACACCGTTCTGCCGCGTGGTGCGGAGAAACCCTCGGCCGCCCACCGCGCCCGGCTCGCGCTCGCCGAAGCCGCCGGGACGGTGCTGGCCGGTGGCCTGTCCCTGCTCGGCATCGACGCACCCGAACACCTTTGAGAGAGCCAAAAGAGAAATGAGCCGTTCCGCACACCCCGCCGGGCCCCGTCACGCCGACGTCTTCACCGAGGGCCACTACAGCGCCCCGCCCGCCGACCTCAACGCCCTCGACGGCAAGGTCTGGGCGCAGACCGTCACCCGGGACGCCGATGGCGTCGTCAGCGTCGGCGGTCTTCCGGTGACGCGGCTCGCGGAGGAGTTCGGCACCCCCGCCTACCTCCTCGACGAGACCGACTTCCGGGCGCGCGCCCGCGCCTGGCGCACCGCGTTCGGGCATGACGCCGACGTCTTCTACGCGGGGAAGGCGTTCCTTTCGCGTGCCGTCGTGCGGTGGCTGCACGAGGAGGGGCTGAACCTGGACGTGTGTTCCGGTGGCGAGCTCGCCACCGCGCTCTCCGCCGGGATGCCCGCCGACCGCATCGCCTTCCACGGCAACAACAAGTCCGAGGACGAGATCCGGCGGGCCGTCGAGGCCGGCGTGGGGCGGATCGTGCTCGACTCGTTCCAGGAGATCGTCCGTGTCGCCCACATCGCCGAGGAGCGGGGCCGGCGGCAGCCCGTGCAGATTCGTATCACCGTCGGCGTGGAGGCACACACGCACGAGTTCATCGCCACCGCGCACGAGGACCAGAAGTTCGGCATCCCGCTCGCCGGCGGGCAGGCCGCCGAGGCCGTCCGACGGGCCCTGCAGCTCGACGGGCTGGAACTCATCGGCATCCACAGCCACATCGGGTCGCAGATCTTCGACATGTCCGGGTTCGAGGTCGCCGCGCATCGGGTCGTCGGGCTGCTCAAGGACATCCGGGACGAGCACGGCGTCGAGCTGCCCGAGATCGATCTCGGCGGTGGCCTCGGCATCGCCTACACCAGCGACGACGACCCGCGCGAGCCGCACGAGATCGCCAAGGCGCTGACCGAGATCGTGACCCGCGAGTGCGAGTCCGCGAAGCTGCGGACACCGCGTATCTCCGTCGAGCCGGGGCGCGCCATCGTCGGGCCCACCGCCTTCACGCTCTACGAGGTCGGCACGATCAAGCCCCTCGACGGGCTGCGGACGTATGTCTCGGTCGACGGGGGAATGTCGGACAATGTTCGTACCGCGCTGTACGACGCGGAGTACAGCGTGGCGCTGGTCTCCCGTGCCTCCGAGGCCGAGCCGATGCTGGCCCGCGTCGTCGGCAAGCACTGCGAGAGCGGCGACATCGTCGTGAAGGACGCCTTCCTGCCGGCCGACCTGGCCCCGGGTGACCTGATCGCCGTACCGGCCACGGGCGCCTACTGCCGGTCCATGGCCAGCAACTACAACCACGTGACCCGCCCGCCGGTCGTCGCCGTGCGGGACGGCGAGGCGCGCGTCATCGTCCGCCGCGAGACGGAGGAGGACCTGCTGCGTCTCGACGTCGGGTGAGGTGACATCGGCAGACATCGGCGGAGCGCATCGACCGGGCAGGTCGCGGCGCCGGGCGGCCGGCCGGGGCGGCCAGGTCGCAGCGCCGCTCCCAGCGCTGGGTGCCGGCCGACGCCGACGCCGCAGCGCTGGACGCCCCACCGACGCCGACGCCGCAGCGCCGACTGCCCCGCCGACGTCAGGGCCACGGCGCCCGGCCCGAAGGGACGCCCCGCGCACCCCGTGCCAGGCCGCCCGCGGAAACGGAAGATCTTCTTCTTCCGCCCCCGGGAAAATGAAATAAACGTCTCACGATCCGGACGAGGGGCCAGAAACTCCCGTCCGGTGAGTGAGACTGGTGCAACCGAAGACGGTAAGAGGAAACGAGGTCGGATGATGCGTACGCGTCCGCTGAAGGTGGCGCTGCTGGGCTGCGGAGTGGTCGGCACAGAGGTGGCGCGCATCATGACGACGCACGCCGACGACCTCGCCGCGCGCATCGGCGCCCCGGTGGAGCTCGCGGGCGTCGCGGTCCGACGGCCCGACAAGGTGCGCGAGGGCATCGACCCGGCCCTCGTCACCACCGACGCCACCGCCCTCGTCAAACGCGGCGACCTCGACGTCGTCGTCGAGGTCATCGGCGGCATCGAGCCCGCCCGGACCCTCATCACCACCGCGTTCGAGCACGGCGCCTCCGTCGTCTCCGCGAACAAGGCCCTCCTCGCCCAGGACGGCGCCGCCCTGCACGCGGTCGCCGAGGAGCACGGCAGGGACCTCTACTACGAGGCCGCCGTCGCCGGTGCCATCCCGCTGATCCGCCCGCTGCGCGAGTCCCTCGCCGGCGACAAGGTCAACCGCGTGCTCGGGATCGTCAACGGCACCACCAACTTCATCCTCGACGCCATGGACTCGACCGGCGCCGGCTACCAGGAGGCCCTCGACGAGGCCACCGCCCTGGGGTACGCCGAGGCCGACCCCACCGCCGACGTCGAGGGCTTCGACGCGGCGGCCAAGGCGGCGATCCTCGCCGGCATCGCCTTCCATACGCGGGTGCGCCTCGACGACGTCTACCGCGAGGGCATGACCGAGGTGACGGCGGCCGACTTCGCCTCCGCCAAGGAGATGGGCTGCACCATCAAGCTGCTCGCCATCTGCGAGCGGGCCGCGGACGGCGGTTCCGTCACCGCGCGCGTGCACCCGGCGATGATCCCGCTGACCCACCCCCTCGCCTCCGTGCGCGGCGCGTACAACGCCGTGTTCGTGGAGTCCGACGCGGCCGGACAGCTGATGTTCTACGGCCCCGGTGCCGGTGGTTCCCCGACCGCCTCCGCCGTCCTCGGCGATCTGGTCGCCGTCTGCCGCAACCGGCTCAGCAACGCGACCGGCCCCGGCGAGTCCGCCTACGCCGCGCTGCCCGTCTCGTCCATGGGCGAGGTCGTCACGCGCTACCACATCAGCCTCGACGTCGCCGACAAACCGGGTGTTCTCGCCCAGGTGGCCACCGTGTTCGCGGAGCACGGGGTGTCCATCGATACGGTTCGGCAGCAGGGGAAGGACGGCGAGGCCTCCCTCGTCGTCGTCACGCACCGCGCCTCCGACGCCTCCCTCACCGGGACGGTCGAGGCGCTGCGCAAGCTCGACACCGTGCGGGGTGTCGCCAGCATCATGCGGGTTGAAGGAGAGTAACCAGCAATGACCCACCAGTGGCGCGGAATCATCGAGGAGTACCGGGACCGGCTGCCCGTCTCCGACACCACGCCGGTCGTGACGCTCCGCGAGGGCGGTACGCCCCTCGTGCCCGCGCAGGTGCTCTCCGAGCGCACGGGCTGCGAGGTCCACCTGAAGGTGGAGGGCGCGAACCCGACCGGGTCCTTCAAGGACCGCGGCATGACCATGGCCATCTCCAAGGCCAAGGAGGAGGGCGCGAAGGCGGTCATCTGCGCCTCCACGGGCAACACGTCCGCCTCCGCCGCCGCGTACGGCGTGCGCGCCGGGATGGTCTCCGCCGTCCTCGTGCCGCAGGGCAAGATCGCGCTCGGCAAGATGGGCCAGGCCCTGGTGCACGGCGCGAAGATCCTCCAGGTCGACGGCAACTTCGACGACTGCCTCACGCTCGCCCGCGCGCTCAGCGACAACTACCCCGTCGCACTGGTGAATTCGGTCAACCCGGTACGTATCGAGGGCCAGAAGACCGCCGCCTTCGAGATCGTCGACATGCTCGGCGACGCCCCGGACATCCATGTCCTGCCGGTGGGCAACGCGGGCAACATCACGGCGTACTGGAAGGGGTACAAGGAGTACGCCGCCGACGGCGTCGCCACCAGGACGCCCCGGATGTGGGGCTTCCAGGCCTCCGGCTCCGCGCCCATCGTGCGCGGCGAGGTGGTCAAGGACCCGTCGACCATCGCCACCGCGATCCGGATCGGCAACCCCGCCTCCTGGCAGCACGCGCTCGACGCGCGGGACGCGTCCGGCGGCCTCATCGACGAGGTGACGGACCGTGAAATCCTACGCGCCTACCGCCTGTTGGCCGCTCAGGAGGGCGTCTTCGTCGAGCCCGCCTCGGCCGCATCGGTGGCCGGTCTGCTGAAGGCCGCCGAACTCGGCAAGGTCGACCCGGGCCAGCGCATCGTGTGCACGGTCACCGGCAACGGCCTCAAGGACCCCGACTGGGCCGTCGCCGGCGCACCGCAGCCGGTCACCGTGCCGGTGGACGCGGCGACCGCCGCCGAGCGCCTCGGACTGGTCTGACGTACCGCTTGACCCGGGGCATTCCCTGACAGGGGGGCACAGGGGGCTTACGACACGCATCGTGCGCCTCCTGTGCGCCCTATGTCGCCACAGAACCTTCCTTCGATAGGCTGTACTGAACCCGCCCCCCGCATATGCCTCGCATAGGCAGGGCGCCGCGCCGTCGTCGTGATCCCGGAGTGACCGGAGGGATCCGGCAACGGCCCGAAGGGTCCGTCGTACGTCATCGAATGTCTTCGGCATTCACGAATCACGCAGCTCAAGGAGAGTCATCGAGCGATGGCCGGTCCAGCGTTCCGCGCCGCCGCCGTACGGGTGCGCGTCCCCGCCACCAGCGCCAACCTCGGCCCGGGCTTCGACGCCCTCGGCCTCGCGCTGGGGCTCTACGACGACGTCGTCGTCCGCGTGGCCGACTCCGGGCTGCACGTCGACATCGCGGGGGAGGGCAGCGGGACGCTGCCACGTGACGAAAGCCACCTTCTCGTACGCGCTCTCCGTGCCGCCTTCGATTCCCTGGGCGGACAGCCCCGTGGCCTGGAAATCGTCTGCGCGAACCGCATTCCGCACGGCCGTGGCCTGGGCTCCTCCTCGGCCGCCATCTGTGCCGGAATCGTCGCCGCCCGGGCCGTGACCATAGGCGGCGAGGCCCGGCTGGACGACAGGGGCCTGCTGGAGCTGGCCACCGAGATCGAGGGCCACCCGGACAACGTCGCGGCATGCCTGCTCGGCGGGTTCACGCTCTCCTGGATGGAGGCCGGCGCCGCGCGGGCGATCAGGATGGACCCCGCCGATTCCATCGTTCCGGTGGTTTTCGTGCCCGGGAAGCCGGTTCTGACGGAGACCGCGCGCGGTCTGCTGCCGCGCACCGTGCCGCACGTCGACGCCGCCACCAACGCGGGCCGTGCCGCGCTGCTCGTCGAGGCCCTGACCAGGCGCCCCGAGCTGCTGCTGCCCGCCACCGAGGACCGGCTGCACCAGGAGTACCGCGCCCCCGCCATGCCCGAGAGCGCGGCGCTGGTGGAGCGGCTGCGGGCGGACGGCATCGCCGCGGTCATCTCCGGCGCGGGACCCACCGTGCTGGCGCTCGCGGACGAGGGTACGGCCGACAAGGTGGAACAACTGGCGGGCCCGGGCTGGGCGGCGAACCGGCTGGCCCTGGACGTGCCGGGGGCGAGCGTACTGCCGCTCGCGACCAGCGGCGCCGACGTGGCGAGCGTCGATTAAAAGCACGCGATTGCCGGATTTCGAGAGGGGGAATGTTTGTTGGATCCGGTAGTGTTAACCTCAAGTCTGCACCCGACCCCACCATGGCGAGGTGCCTCGTGTCCCAGTTCGGGACAGACATTCTTCCGGGAGCTCCCCAAGCCGCACTGTGTCTCGTACCTCGTACGCGGGCAGTACGTCGTACGTCGACACTGAGCGGTCCGACGGGCACGCTCCGGAACCGGTGCGACCACGCCACGTGACACTGGGTGCCACGGCTCAAGGAAGCGCCATCACCAGATATTTCCTCCGCCGCTTTGGCGGACCACCGCCCCGGCACGGTTCGGTCAGCAAGAACCGAAGCCGGACAGCACAACCGGTCGCCGAGCCAGACAGGCCGACGTCCGCTCCAGGGAAGGACCCTTCGTGAGCGACACCACCGATCTGATGGGCGCACGTGTCGAGGAGACCGCTGCCGCGCCCGCCACGGACGCCTCCGCGCCTGCCACCGGTGCCGGCTCCCGGCGGCGCCGCGGTACCGGCCTCGAGGGCATGGTGCTGGCCGAGCTGCAGCAGGTCGCATCCGGCCTCGGTATCAGGGGCACCGCGCGGATGCGCAAGAGCCAGCTGATCGAGGTCATCAAGGAGGCGCAGGCGGGAGGGGGAGCCCCGGCGAAGACCGCCGAGGCCGCCACCGAGACCAAGCCCAAGCGCCGCGCCACGTCCAAGGCACGTACCGGCGACGACGCGCCTGCCGAGAAGGCCGCCAAGCCGGCCGAGGCGCCCGCCGAGAAGGCAGTGGCCCAGCAGCAGATCGAGATTCCCGGCCAGCCGGGCGGCGGCGCCGCCCGCGCGAGCGAGGCCGAGCGTGGGGGAGAGGACGCCCCCGAGCGCCGGCGTCGCCGGGCCACCGCCGAGGCGGGCAGCCCCGAGACCGTGACGGCCGAGGCGAAGAGCGAGCCGAAGGCCGAGTCGCCCGCGCAGCAGCCGCAGGGCGACGCCGACGGCGGCGAGGGCCGTCGTCGCGACCGCCGTGAGCGCGGCCGGGACCGCGAGCGCGGCGACCGGGACAACCGGGACCGTGAGCGCGGCGACCGGGACAACCGGGACCGTGACCGCCGCGGCAAGGGCGACGACCAGCAGCAGGGCCAGGGCCAGCAGCGTCAGCAGCAGGGCGGCGGCGGACAGGGCCAGAACGACGACGACTTCGACGGCGGCCGCCGTGGCCGTCGCGGCCGCTACCGCGACCGCCGGGGTCGCCGGGGCCGTGACGAGATGGGCGGCAGCAGCAGCGAGCCGCAGATCGCCGAGGACGACGTCCTGATCCCGGTCGCGGGCATCCTCGACATCCTCGACAACTACGCGTTCATCCGCACCTCGGGCTACCTGCCCGGTCCGAACGACGTGTACGTCTCCCTCGCCCAGGTCCGCAAGAACGGCCTGCGCAAGGGCGACCACATCACCGGTGCGGTCCGTCAGCCCAAGGAAGGCGAGCGGCGCGAGAAGTTCAACGCGCTCGTCCGCCTCGACTCCGTCAACGGCATGGCGCCCGAACACGGCCGTGGCCGCCCGGAGTTCAACAAGCTGACGCCGCTCTACCCGCAGGACCGCCTCCGCCTGGAGACGGACCCCGGCGTCCTCACCACCCGCATCATCGACCTGGTCTCGCCGATCGGTAAGGGCCAGCGCGGTCTGATCGTGGCCCCGCCGAAGACCGGCAAGACCATGATCATGCAGGCGATCGCCAACGCGATCACGCACAACAACCCCGAGTGCCACCTGATGGTCGTCCTCGTCGACGAGCGTCCGGAAGAGGTCACCGACATGCAGCGGTCGGTCAAGGGCGAGGTCATCTCCTCGACCTTCGACCGCCCGGCCGAGGACCACACCACGGTCGCCGAGCTCGCCATCGAGCGCGCCAAGCGGCTGGTGGAGCTGGGCCACGACGTCGTCGTGCTGCTCGACTCGATCACGCGTCTGGGCCGTGCGTACAACCTCGCCGCCCCGGCCTCCGGCCGCATCCTGTCCGGTGGTGTCGACTCGACCGCCCTGTACCCGCCGAAGCGCTTCTTCGGTGCGGCCCGCAACATCGAGGACGGCGGCTCGCTGACCATCCTCGCCACCGCACTGGTGGACACCGGGTCCCGCATGGACGAGGTGATCTTCGAGGAGTTCAAGGGCACCGGCAACGCGGAGCTCAAGCTCGACCGGAAGCTCGCCGACAAGCGCATCTTCCCGGCGGTGGACGTGGACGCGTCCGGTACCCGTAAGGAAGAGATCCTGCTCGGCAACGAGGAGCTCGCCGTCACCTGGAAGCTGCGCCGGGTGCTGCACGCGCTCGACCAGCAGCAGGCGATCGAGCTGCTCCTCGACAAGATGAAGCAGACGAAGTCGAACGGCGAGTTCCTGATGCAGATCCAGAAGACGACGCCGACCCCCGGCAACGGCGACTGAGGCGCCGGACGGGCCCGCTGACCGCGGCCCGCTGAGATCGGCCTGGTGAAGGGCCGCGTCCGTCACATCGATGACGGATGCGGCCCTTCACAGTTTTTTGTGCAACCCTGCCCCGAGTTTCCCCGTCTGACCGGACAGGGCGACGATGGTCTGGTGCATGCCCATTCCTGATCGCATTCCTGACCGCAGGGGGTACCCGACATCCGACGAGAGCTGAGGAGCACATGCCTGCCGACAGCACGCCGGAGCCCGGTATACCGGGTGAGTCCGGCACACACGGCCCGCGCCGACGGGCCAAGGGACGCCGCCGCAAACCGCGGGCCAAGGGCCGCAGAGGGCTGCTGATCGCAGCCTGGACCGCCGCGGGCATCGTCGTCCTCGGCGGCACCGGCGTCGGCTACGTGTACCTCAAGCTCAACGGCAACCTCAAGAGCGTCGACATCGATCAGGCCCTGGGCGCCGACCGGCCCGGCAAGGCCGACAACGGCTCCGAGAACATCCTGGTCCTGGGCTCGGACACCCGCGCCGGCGGCAACGAGAAGCTGGGCGGCGGCACCGACGACGGCAGCGCCCGATCGGACACGGCGATGATCGTGCACGTCCATGAGGGCCGGAAGAAGGCCAGCGTCGTCTCCGTCCCGCGCGACACACTGATCGACCGCCCCGCGTGCACGGACGCCGACGGCGGCAGCCACGACGCGGTCTCCGGCGTGATGTTCAACTCCGCGTACAGCACCGGCGGCGCCGCCTGCGCCGTGAAGACCGTCGAGTCCCTCACCGGCATCCGCATGGACCACTACCTGGAGGTCGACTTCGCCGGCTTCCAGAAGCTCGTCGACGAACTGGGCGGCGTCGAGGTGACCACGACGCAGGACATCGAGGACCCCGAGAGCCACCTCGACCTCGAAGCCGGCACGCACCAGCTCACCGGCGAGCAGGCCCTCGGCCTGGTGCGCACCCGGCACGGCGTGGGCGACGGCTCGGACCTCGGCCGCATCCAGCTCCAGCAGGCCTTCGTCAAGGCGCTGGTCGAGCAGGTCAAGGAGATCGGCCTGTTCACCAGCCCCAAGAAGCTGTACGACCTCGCCGACACCGCCACCAACGCGGTCACGACCGACTCCTCCCTCGGCTCGGTCGACGCCCTGACGTCCTTCGCGAGCGGCCTCAAGGGCATCAGCGCCTCGAAGATGAACATGGTGACGATGCCGGTGCGGTACAACCCCGCCGATCCCAACCGCGTCCTGCTCGACGAGGCGAAGGCCCAGCGGGTGTGGGACGCCCTGAAGAACGACAGGCCCATCCCGAGGTCGGCCACCGAGGGATCGGCGACAGGCGAAGCCAGGGGCGTGATCACGTCCTGAAGGGGCGCGGCAGCGCCCACCCCCGCCCGCACGGGATAGTTCGGAGCAACCCCCGGTTTTGGGGGATGGCACCAGTCCTGGCAGACTGGTACGTCGGCTCCGGTTCACGCTCCCGCATCCCGCGGCTGCGACCCGGCGCCCTCCCGAACCATAGGAGACACCTTGAAGCGCGACATTCACCCCGAGTACGTCGAGACGCAGGTCAGCTGCACCTGTGGCGCCTCGTTCACCACCCGTAGCACCATCCAGTCCGGCGCCATCCGGGCCGAGGTGTGCTCCGAGTGCCACCCGTTCTACACGGGCAAGCAGAAGATCCTCGACACCGGTGGCCGTGTGGCCCGCTTCGAGGCCCGCTTCGGCAAGGCCGCCGGCTCCAAGAAGTAGCGAGCCCCATTTCGCCGGTCCACGGCCGCGCCCCCTTGCGGGCGCGCCGGGACCGGCGTTTTTGGTCGCCCGCCCACTTCACCCCGTACCCTTCCCCACGCGCTCACCTACGTTCGAGCAGGGGATGCCCCCATCAGGAGCCAGAGATGTTCGAGGCCGTCGAGGAGCTCGTCGCCGAGCACGCCGACCTGGAGAAGCAGCTCGCCGATCCGTCGGTCCACGCCGATCAGGCCAACGCGCGCAAGCTGAACAAGCGCTACGCCGAACTCACGCCGATCGTCGCCACGTACCGCTCCTGGAAGCAGTCGGGCGACGACATCGAGACGGCCCGCGAACTGGGCGCCGACGACCCCGAGTTCGCCGCCGAGGTCAAGGATCTGGAGCGACAGCGCGAGCAGCTCACCGAGAAGCTCCGCCTGTTGCTGGTCCCGCGCGACCCCAGCGACGACAAGGACGTCATCCTGGAGATCAAGGCGGGCGCCGGCGGTGACGAGTCCGCGCTGTTCGCCGGGGACCTGCTGCGCATGTATCTGCGGTACGCCGAGCGCGTCGGCTGGAAGACCGAGATCATCGACGCCACCGAGTCCGAGCTGGGTGGCTACAAGGACGTCCAGGTCGCCGTGAAGACCAAGGGCGGGCAGGGCGCCACCGAGCCCGGGCAGGGCGTGTGGGCGCGGCTGAAGTACGAGGGCGGTGTGCACCGCGTGCAGCGCGTGCCCGCCACCGAGTCCCAGGGACGCATCCACACCTCCGCCGCCGGCGTGCTCGTCACCCCGGAGGCCGAGGAGATCGACGTCGAGATCAACCCCAACGATCTGCGCATCGACGTCTACCGGTCCTCCGGCCCGGGCGGGCAGTCCGTGAACACCACCGACTCCGCCGTGCGCATCACGCACATCCCGACCGGAGTCGTCGCCTCCTGCCAGAACGAGAAGAGCCAGCTGCAGAACAAGGAGCAGGCACTGCGTATCCTGCGCTCCAGGCTGCTCGCAGCGGCACAGGAGGAGGCGGAGAAGGAGGCCGCCGACGCCCGCCGCAGCCAGGTCCGCACCGTCGACCGGTCCGAGAAGATCCGCACGTACAACTTCCCGGAGAACCGCATCTCGGACCACCGCGTCGGCTTCAAGGCGTACAACCTGGACCAGGTCCTTGACGGCGAGCTCGACGCGGTGATCCAGGCCTGCGTCGACGCGGACTCGGCCGCCAAGCTCGCAGCCGCGTAAGGAACTTACGAGTACGACGGAGGACGAGCGTGCAGCCATCTTTTGGGGGGCGACCCCCGGGCCCCCGCAGTCTGCTGCTCGCGGAGGTGGCCCAGGCCACCCAGCGGCTGGCCGACGCCGGCGTGCCCTCGCCGCGCACCGACGCGGAGGAGCTCGCCGCGTTCGTGCACGGCGTGAAGCGGGGCGAGTTGCACTCCGTGAAGGACTCCGACTTCGACGCCCGCTACTGGGAGGTCATCGCGCGCCGTGAGCAGCGCGAGCCGCTCCAGCACATCACCGGGCGCGCCTTCTTCCGGTACCTGGAACTCCAGGTCGGGCCGGGCGTGTTCGTGCCGCGCCCGGAGACGGAGTCCGTGGTCGGCTGGGCCATAGACGCCGTGCGCGCCATGGACGTGGTCGAGCCGCTGATCGTCGACCTGTGCACCGGCTCCGGTGCCATCGCGCTCGCGCTCGCCCAGGAGGTGCCGCGCTCCCGCGTGCATGCCGTGGAGCTGTCCGAGGACGCGCTGCGCTGGACCCGTAAGAACGTCGAGGGGTCGCGGGTCGACCTGCGGCAGGGGAACGCTCTGACCGCCTTCCCGGACCTCGACGGGCAGGTCGACCTGGTCATCTCGAACCCGCCGTACATCCCGCTCACCGAATGGGAGTACGTCGCCCCCGAGGCCCGGGACTACGACCCCGAGCTGGCCCTGTTCTCCGGCGAGGACGGCCTCGACCTCATCCGGGGCCTGGAACGCACCGCGCACCGGCTGCTGCGCCCCGGCGGCGTCGTCGTCATCGAGCACGCCGACACCCAGGGCGGCCAGGTGCCGTGGATCTTCACCGAGGAGCGGGGCTGGGCCGACGCGGCCGACCACCCCGACCTCAACAACCGCCCGCGCTTCGCCACCGCCCGTAAGGCGCTGCCGTGAGCACCCACCAGACTTCACCCCCGCAGTACGGGTACGAGGAGGACCGCTGAAATGGCACGGCGATACGACACCAACGACGCCACCGACCGTGTGACCGGTCTGCGTGAGGCCGCGTCCGCCGTCCGCCGTGGCGAGCTGGTGGTCCTCCCCACCGACACCGTGTACGGCATCGGTGCCGACGCGTTCTCCTCGGAGGCTGTCTCCGACCTGCTGGAGGCCAAGGGCCGCGGCCGCAACATGCCCACCCCCGTCCTCATCGGCTCCCCGAACACCCTGCACGGCCTGGTCACCGACTTCTCCGAGCTGGCCTGGGAGCTGGTCGACGCGTTCTGGCCGGGCGCGCTGACCCTGGTCGCCAGGCACCAGCCGTCGCTCCAGTGGGACCTGGGCGACACCCGGGGCACGGTCGCCGTGCGCATGCCGCTGCACCCGGTCGCCATCGAACTGCTCACCGAGGTCGGCCCGATGGCCGTCTCGTCGGCGAACCTCACCGGGCACCCGGCGCCGGAGGACTGCGACGCCGCCCAGCAGATGCTCGGCGACTCCGTCTCCGTCTACCTCGACGGCGGCCCGACCCCCGGCAACGTGCCGTCCTCCATCGTCGACGTCACCGGCCCGGTGCCCGTCCTGCTGCGTGAGGGCGCCCTCTCGCCGGACGAGCTGCGCAAGGTCGTACCCGACCTTGAGGTGGCCAATTGACAGCCCCTGACTCCCCCAAGCTCTCGGCTCCGCTCGAGCAGGGGGCACCCCCATGCGTGGCATAGGCAACCGGGAAAGCGCGGCGGAGATCACGACGACGTTCGTGGGGCTTCCGCGTGACAGTTTCCGCATCCTCCATGTCAGCACCGGAAACGTGTGCCGCTCGCCCATCACCGAGCGGCTGACCCGGCATTTCGTGTCGGAGCGGCTCGGTGTCCTCGGCGGCGGGCTGATCGTGGAGAGCGCCGGCACCTGGGGCCACGAGGGCGCGCCCATGGAGGCCAACGCCGAGACGGTGCTGGCCGACTTCGGCGCGGACGCCTCCGGCTTCGTGGGCCGGGAGCTGCTGGACGAGCATGTCATCCGGGCCGACCTGGTGCTCACCGCCACCCGCGACCACCGTGCCCAGGTGATCTCGATGGGGCACTCGGCGGGGCTGCGCACCTTCACGCTGAAGGAGTTCACCCGGCTGGTGAAGGCCATCGACCCGGCGACCCTGCCACCGCTGGAGGACGGGGTGGTCGCCCGGGCCCGCGCCCTGGTGCGGGCCGGCGCCGCGCTGCGCGGCTGGCTGCTGGCACCCACCGCCGAGGCCGACGAGGTGTACGACCCGTACGGGGCGCCGCTGACGTTCTTCCGGTCGGTCGGCGAGGAGATACACCAGGCGCTGGACCCCGTGGTGACGGCGCTGACGGGGGTGGCGGCCCGGACCTGAGTCCCGGCCGCCCCCGCAGCCCTACGACAGCGGGCGCCCGCGACCGCCCCGGCCTACATTGGACCTACGTCATCGTCGACGCCCGGAGTCCACCATGTCGGTCACCCATGCCCCAGAGGCCGATCTGCTGCGCCGGCAGGATCCCGCGCTCGCCGAGATCCTGCTCGGGGAGCTGGACCGGCAGTCGACCACGCTCCAGCTGAACGCCGCCGAGAACTTCGCCTCGCGGGCCGTGCTGGCCGCCCTCGGCTCGCCGCTCTCCAACAAGTATGCCGAGGGCTATCCGGGGTCCCGCTACCACGGCGGCTGCGAGATCGTCGATGTCGCCGAGGGGCTCGCCGTCCGGCGCGCCCAGACACTGTTCGGCGCCGAGCACGCCAACGTCCAGTCCCACTCGGGCAGTTCGGCCGTCCTGGCCGCGTACGCCGCCCTGCTGCGCCCCGGCGACACGGTCCTCGCCCTCGGCCTGCGCCACGGCGGCCACCTCACCCACGGTTCGCCCGTCAACTTCTCCGGCCGCTGGTTCGACTTCGTCGGCTACGGCGTCGACGAGGAGACCGGCCTCATCGCCTACGACCAGGTGCGCACCCTGGCCCGCGCCCACCGCCCCAAGGCGATCGTGTGCGGCTCGATCGCCTACCCGCGGCACATCGACTACGCCTACTTCCGCGAGGTCGCCGACGAGGTGGGCGCCTACCTCGTCGCGGACGCCGCGCATCCCATCGGGCTCGTCGCCGGGGGAGCGGCGCCGAGTCCGGTGCCGTACGCCGATGTGGTGTGCGCCACCACGCACAAGGTGCTGCGCGGACCGCGCGGCGGCATGCTCCTTTGCGGCGCCGAGCTCGCCGAACGTGTCGACCGGGCCGTCTTCCCCTTCACCCAGGGCGGCGCCCAGATGCACAGCATCGCCGCGAAGGCGGTCGCCTTCGGCGAGGCGGCAACACCGGCCTTCCGGACGTACGCCCATCAGGTGGTCGCCAACGCCCGCTACCTGGCCGCCGCCCTCGCCGCCGAGGGGCTCGCCGTCACCACCGGCGGCACGGACACCCACCTCATCACCGCGGACCCGGCGCCGCTCGGCGTGGACGGCCGTACCGCCCGCGGCCGGCTCGCGGCCGCCGGGATGATCGTCGACTGCTGCGCCCTGCCGCACGACGCCCGCGGCCTGCGGCTGGGCACCGCTGCCGTCACCACCCAGGGGATGAGCGAGGGTGAGATGGCTCGCATCGCCAAGCTGCTCGCGGAGGTGCTGCGGGACCAGGCCGACAGCAGGTCGGTGCGTGAAGAAGTGCGGGATCTCGCACGGGGATTTCCGCCGTATCCGCGCTGAGCCGGGGTAGCCGGGCATCCGTACACAGCCACACGTGCAACCATCGTCGCTACCCGGAAGTCCCCAACCATATGCGTCCCTCGCTAGGGTGTGGGGCTGAGATGGCCAGCGAGATCTGTGGGGAAGCCCGTGCGTGAATACCTGCTGACGCTCTGCATCACGGCCGCGGTGACGTACCTGCTGACAGGGCCGGTGCGGAAATTCGCGATCGTGGCCGGAGCGATGCCGGAGATCCGGGCACGTGACGTGCACCGGGAGCCCACTCCGCGGCTCGGCGGGATCGCGATGTTCTTCGGCCTGTGCGCGGGCCTGCTGGTCGCCGACCATCTCACCAACCTCAGCGAGGTCTTCGAGAAGTCCAACGAGCCACGCGCCCTGCTCTCCGGGGCGGCGCTGATCTGGCTCATCGGTGTGCTGGACGACAAGTTCGAGATCGACGCCCTGATCAAGCTGGGCGGCCAGATGATCGCCGCCGGCGTGATGGTGATGCAGGGCCTGACGATCCTGTGGCTGCCGGTGCCGGGTGTCGGCACGGTCGCGCTGACCCAGTGGCAGGGCACGCTGCTCACGGTGGCCCTGGTAGTCATCACCATCAACGCGGTCAACTTCGTCGACGGGCTGGACGGCCTGGCCGCGGGCATGGTGTGCATCGCCTCGGCCGCCTTCTTCATGTACGCGTACCGGATCTGGTACTCGTACGGCATCGAGGCCGCCGCCCCGGCCTCCCTCTTCGCCGTGGTGCTGATGGGCATGTGCCTGGGCTTCCTGCCGCACAACATGCACCCGGCCCGCATCTTCATGGGCGACTCGGGCTCGATGCTGATCGGCCTGGTGCTGGCGGCGGGCGCGATCTCGGTCACGGGGCAGGTCGACCCGGACCTGATGAACCTGTTCACCGGGTCCGAGCGCAACTCCGTGCACCAGATGGTGCCGGTCTACATCCCGCTGCTGATGCCGCTGACCATCATCGCGATCCCGGCCGCGGACCTGATCCTCGCGATCGTGCGCCGCACCTGGCGGGGCCAGTCGCCGTTCGCCGCGGACCGGGGGCACCTGCACCACCGGCTGCTGGAGATCGGGCACTCGCACAGCCGGGCCGTGCTGATCATGTACTTCTGGTCGGCGCTGATCGCCTTCGGCGCCCTCGGCTACTCGGTGAACTCGGCGTCCATGTGGATCGTCCTGGGCGTGGTGCTGCTCAGCGCCCTGGGCCTGGTCCTGCTGCTGCTGCCCCGCTTCACCCCGCGCACCCCCCTGTGGGCCGAGCACTTCGTGCCGCCGCGCTACCGCCGGAGCCGGGCCGTGCCGCCGCCCGAGTCGGAGGTTCCGGTCGAGTCTCCCGCCGAGGAGGAGGAGCGCACGCCGGTCGCCGTCGGGGTCTCCGGGGTCAACGGAGCGACCGCCGTCGGCTCCCGCTCACGCTTCACAAGGTAAGAATCTGACTAAGGCATTGCCAGGCCGTGGGGGAACGAACGCCCCTATACCAGACAAGTCGGCTCGAATTCTGCACAGACGCGCAGCATCACTCTCATGTGTGACAGTGCGCACACCCCCAGGTAAAGACCTCATCAAATAGTTTGTGATACGGTTCACGAGAACCCCCCGGATAGAGCCGACGGACCGTGGTGCGACGGTCCACCGGCATGAGGTTCTCTCTCAGCCCGGGACTACGCTCGTCCATGACGACACCCTGCCCCCCTGTGAAAGCGGAGTTGCCGCCATGCCGTCCAATGACGCCCGGAACCTTCTGCAGACAGCTGTGCCCACAGCCGCTGTCGGTGTGGTCACGGTCGCGGTCAGCGGTGTGGTCGCAGGTGGCAAGGGAGCGCTCGGTGCCGGTATCGGCACACTGCTCGCCATCCTCTTCATGGGGATCGGTCTGTTCGTTCTGCAATGGACGGCGAAAACGCTCCCCCAGCTCTTCCAGGCCATGGGGATGATGCTCTACGTCGCCCAGCTCCTGTTGCTCCTGATCTTCGTCGCCCTCTTCAAGGACACCTCTCTCTTCCATCCGAAGACGTTCGCCATCGGCCTCGTCGTCGCGACCGTCGTATGGATGGCCGCGCAGGCTCGAGCGCACATGAAGGCCAAGATCTTCTACGTCGATCCGGATGCCGCGAAGAGCGAGAAGCCCGAGAAGACAGGGCCGTCGTCGTGAGGGGTAGGGGCGGGATAAGGGCCAGTGAGAACTCCTGCTATCGTCCGGTGCCAACTGCGGCATCGCGGGCGCGGGCATCCGAGCTGACGCCTGCTCGATCGCGAGGCTTGATGTCCCCCAGCCGCCCCCACATCCGTAACACCTGTCCGGTGCCGACCCGCGGCCCTGTGCCGCGCCGACACAACGAGGTTGCCGTACCCATGCGTCACGCCGAAGGAGCCCGTGGTGAGTGCTGACCAGACCCAGCTCGCCTTTGACTGGAGTTGTCGGATCATGTCCGACAACGGGTGTGGCTTTCCGGCTCCGGGCCTGCACTCGTTTCTCTTCCAGCCGATCACCACGGTGGGAGGGTTCGAGTTCAACAAGGTGATGCTGCTCGCGCTCATCACCACCGTGCTCGTGATCGGCTTCTTCTGGGCGGCCTTCGGCAAGGCGAAGGTGGTTCCGGGCAAGCTGCAGATGATCGGCGAGGCCGGCTACGACTTCGTGCGCCGCGGCATCGTCTACGAGACCCTTGGCAAGCGTGAGGGCGAGAAGTGGGTCCCGCTCATGGTCTCGCTCTTCTTCTTCATCTGGATCATGAACATCTGGTCGGTGATTCCGCTGGCCCAGTTCCCGGTGTCGTCGATCATCGCGTACCCGGCAGTGTTGGCCGCGATCGTCTACCTCACCTGGGTCGGACTGACCTTCAAGCGCCACGGCTTCGTCGGCTTCTTCAAGAACGTGACCGGCTACGACAAGTCGCTCGGTCCGGTGCTGCCGCTCGTCATGATCATCGAGTTCTTCTCGAACCTGCTGGTCCGCCCGTTCACGCACGCCGTGCGACTCTTCGCCAACATGTTCGCCGGCCACCTGATGCTGGTCATGTTCACCGTCGCCTCCTGGTACCTGCTGAACAGCTGGCTGATCCCGGCCGCGGGCGTCTCCTTCATCATGACGATGGCCATGATCCTCTTCGAGCTTTTCGTGCAGGCCGTCCAGGCGTACGTCTTCGTACTGCTGGCCTGCACGTACATCCAGGGCGCTCTGGCCGAGCACCACTGAGCCCCTAACGCCCGCTAGCCCCCAGAACGTCCGGTGGCCAACCCCCGCCGGTCCATGAAAGAGAAGGAAGATTCAGCATGGCTGCCACTGAGACCCTCGCCGCTGTCTCCGGTTCGCTCGGCTCCATCGGCTACGGCCTCGCCGCCATCGGCCCCGGCATCGGCGTCGGCATCATCTTCGGCAACGGCACCCAGGCCCTGGCCCGTCAGCCCGAGGCCGCCGGCCTGATCCGCGCCAACCAGATCCTGGGCTTCGCCTTCTGTGAGGCGCTCGCCCTCATCGGCATCGTTATGCCGTTCGTGTTCGGTGTGTAAGTAGCCACCGCTTACCGACACGATTCGACGAAAGGCACTGATGTGATCGCCAACCTGGTGCAGCTGGCGGCCGAGGAGGAGCAGAGCCCGCTCATCCCGCCCGGCCCCGAGCTGCTCGTCGGCACCATCGCCTTCGCCATCGTCTTCTTCATCTTCTGGAAGAAGCTGCTTCCGAACATCAACAAGGTTCTGGAGGAGCGCCGCGCGGCGATCGAAGGCGGTATTGAAGAGGCCGAGACCATGAAGGTCGAGGCTCAGAGCGTCCTTGAGCAGTACAAGGCCCAGCTCGCCGAGGCCCGGCACGAGGCCGCGCGGCTGCGCCAGGAAGCTCAGGAGCAGGGTGCCGCGCTCATCGCCGAGATGCGCGCGGAAGGCCAGCGGCAGCGCGAGGAGATCGTCGCCGCAGGTCACACCCAGATCGAGGCCGACCGCAAGGCCGCCTCGTCCGCGCTCCGGCAGGACGTCGGCAAGCTGGCCACCGACCTGGCCGGCAAGCTGGTCGGTGAGTCCCTCGAGGACCACTCCCGCCAGAGCCGTGTGATCGACCGCTTCCTCGACGAGCTCGAGGAGAAGGCCGAGGCGTCTCGATGAACGGAGCGAGCCGCGAGGCCCTGGCAGCCGCACGTGAGCGTCTCGACGCGCTGACGGACGCCACGTCCGTGGACACGGCGCGGCTCGCCGACGAGCTGGCCGCGGTGACCGCGCTGCTTCACCGCGAGGTCGGCTTGCGTCGGGTCCTCACCGACCCGGCGCAGGCCGGTGAGAGCAAGGCGGAGCTGGTCCAGCGCCTGCTCGGCACCCAGGTCGGCGGCGAGACCGCGGACCTGGTGTCCGGCATGGTGCGCTCCCGCTGGTCGCAGTCCCGCGACCTGGTGGACGCGCTGGAGGAGCTGGCGAACACCGCCGACCTCACCGCCGCACAGCAGGGCGGCACGCTCGACAGCGTCGAGGACGAGCTGTTCCGGTTCGGCCGGATCGTCGCCTCCAGCACCGAGCTGCGCGCCGCGCTGACCGACCGCAAGGCCACGGTCGCCGCCAAGAGCGAGCTGCTGCGCAGCCTGCTCGGCGGAAGGGCGGCCCCGGCCACCGAGCGTCTGGTGACGCGCCTTGTGACCGCGCCGCGGGGACGTAGCCTGGAGGCGGGACTTGAGTCCCTGTCCAAGCTCGCCGCCGAGCGGCGGGACCGCATGGTGGCCGTCGTCACCTCGGCCGTGCCGCTGAGCGACGCACAGAAGCAGCGCCTCGGCGATGCTCTCGCGAAGCTCTACGGCCGTCGGATGCACCTCAACCTCGACCTGGACCCCGAGGTCCTCGGCGGGATCCGGGTGCAGGTCGGCGACGAGATCATCAACGGCTCCCTCGCGGACCGCCTCGCGGACGCCGAGCGCCGGCTGGCGAGCTAGCCGCAACTGAACACGCAAGTCGTACTTACGGCCCGGTTGGGCCGTGCAGAGGATTCACCTCTCTTAGGGGGGAGTCCCCATCCCCCCAAAGTGAAACTTCGGGCCCAACAAGGAGAGCAGGGAACCCAGATGGCGGAGCTCACGATCCGGCCGGAGGAGATCCGGGACGCACTGGAGACCTTCGTCCAGTCGTACAAGCCGGACGCGGCCTCGCGCGAGGAGGTCGGTACGGTCACCCTTGCCGGCGACGGCATCGCGAAGGTCGAGGGTCTGCCCTCGGCCATGGCCAACGAACTGCTGAAGTTCGAGGACGGCACCCTCGGCCTCGCCCTCAACCTCGAGGAGCGCGAGATCGGTGCCATCGTCCTCGGTGAGTTCAGCGGTATCGAGGAGGGGCAGCCGGTCACCCGCACCGGTGAGGTCCTCTCCGTCGCGGTCGGCGAGGGTTACCTCGGCCGCGTGGTCGACCCCCTCGGCGCCCCGATCGACGGCCTCGGCGAGATCGAGACCTCGGGTCGTCGCGCCCTTGAGCTGCAGGCCCCCACGGTCATGCAGCGCAAGTCGGTGCACGAGCCGATGGAGACCGGCTACAAGGCCGTCGACGCGATGACCCCGATCGGCCGTGGTCAGCGTCAGCTGATCATCGGTGACCGCCAGACCGGCAAGACCGCCCTGGCCGTCGACACGATCATCAACCAGCGTGACAACTGGCGTACCGGCGACCCGAACAAGCAGGTCCGCTGCATCTACGTCGCCATCGGCCAGAAGGGCTCCACCATCGCGTCGGTCCGCCGCGCGCTGGAGGAGAACGGTGCGCTGGAGTACACGACCATCGTCGCCGCCCCGGCGTCCGACCCGGCCGGCTTCAAGTACCTTGCGCCGTACACCGGTTCGGCCATCGGCCAGCAGTGGATGTACGAGGGCAAGCACGTCCTCATCATCTTCGACGACCTGTCGAAGCAGGCCGACGCCTACCGTGCCGTCTCCCTGCTGCTGCGCCGCCCGCCGGGCCGTGAGGCCTACCCGGGTGACGTCTTCTACCTGCACTCCCGCCTGCTGGAGCGCTGCGCGAAGCTCTCCGACGACATGGGTGCCGGCTCGATGACCGGTCTGCCGATCGTCGAGACCAAGGCCAACGACGTCTCGGCGTTCATCCCGACCAACGTCATCTCCATCACCGACGGCCAGTGCTTCCTGGAGTCGGACCTGTTCAACGCCGGTCAGCGCCCCGCGCTGAACGTCGGTATCTCCGTCTCCCGAGTCGGTGGTTCCGCGCAGCACAAGGCGATGAAGCAGGTCTCCGGCCGTCTGCGCGTCGACCTGGCCCAGTTCCGTGAGCTGGAGGCGTTCGCCGCCTTCGGTTCCGACCTGGACGCCGCGTCGAAGTCGCAGCTGGAGCGCGGTCAGCGCATGGTCGAGCTGCTGAAGCAGGCTCAGTACCAGCCGATGTCCACCGAGGACCAGGTCGTCTCCGTCTGGGCCGGCACCACCGGCAAGATGGACGAGGTGCCGGTCTCCGACATCCGCCGCTTCGAGAGGGAGCTCCTGGAGTACCTGCACCGCAAGGAGCAGGGCCTCATGACCTCCATCAAGGAGGGCGGCAAGATGTCGGACGACACCCTCACGGCCGTCGCCGACGCCATCGCCGAGTTCAAGAAGCAGTTCGAGACCTCGGACGGCAAGCTGCTCGGCGAGGACGCTCCGTCCACCGCCAAGTGACGTAAGGAAGGGACCTGACTCATGGGAGCCCAGCTCCGGGTCTACAAGCGTCGCATCCGATCCGTCACCGCGACCAAGAAGATCACCAAGGCGATGGAGATGATCGCCGCCTCGCGCGTCGTCAAGGCGCATCGCAAGGTGACGGCCTCCAAGCCGTACGCGCAGGAACTGACCCGCGCGGTCACGGCGGTCGGCACCGGGTCGAACACCAAGCACCCGCTGACCACCCAGGCCGAGACGGTCACGCGGTCCGCGGTGCTGCTGCTGACCAGCGACCGGGGTCTGGCAGGTGCGTTCAACTCCAACGCCATCAAGGCGGCGGAGCAGCTGACCGAGCGGCTGGAGCGCGAGGGCAAGCAGGTCGACACGTACATCGTCGGCCGGCGCGGTGTCGCGCACTACAACTTCCGTGAGCGCACGATCGCGGAGTCGTGGAGCGGCTTCACCGACGAGCCCTCGTACGCGGACGCCAAGAAGGTCGCGGCCCCCCTCATCGAGGCCATCGAGAAGGAGACGGCGGACGGCGGCGTGGACGAGCTCCACATCGTCTTCACCGAGTTCGTCTCGATGATGACGCAGAACGCGCAGGACGCGCGGCTGCTGCCGCTCAGCCTCGACGAGGTCGCCGCGGAGGCCAAGCCCAAGGGCGAGATCCTCCCGCTGTACGACTTCGAGCCGTCGGCGGAGGACGTCCTGGACGCCCTGCTTCCGCGGTACGTCGAGAGCCGGATCTACAACGCGCTGCTCCAGTCGGCGGCTTCCAAGCACGCCGCCACCCGGCGCGCGATGAAGTCGGCCACCGACAACGCGGGTGAGCTGATCAACACGCTCTCCCGTCTTGCCAACGCGGCCCGCCAGGCCGAAATCACCCAGGAAATCAGCGAGATCGTCGGTGGCGCGAGCGCCCTGGCCGACGCGACCGCGGGGAGTGACAACTAATGACCACCACTGTTGAGACGGCCACGGCGACGGGCCGCGTCGCGCGGGTCATCGGCCCGGTCGTCGACGTGGAGTTCCCCGTCGACGCGATGCCGGAGATCTACAACGCGCTTCACGTCGAGGTGGCCGACCCGGCCAACGCCGGCGAGAAGAAGACGCTGACCCTGGAGGTCGCCCAGCACCTGGGTGACGGCCTGGTCCGCACCATCTCCATGCAGCCCACCGACGGTCTGGTCCGCCAGGCCGCGGTCACCGACACCGGCACGGGCATCACCGTCCCGGTCGGCGACTTCACCAAGGGAAAGGTGTTCAACACCCTCGGTGAGGTGCTGAACGTCGACGAGTCCTACGACGGTGAGCGCTGGTCCATCCACCGCAAGGCGCCGCGCTTCGACGAGCTCGAGTCGAAGACCGAGATGTTCGAGACCGGCGTCAAGGTCATCGACCTTCTCACCCCGTACGTCAAGGGTGGAAAGATCGGTCTGTTCGGTGGTGCCGGCGTCGGCAAGACGGTGCTCATCCAGGAGATGATCTACCGCGTCGCCAACAACCACGACGGTGTCTCCGTGTTCGCCGGTGTCGGCGAGCGCACCCGTGAGGGCAACGACCTCATCGAGGAGATGTCGGAGTCGGGCGTCATCGACAAGACCGCGCTGGTCTTCGGTCAGATGGACGAGCCCCCGGGCACCCGTCTGCGCGTGGCCCTCGCCGGTCTGACCATGGCGGAGTACTTCCGCGATGTGCAGAAGCAGGACGTGCTGTTCTTCATCGACAACATCTTCCGCTTCACGCAGGCCGGTTCCGAGGTCTCGACGCTGCTCGGCCGTATGCCCTCCGCGGTGGGTTACCAGCCGAACCTGGCCGACGAGATGGGTCTCCTCCAGGAGCGCATCACCTCGACCCGCGGTCACTCGATCACCTCGATGCAGGCGATCTACGTCCCCGCGGACGACCTGACCGACCCGGCCCCGGCCACCACCTTCGCCCACCTCGACGCGACGACGGTTCTGTCCCGTCCGATCTCGGAGAAGGGCATCTACCCGGCCGTGGACCCGCTGGACTCCACGTCCCGCATCCTGGACCCGCGGTACATCGCGCAGGACCACTACGACGCCGCCATGCGCGTCAAGAACATCCTGCAGAAGTACAAGGACCTCCAGGACATCATCGCGATCCTCGGTATCGACGAGCTCGGCGAGGAGGACAAGCTCGTCGTCCACCGTGCCCGTCGCGTGGAGCGCTTCCTGTCCCAGAACACCCACGTCGCCAAGCAGTTCACCGGTGTGGACGGCTCGGACGTGCCGCTGGAGGAGTCGATCGCGGCGTTCAACGCGATCTGCGACGGCGAGTACGACCACTTCCCCGAGCAGGCGTTCTTCATGTGCGGTGGTCTTGAGGACCTGAAGAAGAACGCGAAGGAGCTGGGCGTCTCCTGACCCGGGCCTCGTGCTCGTGTCGTGAGGGGGCGGGGTCGTCCCGCCCCCTCTGCCACGCCTATTAGACTTGTAACCAACACCCGGCAGAACCGCCGGGTGGTGACCCGAGGAGCCACCCTTGGCTGCTGAGCTGCACGTCGAGCTGGTCGCTGCCGACCGCCAGGTCTGGTCCGGCGAGGCCACCCTGGTCGTCGCGCGCACCACGTCCGGCGACATCGGCGTCATGCCCGGTCACCAGCCGCTGCTCGGTGTGCTGGAGTCGGGCCCGGTGACCATCCGTACGAGTGATGGTGGAACGGTCGTCGCCGCGGTGCACGGCGGTTTCGTCTCGTTCGCGGACAACAAGCTGTCGTTGCTGGCGGAGGTCGCCGAGCTGGCCGACGAGATCGATGTCAAGCGCGTCGAGCAGGAACTGGAGCGTGCGAAGGCGGAGGACGACGCCGAGGCCAGGCGCCGCGCGGACGTCCGGCTTCGCGCGGCGACGGCGGCGCGTTGACCCAGCAAGCCGTGCGATGACGTCACTCAGCCGCGGTCGGCACCGGAGCAATCCGGTGC